>NZ_JACCQQ010000004.1:0-278297 GCF_014268345.1 Pseudomonas sp. SWRI18
GTGGCGAAGCCGCCCCAATAAAGACACCGCGCAGTTTCAGACAAACCCAATTCGCCTGGTTTGGGGCGGCTTCGCCACCCAGCGCGGGACAAGCCCGCTCACTACAGGAATTGTCAGTCTCTGAAAGTTGGTAAAACAGGCACACCCAGTTGAACAAGCATAAAAAAGGGGGCCAACTGATTCCTCAGCCGCCCCCCTGCTTAACTCTGCCTGTACGGCAAGCTTCTTCACCCGTTCAACGTAAGCCCCGGATAACTGCGCACCGGCAGCTTGTGCCTCTTTGGTTGCTGCCGCGCAAGCTGCGTCTGCACCTGTGCAACCGCCTCCAGCACGCGTTGCGCCCACTGCTTGTCTTGCGGGTCCACCACCACCACGCGAAACCCGTGATCGACCCCCTCAAGCTGCACGCCCTCGGAATCATCGACATGCAAGTCGATGTCGAATGCCGGCGGGAATTTCGACGGGGTGCTCGACAGGCCACGGTCCGTGAGGGCCTGGTTGTGCCGCACGCTGTTGACCACACCATCGACGTGGATGCCGTACAGCAATAACCAACGACGGATGTAGGACGGGGTGCGGCCGGACGAGGTATAGACCCACACGCTGCAGCCCTGGCGCCGCAACTCACGGGTCAAGGCGCGGGTTCCGCTGCGCAGCGGTTCGCCCAGCCAGCGGTGCACACACGCCGGCAAACGGCTGTGTTCGGTCGCACTGTGGTGGAGCTGGCAAGCCAGCGTGTCATCGATATCGAACGAGATACGAATGCGCTGGCGCTTGAACGCATGCTTGAGCGTGCCGAGCATATCAATAGCCACCTTGATAAACGGGTGCCGGGGTGTCGCCCAGGAAAAACTCCGCTGGATCAGGGGCGTTATCTTCCAGGAACGCGGCATATTTCTTCTTGATCTTGGGCAATTCGTACAAGGCCTTGACGCCATGCTTGGCGGAGTTGCGTATGACCGAGGACGGGTTGAAGTAGCCCTCGGCGTTGTCCAGCGTCAGTACAAAAGGTGGCAACCCCGCGCGCATCAGCAGGTAGCTGACGATCAGCGAACCGCTGCGGTGGTTGCCTTCAATGAACAACTGCGGCTTGCTGAGGACGCGCACGTAGACACCGGCGGCGCGCTTCCACACCGATTCATCGTGGTGCTTGCAGTACCAGTTGTACAAATCCTTGATGCCACCTTCGACATTGTTGAAAAAATGCACTTCGGTCGCGGCCAGGTGCTGGGCGTATTCCTGCCGGCGCTGCGGGTCTTTGCCGCAGAGCACGGTGGCATTGATCTCCAGCATCAGGTTCAGTTGCTGCAGGTCGAACAAGTCGACTCCGCGCGCCACATACTCGTCAATCAGGGCGTAGCCTTCAAGCACATTGTGCAACACCTCGTCTGTCAGCGGGTCGCGTGGCTCGGTAAAGTCCCGGCTGAGCTGGGCAAAACGGCCCTGTACCTTACGCAGTGCGCGTTCGATCGCGAGCAAATCAAGACGACGTGTTGCAGTCATTGGCAATCCTGAGAAACAGTGGATGGGCGGATCAGCTGAACTTGCCGCTGATGTAGTCCCCGGTCATTTGCTCGCGCGGGTTTTCGAAGATCTGCGCGGTGGGGCCCATTTCCACCAGATAGCCGGTGCGGGTGCCCTGGGAGATATCCACCGAGAAAAACGCGGTGGTATCGGCCACGCGAATGGCCTGCTGCATGTTGTGGGTCACCAGCGCGATGGTGTAGTCCTTCTTGAGCTCGACCATCAGTTCCTCGACGCGGCGCGTGGCAATCGGGTCAAGCGCCGAGCAGGGTTCATCGAGCAGCAACACCTCAGGCTCGGTGGCGATGGCGCGGGCGATGCACAGGCGTTGCTGCTGGCCGCCGGAAAGCGACAGGCCGCTGACCTTGAGCTTGTCCTTGACCTCATCCCATAACGCGGCGCCCTGCAGGGCGTGCTTGACGCGGTCGCCCAGGTCACCCTTGTAGCGATTGAGGCGCAAGCCAAAAGCCACGTTGTCGAAAATGCTCATCGAGAACGGGTTCGGCTGTTGGAACACCATGCCGATGTAACGGCGTACGACCACGGGATCAACGCCCTTGCCGTACACGTCCTGGCCGAGGAAATGCACATGGCCTTCGAAGCGAAAGCCCTTCACCAGGTCATTCATGCGGTTGAGGCTACGCAGCACGGTGGATTTGCCACAGCCGGACGGACCGATGAAACCGGTGATCTTGTTTTTTTCGATTGGCACATGGCTATCACGCACCGCCATGAAGTTGCCGTAGAAAATCTTGTCCAGCTTGCAGTCCATGACCACAGGTGCCTGGGTGATAAACGGAGCGGCTATTTGCGCAGATGACGTGTTCAAGATTCAGTTGCTCCCGTTCTTAGTACTTGGGCTTGCCGAAAATACGGCTCACGATATTCACGACCAGCACGATCATCACCAGCACCAACGAGGCCGCCCAGGCGAGCTCGAGCTGGTTGTCGAAGGGCATGCCGGAGAAGTTGTAAATCAGCACGGCAAGGGAGGCCGTCGGATTCATCACCGCCAGGTTGCCGTCGTGGTAGATCCAGTAGTTGCTGAACAGCGCGGTGAACAACAGCGGTGCGGTTTCGCCAGCGGCGCGCGCCACGGCGAGCATGACGCCCGTGAGGATTGCCGGCATGCCGGTGGGCAGGACGATTTTCCAGATCACTTGCGAGCGGGTGCAGCCCATGCCGTAGGCAGCGTCCTTCATGATCTTGGGCACCATCTTCATCGACTCTTCAGCCGTGAGCACCACGATCGGCAGCATCAATACCGCCAGTGCGATGCCGCCGGCAGGCGCCGAGTAGGTCCCGGTGGTCATCACCACCAGGGCGTAGGCAAATACGCCCGCCAGGATCGACGGCAAGCCGGTGAGCATCTTGGCGGCAAAGCGTGAGGCGTTCGCCAGTTTGCTGTCCGGCCCCAGTTCAGCCAGGAACACGGCGGCCAGGATACCGACCGGCACCGCGATGGCAGCCGCGATACCGACCATGACGAACGTACCCGCCATGGCGTTGCCGAAGCCACCGCCGGTCTCGAACCCGGTCGGTGGCAATTCGGTGAACACTTCCAGGCTCAGGCGAGCGCCGCCGCGGGTGATCAGCATGTACAGCACGGAAATCAGCGGCACGCTGGCCAGCAGTGCGCCAAACCACACCAGGCTGGTCAGCACCAGGCTACGCAGGGCGCGGCCTTCGAACCGGCGCTGCAGGCTCGGCATGGCGGTGATTGGGGAAGAGAGGTCAGTCATTGTTTAGTCCCCCGCTGGGCGTAGACCATGATCATCGAACCGATGATGTTCACCAAAA
The DNA here is from genome assembly GCF_014268345.1 of Pseudomonas sp. SWRI18. NCBI lineage: Bacteria > Pseudomonadati > Pseudomonadota > Gammaproteobacteria > Pseudomonadales > Pseudomonadaceae > Pseudomonas > Pseudomonas sp. SWRI18. Next base: position 3,325 of record NZ_JACCQQ010000004.1, read on the forward strand.
GCGTGATGAACATCAGCACCAGTGCGGCGTACATCAGCACCTCGATCTCGTTCGGGCCGGCTTCGGGAAAGTTCAGCGCCAGCAAGGCCGCCAGGGTATTGGCCGGTGCAAACAGCGACAGGGAAATATTGTTCGCATTGCCCACCAGCATCGCCAGGGCCATGGTTTCACCCAGTGCGCGGCCCAGGCCGAGCACCAGGGAACCGAAGATGCCGGTGGCGGCGGATGGCACCATCACCTTGAGAATCGCTTCCCAATGGGTAGTGCCCATGCCGTAGGCGGCTTGCTTGGTTTTCATCGGCACGCCGGTGAGGGCGTCCTGGGAAACCGCGGCGATGGTCGGCAGAATCATGATCGCCAGTACCAACGCGGCCGGCAGCAGGCCCGGTCCACTCAGGGAGGTGCCGAAAAACGGGATCCAGCCAAGCTCGCTGTTCAGCCACGCCGTGAGCGGGCGAATCGCCGGGATCACCACATAGATCCCCCACAGGCCGTAAACGACGCTGGGGATGGCGGCGAGCAACTCGACGATGGTGCGAAACACTGCAGCCAGCTTGGCCGGTAAAAAGTCCTGAGTCAGGAATATCGCCATGCTGACGCCGAAGAAGCCTGCGATCAGCAACGCGATGAAGGCACTGTACAGCGTGCCCCAAATCGCCGGCAGAATGCCGTATTTGCCTTGGTTCACATCCCAGACACTGCCCAACAGCACATCAAAGCCGTGCTTCTCCATGCCGGGAAGTGCCTTGCGCCCTACTTCGAACACCAGCGCGAAAACCAGCGCCAGTATCAGCACCACACCGATGCGTGCAAGGGCACGGAAGGTGCGGTCAACCACAAAGTCCTTCGTGGACGGTGGCCGGCACGCAGAGTCCGGGTTAACCGGTACGACAAAAGGTGAGTTCATTGGCTGATTCCGGAACAAGGGGGGAACGCTTCCGGCATGGCGGGCAAGCCCACGCCGGGAGCGGCCTGGCAAGCCTTACTGAATGTTGGCGGAAGCTTTGCGAACCTGGTCGACAACCGATTTGGGCAGCGGGATGTAGCCCATCGAATCGGCGATTTTCTGGCCTTCGGTCAGGCTGTACTCGACCATTTCACGCATGGCCTTGGCTTTGGCCGGGTTGCCGTTGTTCTTGCGGAAGATCATCCAGGTATAGGAAGTGATCGGGTAGGACTTGGCGCCATCCGGATCCGGCAGCCAGGCCACCAGGCTTTCCGGCATCTTCACCGCAGCCAGGGCTTCAGCACCGCTTTCGGCGTTTGGCACCACGTATTTGCCGGCCTTGTTCTGCAGCTGGGCGAAGTCGACCTTGGCCAGCTTGGCGAAGCCGTACTCGATGTAGCCGATGGCGCCTGGGGTCTGGCGCACGGTGGCGGTCACGCCATCGTTTTTCGGCGATTTGATGAACTTGTCGCTGGCTGGCCAGTTGACGGTGTTGCCTTCACCCAGGTCCTGTTTGAACGCAGGGTTGATGGCCGACAGGTGCTTGGTGAACACCGCAGTGGTACCGCTGGAGTCTGCGCGCACCACAACCGTGATCGGCATGTCAGTCAGTTTCAGCTCAGGGTTGGCCGCGACGATCTGCGGGTCGTTCCACTTGGTGATCTTGCCCAGGAAGATGTTGGAGTAAACATCGCGCGGCAGCTTCAAGCCTTTTGGGCTGCCCGGCAGGTTGTACGCCAGAACGATTTCGCCCGCGGTCATCGGCAGCAGTTGCACGCCTTCGGCAACCTTGGCGATGTCTTCGTCTTTCATTGCCGAGTCACTGGCGGCGAAGTCGACGGTTTTGTTCAGGAAGTCCTGCACGCCCGCGCCGCTACCCTTGGATTGGTAGTCAACCGTGACGCCCTCCGTCTTCTTGCTGAAGTCTTTGAACCAGGTGAGGTAGATCGGAGCCGGGAAACTTGCGCCAGAACCTGTCAGGCGGACGTTTTCCGCCGCAAATACCGAGGTGGCACTCAAAGAAACCGCGACGGCGATTGCAGCAGACTTCATCAGACGTTTCATTAAGGAGAATCCTAGTGATTTCGGGCTCGGCAACTCTGCAACAATCTTGTTACGGTTTTATGAACGTGCAGTGGCAAAACGCCCGGTTGTCGCCCTCCTCCCTGGCGATCAGGCTATTCGGTGTAATTGGTTGGTAACAAAATGCGTCTATGACTTGGCCATCCCCACCACGCGAGTTCCGCCCATGTCCTCTGTAGAAGACGCCTTGATGCAGCGCATTCACCGTGAATTGCTTGATCACAGTGATGAGGAGTTGGAACTGGAACTGTCCGAAGACGGGCACGACCTGAACACACTGTTCGATGAGCATGTCGGTGAAAGCCGCGAAAAAGCCGCACGCAGGATTTATTTCAGCGAGCTGTTCCGCCTGCAGGGCGAGCTGGTGAAATTGCAAAGCTGGGTGGTCAAGACCGGCCACAAGGTGGTGATCCTGTTCGAGGGGCGTGATGCCGCCGGCAAGGGCGGCGTGATCAAGCGCATCACCCAGCGCCTGAACCCCAGGGTCTGCCGGGTGGCCGCCCTGCCCGCGCCGAATGACCGCGAACAAACCCAGTGGTATTTCCAGCGTTACGTCTCACACCTGCCGGCCGCCGGCGAAATCGTGCTGTTCGACCGCAGTTGGTACAACCGCGCCGGCGTCGAGCAAGTCATGGGGTTCTGTAATGACGACCAGTACGAAGAGTTCTTCCGCACCGTGCCGGAGTTCGAACGTATGCTCGCCCGCTCCGGTATCCAGTTGATCAAGTATTGGTTTTCGATTTCCGACCAGGAACAGCACCTGCGCTTTCTCAGCCGTATTCATGACCCGCTCAAGCAGTGGAAGCTCAGTCCCATGGACCTGGAGTCGCGCCGGCGTTGGGAAGCCTATACCAAGGCCAAGGAGATCATGCTCGAACGCACCCACATCGCCGAAGCGCCCTGGTGGGTGGTGCAGGCGGATGACAAGAAGAAAGCGCGGCTCAACTGCATCAGTCACCTGCTCGGGCAAATGCCCTATGAGGAAGTTGAGCTACCGGTGATCGAACTGCCGCAGCGCGAACGGCAGGAGGACTATTCGCGCAGCCCGACGCCACCGGAACTCATTGTGCCGCAACTGTACTGACTTGTAGGAGCGAGCTTGCTCGCGAAGAACCCATAGGCGCCGGGTTCATCCAGCAAGCACGCGTTATTGTTGACGTTTCGCGAGCAAGCTCGCTCCTACAGGGGTGAGCTGCTCACTACCCGCAACGCCAGCCCCTCATAGGCATCCAGCGTAATGGTGAATTCGCCTTCGGCGGTCAAATCCCCCTCGACCCGCTCGTTGATGATGTCCACCACCATGCCCGCGGCAATATCGGGCAAATGCAGGGTCTCGGTGATTGGCGTAGCGCCAAAATTCAGCGCGGTAATTTGCGTGCCCTTGCCGGCCGGCAATTCGTGCACCATCACCAACAGCCCAGGATTCTCCACCTCCGGCACCTGGATCTGGCGGCTCGCGGCGATATCGTAGGCGCGGCGTACGGCAAGAATTTTTTGCAGTTGCGAGGCGAAGGACTCGGGGTCCTGCAACTGGCTGTTCAAGCTGCCGTAGAGGCTTTTCGAGCGTGGCATGTGGCCGGCGGACAGCTCTGCGTCCGGGTTCAGCTCCACCAGGTCATACGCGCCGCGATGAATCCAGCGCGTATCGCCGTCCTGCATCAGGTGCTCGACCTCTTCGGCCGCCAACGGCAGCGCGCCCACCAGGTCCCAGCCGGACAAGGCAAACACGCCAGGCTGCATGGCGTTGTACATCACCAGCAGCAAATGGATCTGGCGGATCTGCTGGATATCCGCCGGTGTGATCGCCTCCAGGTCACGAATGCCCAGCGCCGCCGTGATGATGCTGGCGGTGGTGCACGACACGCCGTTGGTCACGAATTTGAGGTTATATGGCGCATGCTCGCCGGTCAGGCGCTCGTACATCTGTTCGCGAATGTGCTCACGCAGGATATTGCCGGGGAAGGTCTGGCCCTGGTACAGGAAGGTGTCATGGGCGTGCAGCGTCCAGAAGTGCACCAGTTCCAGGGTCAATTCATCGTGGTTCTGCAACGCATGGATCAGCGAGCCGGGGTCGATGCCCTGCCGGTGCATTTCGCGCAGCATCAAGCGCAGGAATTCGGCATCGCCCATCAGCAGCGCGTGCTGGTAGGCGGGACGGGTGATGAAGTCGTAGGACAGGTCGGCGCCGCCATGGGACATCGAAGCAATGTCATCCACGGTGAGGTTCAGCTCCTGGAAGCTGAAACCGCCGGCCTTGCGGATCGCCCCGCCGAGCAACTGGTTGCCGGTGATCGACAGCGGATGGCTTTCGGACCACGCGGTGCCGTCGAGCTTGCGTTCCACGCCGAGGAAACCATTGGCGTCCAGGCGCAGGATCTTCGCGCCCATCACGTCGATGGCATGCAGCGCATCGCCGATGATCATCTGCTGCGCGGCGAAGGTCGGGTCCAGCCAATTCAGCGATGGCTGGCCCTCTTTGAAATAATGCAGGTACACCCAGCGCCGCGGCTTGCCGTCCACGCCCACCACGACGTCGGTGGCGCTCCAGTCGGTTTCCTTGACGCCGGGCTCGAAGAAGATCACCCGTTGCAATTGGCCGACGATGTAGTGCTTGTCGCGCAACGCATCGACCTGCAGCGGGCTGAGGTTCTGCGCATCGCGCCCCTCGGCGACCTCGGGCAGCAGCGGCCAGTCTTCTTCACGGATTTCAACCATGTGGTAGAGGCCTGGGTAGTCCTCATACGCCATCTCGGCCAGGCGAAAGTCCGCGCCCTTGCCGGTGTGGGACGGGATCACATCGTCGATGATCACCGCGTTGTGCGCCGCCGCCATGCGCGTCAACGCCTGCAATTGCGCCTCGGTGCCCAGCTGTGGGTCGATTTCAAAACTGATGCGGTCGAAGTTACCGTCGATGGTCGGCGTGTGCCGGGTACCGTTCAGGCCGCCGGACTTTTTCAGCGGGCCATTATGGATGCCCTGGATGCCGATCTTCGACAAGGCGTGCCACAGCGCTTCATCCCCCAGCGCCTCCAGTACCGTGCCGCCCTCACGGGTCACGATCGACGCCGGGTAGGCGGTGAACCACACCGACGACAACGCCGACGCATCGCGCGGCCGGGTCTGCGCGTAAGGCTGCTGCCACAACCGGCCCTGCCCCGAATAGAGCTTGGCCCGCTGGCGTGCCGCATGCAGCATCGATTGTTCCACCAGCCAGTTCACATGGTTGTTTTCAGCCGCCGTCATAAGCTTGGTACCTGTCGTCGAATGCATTACTCGTGAACATATGAGGGTTGTGTGGCGCATTCGTTGCATTGCGATGTGGCTGCCCTGAAACGGACCGTAGTGAGCGGGCTTGTCCCGCGCTGGGTGGCGAAGCCGCCCTAAACCCAGGCACCTCAGTCTTTCTGAAAGACTGAGGTGGCCTTATTTGGGCGGCTTCGCCCCCCAGCGCGGGACGAGCCCGCTCACTACAGAACACGAGTCAGGCGTTGCAGGTGTCCCGATACTGCCTCGGCGTAAACCCCGTCGACGCCTTGAACTGGCGACTGAACGCGCTGTGATCGGTATAGCCGCACTGCAACGCGACTTCGGTAATCGGCATGCCGGTCTGCAACAACCGATGGGCCTGCTCCAGGCGCACTTTCTGGATCATCTGCCGGGGCGTGAGGTGGAACACGCGTTTGCAGTAACGCTCCAGCTGCGCCACGGAAATCCCGGCGATATGCGTCAATTCACCCAGCGTGACACGGCGGTTGAAGTGCGCGCGGATGTGCGCGTCCACGGCGGCCAGGCGCGGGTACGCCGGGTGGCTTTCGCTGGCGGTTTGCAGGTCGACGGAAATACCGGCCAGGCCGATGATGGCGCCGCTGTGGTTGTACAACGGCCATTTGTGGGTCAGGCACCAGCCCGGTTCGCGAGTGCCATAAAGGTGCAGTTCCAGCTGGTCTTGCAGCACCAAGCCCTGCTCCAGCACGCGCCGGTCCTGCTCGGTGTAGCCCGGCCCCAGTTGCGCGGGAAACACTTCGGCGCTGGTCTTGCCCAGCAGCGGCTGCAGATACTTCAGGCCACAGCGTTGCACCAGGGTGAGGTTGGCGAGCACATAACGCGCCTGGGTGTCCTTGATGAAAATCGCCGCGTTGGGGATCACATCCAGCATTGGCAACAGCTGTACGACACCGGCCAACAGCTGCTTGAGGGTGTGAGGGCGATTCGCCTCGTTCCCCTGGCAAAGGGTCGCAAACGCGCTCTGCATCATGATGGTCGGTTCCCACGGATGGCCTTGACGCCTAGCAGATTGCCCGATGCCCGGAGCACTGTCGAGCGGTGGAAACTGTGCTGATTTCGTCATCAATACAGGCAAAAAACATCAATCGCGCCGCCCTCCATGGGCTCACTGTATGCCTATCCAATCACTCACAAGTGAGCGTCTTATGAAACGGCTGCACGTGATCGACTCCCACACCGGCGGCGAACCGACGCGGCTGGTGATGACCGGCTTTCCGGCCTTGCACGGCGCCACCCTTGCCGAGCGACTGGCGTACCTGCGCAGCGAGCACGACCCCTGGCGCCGCGCCTGCTTGCTGGAACCGCGTGGCAATGACGTGCTGGTTGGCGCGCTGTACTGCGAGCCTGTCACCCCCGGCGCGGTGTGCGGCGTGATTTTCTTCAACAACGCCGGCTACCTCGGCATGTGCGGCCACGGCACCATCGGCCTGGTGGCGTCCTTGCACTACTTGGGTCTCATCCAGCCCGGCGTGCACACCATCGACACGCCCGTCGGCCCGGTGGCGGCGACGCTGCACGAAGACGCCAGCGTGACCTTGCGCAATGTGCCTGCCTACCGTTTTCGCCGACAGGTGCCGGTCGATGTGCCGGGCCATGGCGTGGTCCACGGCGATATCGCCTGGGGCGGCAATTGGTTTTTCCTGGTGTCGCAGCACGGCCAAGCCTTGCAGATGGACAACGTCGACGCCCTGACCGAATACACCTGGGCCATGCTCCGGGCCCTCGAAGCCCAAGGCATCCACGCTGAAGACGGCGCGCTGATCGACCATATCGAACTGTTCGCCGACGACGACCTGGCCGACAGCCGCAACTTCGTCATGTGCCCCGGCAAGGCCTATGACCGCTCGCCCTGCGGCACCGGCACCAGCGCCAAGCTGGCCTGCCTGGCGGCCGATGGAAAACTTGCGCCGGGTGAAACCTGGGTCCAGGCCAGTATCACCGGCAGCCAGTTCACCGGCCGTTATGAATGGGACGGCGAACGCGTACGGCCGTTCATCACCGGCAGCGCCTACATGACCGCCGACAGCACCTTGCTGATCGACGAACGCGACCCTTTCGCCTGGGGCATCGGCGCCCCGGCCCTGCTTAACTGACTCAAGGAACAAGAACAATGAACGACAACATTTTCACCGGCTGCATCCCCGCCCTGATGACGCCATGCACCTTTGATCGCAAGCCGGACTTCGACGCATTGGTCGCCAAGGGTCGCGAGTTGGTCGATATCGGCATGAGCGCCGTGGTGTATTGCGGCTCCATGGGCGACTGGCCGTTGCTGACTGAAGCCCAGCGCCAGGAAGGTGTCGCGCGTCTGGTGGCGGCTGGCGTGCCGACCATCGTCGGTACGGGGGCGGTCAACAGCCGCGAAGCGATTGCCCATGCGGCCCACGCCGCCAAGGTGGGCGCCAGCGGTTTGATGGTGATTCCGCGCGTGCTGTCCCGTGGCGCATCCGCCACTGCGCAAAAGGCCCACTTCTCGGCGATCCTCAAGGCCGCGCCGAACCTGCCGGCGGTGATCTATAACAGCCCCTACTACGGCTTCGCCACCCGCGCCGACCTGTTCTTTGAACTGCGCCGCGAACACCCGAACCTCGTTGGCTTCAAGGAGTTCGGCGGTGCTGCAGACCTGCGCTACGCAGCGGAACACATCACCTCCCAGGACGACAGCGTCACCCTGATGGTCGGCGTCGACACCCAGGTGGTGCACGGTTTCGTCAATTGCAACGCCACGGGTGCTATCACCGGTGTCGGCAACGCACTGCCCCGGGAAGTCCTGCAACTGGTGGCGCTGAGCAGGCAAGCCGCCAAGGGCGATGTCAAGGCCCGGCGCCAGGCCCGTGAACTGGAGGCCGCGCTGGCCGTGCTGTCGTCATTCGATGAAGGCTGCGACCTGGTGCTGTATTACAAGTACCTGATGGAGCTTAACGGCGACCAGGGCTACAGCGTGCATTTCAACGAAACCGACGTGCTCAGCGAGGCCCAGCGCCGTTACGCCCAGAGCCAGTACGCGCTGTTTCGCCAGTGGTACGCCGACTGGTCGGCGCAACACACTAACCACGCAGAAGCCTAGGCCATGGCCGAGCGCGATATCGTCGTGGTGGGCGCCGGCATTATTGGCGTGGCCTGCGCGTTGCAACTGGCGCGCCAGGGCCGGCAGGTGGTGGTGCTCGACCTGCAGGAACCCGGCATGGGGGCGTCCTATGGCAACGCCGGGCACCTGGCGACCGAGCAGGTGTTCCCGATTGCCGACCTGTCGATTCTCAAGCGCTTGCCCCGCATGCTGTTCGACCCCATGGGCCCGCTGCGCCTGGACTGGCGCTACCTGCCGCGCGCCCTGCCGTGGTTCCTCCGCCTGCTCATGAACCTGCGCCCGGCCAATTACCAGCGCACGGTCGCGGGTCTGCGCGCGCTCAATGAAGGCAGCCTGGGCGCATGGCAGCGCCTGCTGCACAGCATCGGCCGCGCCGACTTGTTGCGTGAGGATGGCTCGCTGCTGGTCTATGAGCAGGCGGAGTCACGGCCAGCCCTGGAGGCCTTGCAACAACGCATGCAACAGCAGCAGGTGCCCGTGGCGTTCTGGTCCGGCGATGCCATACGCAAGGCAGCACCGCAGTTGAGCGACAACCTCCAGGGCGGGCTGTTTTTCCCTGGCACCGGCCACTTCCTGGACCCTTACCACGTGGTGCGCGAACTGGTCCGGGCAGCCGAGGCCAGTGGCGTGCAATTTCTCAAGCGCCAAGTGCTGGAGGGTCGCGTGGAGGAGCACGGCGTTTCGCTCATCACCGACCAGGGCCCGTTGAGCACACGCCAGGTGCTGATTGCCTGCGGCGCCCACTCGGCCAAGCTCACTGCCGCACTGACCGGCAAAACAGTGCCCTTGGACACCGAGCGCGGCTACCACCTCATGCTGCCCCGCGAATCTCATCGCCTGCCGTTTGCCGTCACCTCCCTGGAACGAAAATTCATCATGACCCCCATGACCGGCGGCCTGCGCCTGGCCGGCACGGTGGAATTCGCCGGCCTTGCGCGGCCAGCGAACATGCAGCGCGCCTGGCAGTTACACCGGTTGAGCCAGGGGCTGTTTCGCGAGGACCTTAGCGCCCAAGGGGCAACACCCTGGATGGGGTTCCGGCCGTCATTGCCGGATTCGTTGCCGGTGATTGACCGGGTGTGTGACGGCAAGGTGCTGCTTGCGTTCGGGCACCAGCACCTGGGGTTGACGCAGGCGGCGGTGACGGCGGAGTGGGTCGGGGAGTTGGCGAATGGCGGCCAGTCGCTCATGCCATATCGCCTGGATCGGTTCTGATGAAAACCAAATCGTTGTTTATTCGGGGTGTTGGGCGGCGGCGTTGAACAGTGCATCGGCCATTTTTTCAATGTCATCACGCATGCAGAGCTTCTCCAGCCAGCCTTGCGGAATACCCTGCACACCATAATGCGCACCGGCCAGTTGGCCCACGATGGCCGCCGTGGTGTCCGCGTCATCGCCCAGGTTAGCGGCCGTCAAGACGGCGTCGGCGAAGCTGTCTGTGTGCTGCACGCACCACAGCGCGGCCTCCAGCGACGCCACGGCGTAGCCGCTGCCCGTGATGTCCGCGCGGGGTTTATCGCGATACTCCCCCTGGGCAATCGCCACGACTTTGGGGGCAGTCAGGCCGGCGCATGAGACGTTCAACAGTTGCTTCTTGGTCGCCCCCTTCAAGGCGTTGCCGATTGCCCGCGCCAGCACGACGCAGCACTCGATTGCCTCTTGGGCGCCGTGGGTGGTACGGGAACTTTGACGGGAAAAATCGTCGACCCGTTGAAGGTCTGGAAAGTAAAACAGCACGACCGGCGCCAGACGCATCATCGAACCATTGCCGGCGGAAAAAGGCTGCGTTGAACCTGCAAACGGCTCACCGTGCGCCTCAAACTCCGCCAGCGCCGTACGTACGGTCATGCCGATATCAAAACAATCCCCGGTGGAACTCAAGTAGCCCCACTTCCACCAGTTCAGATAGCGTCCCATCTGGTCGGCGGCATCAAACCCACCTTTACGTATCAGGCTTTCGGCCAGGCACAGCGCCATCGACGTGTCGTCCGTCCATTGGCCGGGCTTGAGGCTGAACGGCCCTCCTCCGAGCATATCGGTCACCGGCGTGAAGCTGCCGCGCGGCATGAATTCGACGGTGGTGCCTACCGCATCGCCACACGCCAGGCCCAGCAGGCTACCGCGATAACGATCCAACAGCGTGAGAGACATGGAGGTCTTCCTTGAAAAAATGAGCCAGTGGGGATGTTACTTCACCAACCGCTTTTCCTTGGAGGGGCGATAACCGAAATACGAGCTGTAGCACTTGCTGAAATGGCTCGGCGACACAAACCCGCACGCCACCAGCACCTCCACCTGGGACAACTCTGTGTGCTGCAACAGCCGCCGGGCTTCGGTGACGCGCAGTTCCATGTAGTAGCGCTGCGGCGTGGTGCCCAGTTGCTCCTTGAACAACCGCTCGAGCTGGCGCCGGGAGCGGCCCGCGTAGACGGCCAACTGGTCCAGTTCCAGGGGTTCTTCGAGGTTGGCGTCCATCAGTTTCACCACTTCACGCAGCGGCGCGCTGACGCTGATGTTTTCGGTGGGCTTGATGCGCCGGTAGCGCGATTCTTCGAAGGCCAGGATGTCTTCAATGCCTTCGACCAGGGCTTTGTCGTGCAGGCCCTTGATCCAGTCCAGCGCCATATGGAACGCGCCGGAGGGGCTGGAAGCGGTGAGGCGGTCGCGGTCGATCACGTAGGGTTCGCTGGTGACGTGGGTGGCTTTTGACACCTCAGCCAGGGCCGGGCGGTGTTCGGGATGGATGGCGCAGCGATAGCCTTGCAGCAAGCCGGCGCGGCCAAGAAACCAGGCGCCGTTCCACAGGCCGGCGAGGCTGATGCCGTGTTCGGCGGCGCTGCGCAGCAGGTGGATGAAGTCGTCGCTGGCCTTGAGCTCAGTGCGAAAGCCACCGCAGATCACCAGCAACGTAAGATCTTGCAGGGCCGCTGCATCGAGGCGCGCGTCGGGGCGGATCACCAGGCCAAGGTCGCTGATCACTTCGCCATCGTCCCAGCCGAAGGTGCGCGAGGCGAACAATTCGGGGCGCAGCAGGTTGGCGGTGACGAGAGTATCGAGGGTCTGGGTGAATGCGGGCAGGGAAAAGTGTTCAAGCAACAGGAAGCCGACGCGGGTGACCGACGCCGGCTGCTGGGTTTCGTTGAGGTAGCGCAGGTTCTTGCCTTTCATGCCGCCGCTGAATTGACGTCTTTCCATCGAGGGTTGGCCCACTCTTATTGTTGATGCAATGGCGCCATCTTAGGGGCAAACGCGTCGGCTGTCTCAGGCGCTGAGCTGGAAAAAACTGCAACCGCGCAGAGCCCACGGCAGAACAGCGGCAGACGCATCTGATACGGTTTTTTCTTTGCTATCTGCCTCTGTATCGAAAAGCCGCCGGGGCGGACAATGGCGCCCTCCCCACCCCTTCCTTTCGGAGGCCTTATGGCCAAGATGGCACTTTTCCTGTTCGGCTTTTTGGTATTGACCATCGGCATCGGCCTGCTGGCTACCATCTCGCCGGTTTGAGCCTCAAGCCACAAACAACATGGGGTACAACGACAGCACCAGCAAGCCGGCCATGGACCAGTTGAACAGCCGCACCCAGCGCGGATCACGCAGCACAGTGCGCAAGCCGCTGCCGCAGCCGACCCACACGCACACGCTGGGCAAGTTGACCACGGCGAACACCAGCGCAATCACCAGCACATTGGTGACATAGCCCTCTGCCGGCGTATAGGTGGTGATTGCCCCCAGCGCCATGATCCAGGCCTTGGGGTTGACCCACTGGAACGCTGCCGCGCCGAGGAAGGTCATGGGCTTGCCCTGTTCATCGGGGCTGTCGGACAGGCCGCCCGCCGTCGCGATCTTCCACGCCAGGTACAACAAATACGCGGCCCCTACGTAACGCAGCAGCGTATAAGCCCACGGAAACACCTTGAATACTTCGCCCAGCCCCAGGCCCACCGAAATCACCAGCACCATGAAGCCGATACTGATCCCCAGCGCGTGCGGCATCGAGCGGCGGAACCCGAAGTTCACCCCCGAAGCCAGCAACATGGTGTTATTGGGCCCCGGCGTGATCGAAGACACGAAGGCGAACAGCACAAACGCTGAGAGCAGGCTGGTAGACATAGACATGACGCGGCATCCAAAAGGTGTGATATGCCTGCGACAGTAGAGCGTTATCGAGCTCCTCGCCCCGTACAGCCACTGCACGATTGAGGCATACACTTTTTTACCAAAGCTTTCACAAAGCTTTCACAGGCGACGCCCTATGGTGGACCCAGCTCCTAGTGAACATCCCTTTAGCCCGCGCTCCCCACGCGGGCTTTTCTTTGGCTGGGGTTTAGTAAACGTAACGTACAACCTTGTAGTGAGCGGGCTCGTCCCGCGCTGGGCGGCGTAGCCGCCCCAACAAAGACACCTCGGGGGTTCAGGCAAAACCGAGTCGCCTGGTTTGGGGCGGCTGCGCCCCCCAGCGCGGGGCAAGCCCGCTCACTACAGAAAGCCGTTACCATGAGGCTTCACTCATGGAAGCTGATCGCCGGGACCCAATCGATGAGAGACCTGCCCCCAACCGCCACCCTACGCGCTTTCGAAGTTGCCACCCGGCATGCCACCTTCACCTCGGCTTCAGAAGAATTGCACGTCACCCAGAGCGCCGTCAGCCATCAGTTGAAGCACCTCGAAGAGCTCTGGGGCTTGCAGCTGTTCCAGCGTGGGAAATCGTTGCGACTGACCCCGGCCGGTGCCGCGCTGGCGCCGATCGTGCGTGAGTTTTTCACCAACCTTGCGGCCACGCTGTCGGACCTGCAGGAACAAAAAGGCAGGGTCCGGCTCAAGGTCAGCACCACCTACTCGTTCGCACTCAAATGGCTGCTCCCCAGGTTGCCCAGCCTGTCGCAGCAGCACCCGGAGATCCTGATCACGCTGGAAACCAGCGACAAGGCGATCAAATTCTCCAGCGCGGATTCCGACGTGGCGATCCGCCTGGGCAACGGTAACTACCCCGGCCTGCACTCGGAGTTCCTGCTCAGGGAACAGATTTTTCCCGTGGCCAGCCCCGACCTGCTCAGCCGTTTTGGCACCCCGCACGAGCCCGCCGAGCTGCTGCGCTATCCGCTGCTGACGCGTGACGGCGCGGACTTGGTGCCCAAGTGGGAAGCCTGGTTCGAGCATGTCGGCGTCGGCATTGGCGCACTGAATGAAAGCGTCAGGTTTGCCGACACCACCATGACCATCGAGGCGGCGCTGCTGGGCCAGGGCATTGCCTTGGTCCGCAGCGGCCACGTTGAAGCCCAGATCAACGACGGTCGCCTGGTCAGGTTGTTCGAGGTGCCCTTCGCATCGCCGGTCGCCTACTATTTTGTCTGCCCCAAAGGCGTCGAGTCCCAGCCTCACATCATCAAATTTCGTCACTGGCTGCTGGATGAGTCGACACGGGCCCAACACAGCTATCGCTGAAGCATGAGCAATGACTCATGGCAGGATGAGCGGACTTCGCTTTCAAACTGCCGGATCTGATGCCTACTATTGCGCATGCCCTTGCCTATCGTGGTACTCATCCTTTTCGCCGCGCTCCTGCATGCCAGCTGGAACGCGCTACTGCGTGCCGGCAACGACAGGTTGTGGTCGATGACCGTGATGTGCCTGGCGGTCGCGGTGGCCAGCGCCGGCATCGCCCTGTTCTTGCCGGCGCCAGCCGTGGCCAGTTGGCCGTACGCCGTTCTGTCGGGCGTCTTGCACGTGGGTTACAACCTGTTCCTGGTGCGCAGCTACAAAGTCGGCGACCTCGGGCAAACCTACCCGATCGCCCGGGGCTCCTCGCCTATCCTGATCACGCTGTTCGCATTGGCCTTTGCCGACGAGACGGTGAGCGCCAGCGCGCTGTTTGGGATTGCCCTGGTCTCGGGCGGCATTATTTCACTGGCTTTCAAGCAGCGCAGGCTGGCCGTCCCCAGCCTGCCCTACGCCCTGGGTACGGGTTGTTTCATTGCGGCCTACAGCGTCACGGATGGAATCGGCGCACGACTGTCCGGCGCACCGCTGGCCTATACCGCATGGATGTGTGCCCTCTGGGGCGTACTGATGCCATTGGTCTACATCGGCCTGCGCGATACACGCAGCCTGTTTGCCCAGCGACCGGGATTCATCACGGCCTTGGCGGGCGGGCTGGTGTCCCTGCTGGCTTACGGCATTGTTATCTATGCCATGGCTGAAGCGCCCATGGGCGCCGTTTCGGCCCTGCGCGAAACCAGCGTGGTGTTCGCGGCATTGATCGGTTACATCTTCCTTGGCGAGTCGCTGAGCGTTCGAAAAGTGCTGGCGTGCGTGGTCATTGCCAGCGGCACGATGCTTATCGGCTGACCTTCACCCCTCACAAAGGTACGACAAATGGATTCTGTCTCTTCAACTCCCCTGATTCTGATCACCGGCGGAAGCCGAGGTGTGGGCGCGGCCACGGCGCGACTTGCGGCCGCGCAAGGCTACGACGTGGCGATCAGCTACGTGAGCAACGAGGCCGCCGCACTGGGCGTGGTGGCTGATGTAAAAGCACTGGGCCGCCGCGCCCTGGCCGTGCGCGCCGACAGTGCCGACCCGGACCAGGTCGCACAGCTATTCGCCGCCATTGACCAGACATTTGGCCGAATCGACGTACTGGTCAACAACGCCGCCGTCCTTGGGCTGCAATCGCGCTTCGAAGACCTCGACTTCTCCCGCATGCAACGCATCTTCGCGATCAACGCCATCGGCCCGATGCTCTGTGCGCAGCAGGCCGTCAAACGCATGTCGTTTCGTCACAACGGCAAGGGCGGCAGCGTGATCAATATATCCTCGGGCGCCGCCCGCCTCGGCAGCCCGAACGAATACGTCGACTACGCCGCGTCGAAAGGCGCCCTGGAGACGTTCACCATCGGCCTGTCCAAGGAAGTCGCGCGCGAAGGCATACGCGTCAACTGCATACGCCCAGGGCATATCTACACCGACATGCACGCCAGCGGCGGCGAACCCGGCCGCGTGGACCGCGTCAAGGACAGCATCCCGATGGGCCGCGGCGGCCAACCCGAAGAAGTGGCACGCGCGGTGCTCTGGCTGGCGGGTGCAGAGGCGTCGTTTATTACCGGGACCTTTTTGGATGTGACTGGGGGGAAGTGAGAAGACGGTCAAGGCAGATTCGAGCACGAGGGAACGAATCTGCCGCAAACCAACCCGGCCCTAGCCTTTACGCAAATAAGCAAACATATGCGGCACATAATCCGCCTTGCCCAACGGCACGCCGTTATGCCGCAGGATGCTGTACGCCGTCATCAGGTGAAAATAGAACTGTGGCGTCGCCCAGTTGACGGCGTATTCATTGCCCGTCATCTCAAACGTGATCTCGCCGGGAAGCTTGATAACGATCAACTCTTCTGCCCGCCCCTCGATCAATTCACGATCCGCACCGGCCAGTGCCTGCAGCGCCGTGTCGATCAGTGCGAAGGCCTCGTCCATTGACGCCGGGGTTTCCAGCGCCGATGCAGGCTGCCCGCTAAGCCGATTGACGGCGTCCTGGGCTTGGGTACAGGCGAAACGGACTTGAGTCGCCAGATGATGCATATCCGGCGCGAGGCGCGAATCGAGCAGGTTCTGCGGATCGTAGCCGAGCGCGCGGGCGTGCTCATTGCCCTTGGCCAACAGGCCTTTGAGTGTATTCAACATCTGGGAAAAACATGGAATGGTTGCGGCGTAGATCAGCATCGTATTCCCTCGGGTTCAGCATCAGGATCGAGTCAACAATCGCCGCCAGTACAGCACATCGCCGAGGTAGTTGTTATGAATATGCCTGCGCATCTGGCCGACCGCGGCATTTACACCCGCCGGGCGCGTACGCCACACTTGCTCGTCGAAAGCGCAACGCGGGGATGCCTGTGTTCAACGTTCGGCAAGCGACTCTGATGGATATCAGCGGATAGAAACCTAAGCGGCCAGGAAAACAGGATGGACGAGTTGATACAAGGCCTTGACGGCCCCAGGACCGCTCAGCAGGAATTGTTTTATGACCTGGAAGATGCAGCGGCGGTGATCGGGTGGTCGGTGGTTGAATTGACCGCGATGGTGGCCGACGGCAGAACGCCGAATGAAGCCGCAGCCCTGATGAAGATCTGCGCGCTGCTGACGGCGCAGCAGGAGAAAATCGGTGGGTATGCGGGTGAGGTGAAAGAGCAGCGAATCGTCAGGTCTGGGACCGAACCAGGCGACTGAACCCGTACGTATGCGTTTCACTACACCATCTTGCGGAAATATCACGCAGCGCTTTCACCCGAGTCTTATTTTTTTGCAAAACCATTCATGGCTAATTGATCTACTCCCGCCCTCGAGAGAGATCACCATGAATGACAGCACCGGCATTCCGTCCGCGCCTTTTCTACCCTACCTGAGAAGAACCTTGGCCGCGGCAGCGTTATTACTTCCCCTAACCTCCAGCGCCATAGTCGGCGGCGCGGATACGCCTGTCGGACGGTACCCGTTTGCAGCCTCCATCCAATTCAAGGAGACGGGGTCGACACCGCTCCAGCGCCACGGCTGTGGTGCCTCATTGATCGCGTCCGACTGGGTGCTTACCGCCGCTCACTGCCTGCTGGGCACCGAACCTTCGGATATCGAGGTTATCGTAGGGCGCACCCGACTCAGCGATGCCAGCCAAGGCCAGGTATTGAGCGTACGACGTATCTTCATTCATCCGGATTTCCCGCGCACGCTGGCCCCGGACGTCGCGCTGATCAAACTTGATCGGGTGGCTACCGGCATAATCCCAATTAAACTCACCACACCGGGTGAAACCCTTGAGGATCGCCGCAAGCACCTGAACGCCATCGGCTGGGGTAACACGGCACGCATCCCACCCGATATGCGCCAGGACACGTTGCAGCAGGGTAGATTGCCGCGAATGACCGACACGCAATGCAGCGCCATCGTGCCGAATCTTAACCTGCAAAACAGTTTCTGCATCGGCGCCGATGGACTGATTCCAGACAGCGGCGACTCTGGCGGCCCCGTCTTTATCAAACAGCGGAATAAAGGCTACGTGCAATTGGGCGTGGTCAGCCAGGGTATTGTGATTGCTCGGCTGTCCAATCCTGTTGTCGCCGACTTTATTCGCAATACGATGGATGGACAGCACTAAGATCTTGAAGTAACGCAGGGCGCCTCCTACACGCGGCAATTGATAAGCGCGATCCGGCCACCAGCACTCAACCCATTTAAACAGCGCTGAAATCACCGGCGCAGTGGCCAATGCCGGTCAGTTAAGCGAACGCAATGCTTAAAGCAACGAAGATCAAATGTGGGAGCGGGCTTGCTCGCGAAGACGTCGGCCCAGCAAACATTGATGTTGGCTGACACACCGCTTTCGCGAGCAAGCCCGCTCCCACTGGGATTTTCTTTGCTCGAAGCATTGCGTTCGCTTAACTGATCGGCATTAGGGGCAGCGGCCAGGTTCTGTGAAGCCTTAAGTATTCGATTGAGCCTGACTGGCTCCGCCGTTGTCACGGTCGGTCTGGGCGTCCTGATCCGATCCCGGGTTGCCAGGCGGTGGGGTCCAATCCGCTGGCTTCTCGCCCGTACCCTGCTTGGGCTCGGACTCCGCCTGATCAAGACCCGACACATGGCCCTCGCCGGCATCAGGCACTTCCTTTTTAGGTCCAGGGTATGGCGCTGCAGGCCCGTTGTTGTCATCCACCATAAATCACCTCCTGTCGGTAGCGCAGGGTTGCGCATAGGGTTGAGAGGGTTTGCGTGGATAGAAAGTGCTGTTGCCTCGACGAGTGGCTTAAGCACTGCAATTTGAATGACAAACCGCTGGCCTGCCGAGCTTCGGACATTCCTACAACTTGGCGAGGTTGAGCCATAGGAAGCAACCTGGCTAGGATGCGCCGTCGCAGTAAATCCTGTGGCCGGGTGTCGCAACCTGAAGTAGTCTGAGGCGCGGTAGCGCCATAGCTCTGTAGCAGGCGCTTTTTTTATGCCTGCTTACCGCATCTATGGTGGACCGTGTGAGGCGGGCTTTTGCCCGGCCGGTACCCTCGGACACCGGTTTGCGACCCTCGCACGGTCCACCACCCAACCGTGTCGCAACGGCGGTGGTGGCCTCTTAACTTTCCGAGGGTATAGAGGATGTTTTCTACAAATCAAAGCTGCCAGGTTCCAGTCGCAACTATTAAACCGCCCCATCAGTATTCAGCGCTGATGATTCATTCCATGTGCGGTGCACTGGAGTGCCACTCATGAAAATACACCCGACTGATGATGAATTTGCAACCAGCGTGTTCAGCGTGAAGCCAGGCTTGAGCTCCGAGGAAGCGTTAGTGAACGCGAGTGAGCTATTGGCTTCAGCGTCAGCGATAGCGAACGAACAAGCGTTCGCGGCAAGTGGAACACAGCGTCTTCAAACATTCGGGTTGGCGCAGATTATTGAGAGCGCAGGGCTTCTCGTAAATGCGGCACTTGATAAGCTAGATCCAACCAGCACTCAGCCCATTTAAACTGCGCTGAAATCGAAGGGGCAGATCACTGGTCCTCAATCAAATACTGTGGTCTGACCCCGTTCCGCCGAAAAGAAACTACGCCTTCGTCTGGAAGACGCCGGCGTGCAATCCGCGCTGAGCGCCTTCATTGATGACCTGCAGGAACGTCGCGCGCTCAACGGCATAAAAACATCCAGGCTGATCACAAATACGTCCGGTCTACGGATGAGCCAGCAGATGCTGCGTAACCGCTGGGATGAAGCTCGCGAAAAAGCTGCTATCAAAGCAGGCGCCGACGGAGACTCGGCTTTGGCCATACTGATCCGCCAGTTCCAGTTCAAGGACATCCGGCCTAAAGCCGCCAGCGAGATCGAACTTACGCACGCCAGCCGCTTACTAGGCGAAATTGTAAATCCCACGATGTGAAGAGTGCACCGCGCTGACGTATAAGCGAGTAAGTTAAATTGTCAGCATCGCGTGCATTCTTTTCACGATCATTACAATAGTTAGCAAGAGATTAGCTGTCACAAATATAACTAAAGGCGTGATCAGATACCTAGCATAACTAAAGTGAATAACTGCATCCCCGACTCCGAATTCGTGAACCAGCTTAAATACTACGGAATGCACAAAACACAATGCCACCAGCACTATAGAACTCAATATTGAAAAACAGATATTGTAATACAACTGACTAAGAAGCTCTTTTTTTGGAGCATACAAAGTATCCGCTTGCTTATTCGCCTCCAACTTGCTTTCTTGATCATATACAAGCACCAATACCGACAACAGCAACGCGGTGAAAATTGCACCAAAGTTGACGAGCATAGAGGATACATCTTTATTTAAATTATAGCCTGCCAACAAGCCAAGTCCCGCAACTAAAACAGGCACAAGAAAAAAAGTAATATAATCGCCGATCGATCTTTTACCCTCAGGGTCAGAAAGAGTTGCAATATGCCCTAAAAAAATTTCGGTGACATTGACTTTGCTACTCATACTTTCACCCCCATCTTAGGATAAAGCGCGTCTGCCAGGTCCTGCAAAACTATAGTACACCATTTATGCAGAGAGCTTCCGACAGGGTTCCCGGCGATGAAATCCACATCCTCTTCGTCGATGGCAATTTCGCAAACCTGCTCGTCTGCCGGTCGACCAATCGTGAAAGTCCGGCGCTTACCTCCCAGCTCAACCACTACCTTCACGTGTGCGCACATTGGTGACAGGTATTCCACAACCTTATACTTATCGCTATTGGGATCTAAGTAATCCTTGAACAGACCTAGGGATGAACGACTTGGCGGCTTAATAATTAACTGTTGCTCTTTGTGTCCTAATTTTTTTATCTGATCAGTCAGATCACTCATGCCTTCAAATTTCGTCAGCCTTATCTCTTTCGCCGCAGCTTTTTCCCAGCTTACAAACGCTTTCTTGTAGGCTAAAGGATTCATTTGTAAATTAAGCTTAGTAATTCGTACAAACTCAACACGAAGCAGTTCATGAAGGAGCGTTTTTATGCCCGCTCCTTTGAAGCTATGAAGCAGGGCGATACCCTCATTAAAACCAGCGGGTATAAAAAATCTAACGTAGTGCCTTATTATCTCCGCATTCTCTTGCGTCTTCTGGTAGTCCACGTTACCGGTTTTTATATCTATAATATCATTTTTGACACCATAGCTTCCGACTTCGAACCAGCCAGCGACTTGCCGCTTTGCCGGATCCGCCGTCATGCCTTTGAATCTGTAAACCTGTTTGGTATCTTCAGCAATTACAAACTTATCATCGACCCTCTTGAAATAGTCCCCTAGAATTTTAAAGGCATCATAGGCACCCACTTTATCAAGTTTAGAATATCTATCCTCGATCTTAATAGCGGTGCTATTCGGGTCAAAAAAACGAATGGAGTATGGAGCGATTGCATGCATAACTGACATCCCTGTTTATGTCCGCTCTGTGGCAGGATCAATTTCAATAGGCCTAACTACAACCCTTTTCCGTCCGCGTGACCCGCGCGCTCACGTCTAGACAAAGGGGCACTGATGCTACCGCGCGAGCTTATGCTGGCACTGTGACTACCGCAACATGAATCACTCTTCAAGCACGCATCAAGTGCAAGTCAGTCGCCGCTGACCTCCTCCAAAATGATTGTTGGCAATGCCAGTGGCAGACTCGGCGGAAGCTGGCTTATCACCTACCGAAAAGACACAGGTTGCGGAAACGATCCCAAATCGCAGGCATTAAAAAACCCCGTAGACCATTGATCTACGGGGCTTTAAGAGTGGAGGCCGAGGTCGGAATCGAACCGGCGTAGGCGGATTTGCAATCCGCTGCATAACCATTTTGCTACTCGGCCTCAAACGTTAAATGCCTCAACTACCGGCACTCATCGCATAAAAACTTGAGCGGGCCATAAAGCCATGCCTCTACTCTAACTCATTGAATACATTGAGGTTTTTAATACCTCGTTGCGTTCGATGGGCGCCATTATGTACGTATTTACCATACCGTGCAACCCCTTGATTTCAAAAATATTTCGCATTGGCATCAAGGGGTTGCGTGCCTGCCCTACTGCTGGATGTGCAGCTGTTGGTAGTGCGGGTCGGCCTTGATCTGGGCTTCGGTGAAAGGCAGCGGGTGCAATTGTTTGCGCGAGAAAGCTTGGGTCTGGTCCTTGGCGTAGGGGGAAGCCGGGTTGCCGGACTCGGAGAAGGCGAGCACGCCGGTGGCATGGGGGCCTTGATCGTCGAAGGTGACGATTTGCAGGTAGCTGCTGCCGCTGACCACTTCGCGCTTGCCGTCGGCGCGGGGCACGGTTTGCATGGCGTTATAGATCCCAAGCTCTTGCGGGCCGCCGTGGATCGGGGTTTGGCCGCTGACCTGGACGTCGCCCCAGGTGCTGTCGGCGCTCAAGCCGAGTTTGGCGACTTCGGCGCTGGAGGCCAGCATGGCTTCGCGCAGGGCTTTGGCCACAGCAGCGCGGTCGATGGACAGGCCGCGTGGGGTGGTAAGGGGCCGGGCCGGGTTGAAGGCGACGCGCCAGGCATCGGGGATCTGCTGCAGCGATTGCATCAGGTTGATGAAGTGCACCAGGCCCAGGCCGCTGTCGAGGTTGGCGCGCCGGTCCCAGCTTTTCAGGCTGGTGCACAGGGCTGTGATGTCCGCGCCGAGGTGTTTGGCGCAGAACGTAAGCAGGTCTGGCATGACTTGCCCTGCCAGGTACACCTCGTTGTCCATCACCATGTTTTGCAGGTCGGCAACGCTGATGGGTTTATCCAGCGATTGCAGGCGTTGCAGGGCGAAACGCGCGCGCGGGCCGAGGCCGATGTGGTCCTGGCTGATCACCGGGGAGAACCCGGTGAGCGGCGCCTCGGGGTTGGCCAGCCATGCCGAGTCGTTGGAATGCTGCACGTAGTCGCTGCGTTGCAGTTGCGGCAGTTGGTCGGCCGGGAAGATGCCGGGCTGGGCCGCGCGCGGGTCGATGTCCCAGGCGCAGGCGCTGTGGGCGCCGTCGAGCATGATCATTTGCAGACCGGCGCGGGGGTCGCTGCATTGCGCCAGTTTGGCCGCGCTGACGTTGGGTACCACCGACTGGTTCATGTACAGGCTCTGGCCCTGGTCGTCGGCGGCCAGGGTGTTGACCCACGGAATGCCTTGCAGGCTGTGCACCGAGGTTTTCAGGGTTTCGAGGCTGTCGGCGCGGTTCATCGCGTACCATTGTTGCAGCACGCGGTCGTTGCCGAGGTTGGCGTCACGCAGGCTGAAAGCGTAGTGGCTGTCCCAGTCGAGTTTGCCCGGCCATTGCACCACCGGGCCGAATTGCGAGCTGTAGACCGTGTGCGACTGGTCCTTGAGGCTGCCATCGGCCTGCTTGACCTGCACACTCAGCGTGGTTTTATCCAAGGGGATGGATTTGCCATCGAGCATATAGCGCGTGGCGTCCTTGGGGTCCAGGGTCAGGCGGTACAGGGTGAAGTGCTTGGACGTGTCCACGGTATGGGTCCATGCCACATGCCGGTTAAAGCCGATATTGATCACCGGCAAGCCCGGCAACGCGGCGCCCATGACGTCCAGTCGGCCGGGAATGGTCAGGTGCATCTGATAAAAACGCATGCCGCCCACCCACGGGAAGTGCGGATTGGCCAGCAACATGCCGCGCCCGTTGAATGACCGATCACGCCCCACCGCCACCGCGTTACTGCCGCGATCAAAGGCGAAACGCTCGCGGTTCGCGGCGGCCAGCTCAAAGGCCTTGGCTGTGGACGTTACGCTGACGGCCGCTTGGGGCGGTGTCGCGCCGACCAGGGCTTCGGCGAATTGGCCCACACCGCCTTCTACCAACAGCCTGCGGGTCAATTTGACCACGTCTTCAGCCACCAGCGGCCGCACCCAGGCCGCCTGGCATTGCGCCGGAGCGCCCTGCTCTTTCAGGTAACGGTTATAGCCGGCCACATAGCCGTCAATGCGCTGCTGCATCTGCGGGCTCTGCGCTTTCCAGAACGCGGCGACCGCCTCCGGCGTATTCAGCCAGTTGAAGAACAGATCGCTGGCCAGGTTGTTGCGTTCTTCCAGGGTCGCCTGCTCGGGGCCGAAGAACCGGGCGCGCTGGCCATTCACGGTGACGACTTCGTTGGCCAGCAGGCACAGATTGTCCTGCGCATAGGCGTAGCCGATGCCGAAGCCCAGGCCACGTTCATCTGTGGCGCGAATATGCGGTACGCCGTAACTGGTGCGACGGATATCCGCCGACGCCTGTGTCACCGGCTCCCGCGCCGAGGCCGCCAGGCTCGCCCCCAGCAACACTCCGGCCACACCTACCCTGGACAACCCTTTGGAAATAATCACGCGCACTCCACCGTCAGATTTAACCGTCTTACCAGGGGCAATAACCCCACCGTAAGAACGCAAACCAGCGGGAATAATTTAGCGGGGGTGACGTTTATAGAAGGCAGCGTGAATGTGACAAAACCGATACTGACGAAATTTCTACATCCAGGACTTCATGATTTCGCTCGCTCGTTCGTCTTACTAACCAAGAGCGCTCATTTTTTCCTGATCAGGCTCTGATAAGGAGTTTTTGCATGTATAACCCGCAAGTGCCCACGGACGGACATTCACCGGCTGCCGAGGCCAATTTCGCCAGCGGCACACAAACATTCGGCAAGGCGCCCGACCAGCAAGGCAACCAGCGTATCCGCCACCTGCTCAAGTGTTTTGGCTTGCGCACCAGCCTGATCCGGTTGAAGGTCATCGACGCCCTGCTCACCGCCGCCGACAACAAGCGCACCCTGGGCGTGCGCGGCGTGCACAGCCACTTGCTGGAATTGGGCATCCCGTTGTCGTTTCTCAGCGTGCGCGAAGTGCTCAAGCGCCTGTGCAGCGAGGGCGTGATCACCCTCAATGCCGACAAAAGCTACAGCCTCCATGAAGAGGCTGCGAAGGTACTCGAAGGTCGCGCCTGATTCGCGACCCGCGGCCTAGAGCTTGACCTTGCGGCGCATGACGCCGTTGATCACCACCACGACCACCGCGACCGCAATGGCGATGGTCTGGAATGTCTTCTCGCTGATTACCCCGGTGTTCTGCAGGTAGGACAGGCCGAACATCGTCGCCAGGACGGCCAGGGCAATCAGAATCGAATATTTCAAACGCTGCTTTTGTGTCATGACGGGTTCCTGAACCTGAAAAATGTAGCCCCTGTGCATCGCCGATCGGCTACGACGGGCGCTCATGGTACAGGCGATGCCTGGCGCTGCAAACCGGTGCCGGGTTGCGCGCAGAGTTCAACCAGCCAATCGACAAACACCCGCACGCGCTGGGACAACTGGCGGTGCGGCGGGTACAGCGCGGTCAGGGCCATTTTCGGCACCGCCAACTGGGGCAGCACTTCCACCAGCTTGCCCAGCGCCAGCTGCTGGCGGGCGTGGTAGTACGGCGCCTGGATCAGCCCGTACCCGGCTTCGCAGGCGCAGAAGTAGCCGTCGGCACTGTTGACCGCGACTACCTTGGGCAGGTTGACCGGACGCAGTTCGGCGCCGATCAGAAACTCCAGGCCAAACCGTTTGCCGCTGGCGCTGGAGACGTATTCGACCATCTGATGGCGGACTAGGTCATCAAGGGTTTGCGGCACGCCCATGCGCTCCAGGTATGCGGGGCTGGCCAGGGTTATCTGGTCCATCGTCGCCAGGGGGCGGGCCACCAGCGAATCGTCCAGCACCAGGCCGCCGCGCAGCACGCAATCCACGCCTTCGCGGATCAGGTCGACCGGCCGGTCGTTCAAGCCGATTTCCAATTCGATCTGTGGGTATCGGGCGCTGAAGGTGGGCAAGGCCGGGATCACCAGGAAACGCCCGATACCCGAGGGCATATCAATGCTCAAGATGCCACGCGGGTTCAGCCGGCTCGCCGAAAACACCGCTTCGGTTTCCTCGAGGTCCGACAGCAGTTGTACGCAGCGCTGGTAGTACGCGGCGCCATCCAATGTGGGGCTGACCTGCCGCGTGGTGCGTTGCAACAGCTGCACGCCCAGGTGCGCTTCCAACTGCTTGATCAGCACCGTCACCGAGGCGCGCGGCAGTTGCAGGCTGTCGGCCGCCTTGGCGAAGCCACGCAGTTCGACGATCCGGGTAAACACGCGCATCGCGTTGAAACGGTCCACGTTGCAGCTCCCTTGAGCAGATTGTTTAGATAATACGAATAGTGATAGTGCTTTTAGCCGGTTTATCCCGACTTTGTCGAGCGTAACAATGCGAGCCTACCCACACAGGAGCTCTACCGATGCACACACGTCAACTCGGCACCCACGGCCCGTTCGTCTCCGCCATCGGCCTCGGCTGCATGGGCATGAGCGATTTCTACGCGCCCGGCAGCGACACCCGGGAAGCCGTCGCGACCCTGCACCGGGCGCTGGAGCTGGGCATCAACTTTCTCGACACCGCCGACATGTACGGTCCTCACACCAACGAACAGTTGATCGGCAAGGCCATCGCCGGCAAACGTGAGCAAGTGTTCCTGGCCAGCAAGTTCGGCATCGTGCGTGACCCGGCCCAGCCCACGTCCCGTGGCGTGGATGGCCGCCCCGAATACGTGCGCCAAGCCATCGACGGCACGCTGCGGCGCCTGGGTGTGGACACGCTGGACCTTTACTACCAGCACCGCATCGACCCGGATGTGGCCATCGAAGAAACCGTCGGCGCCATGGCCGAGTTGGTGCAACAGGGCAAGGTGCGTTACCTGGGCCTGAGCGAAGCCAGCGCCGCGACCCTGGAACGCGCGCACAAGGTGCACCCGATCAGCGCGTTGCAAAGTGAATATTCGCTGTGGAGCCGCGACCAGGAACACAACGGCTGCCTCGCCGCCTGCCAACGCCTGGGCATCGCATTCGTGCCCTACAGCCCGTTGGGCCGAGGCTTCCTGACCGGCGCGCTGCAAAGCCCGGATGACTTCGACGCCGATGACTACCGCCGCTTTAGCCCGCGTTTCCAGGGCGAGAACTTCGCCAGGAACCTGCAACTGGTCCAGAAGGTGCAAGCGATGGCGGCCGACAAGGGCGTCAGCGCCGGGCAACTCGCGCTGGCTTGGGTGTTGGCACAGGGCGACTTCATCATTCCGATCCCCGGCACCAAGCAGCGCAAGTACCTGGAAGAAAACGCGGCAGCCGTTTCGATCAGCCTCAGCCCGACGGAGCTGGCAGCCCTGGACGCGATTTTCCCGAGCGATGCGGCAGCCGGCCAACGCTACCCCAAGGAAGTGATGGCGATGCTGGATATCTAGGGCCGTTCATGAACGCCCCATCTTTACCCAGGTGAAAAGGCCTTCAGGTGGATCAGCGATACGGGGCGCCGTTAAAAGCGCCCCGTTTTTCTTGCACATGCGTACCTAAAGCTGCGCCTTTCCAAGCCGATAGCCCTACGAAGCTCTAACAAAGCCGCGTCGACAATAAACGCTTCGTAAGGACGACCCCATGCCCCCACTGCGCTCCATCCAAGCCCGCTACACCCTGTTCCTGGTGCTGTTCGTCCTGGTGTTATTTGTGTTGACCGTAGTGGGTATCGGCCAGTTGGTCGCGCCCACGTTGCGCCATACCGAAGAACAGGTGGTGCTCAACCGCATCGCCGAGGTCGCCGTACAGATCCAGGGCGAGTTGAACAAGGTTCAGTCCCAGCAACGCACCATCACCCAGACCATCCCCTTGCTCGACAGTGATGCCATCGACAAGGTCCTGCCTGGGCTGGTCGATCAATATGGCGAGCTGAAGGTCTTCGGCGGCGGCATCTGGCCGTTGCCCAACCAGCGCACGCCTGGGCGCAACAAGCACAGCACGTTCTGGCACCGCGATGCGTCGGGCAAACTGGCGGTCAATACCTTCTGGAACAGCGACCCCGCGCCCAACTACTACGACCAGAGCTGGTACAAGGGCGGCCTGGCCTCGCCACGCGGCCAATGCGCCTGGGCCGCCGCCTACAAGGACGACGCCAGCCAGGAGCCACGCACCAACTGCGCCATGGCGATCCAGCGCGACGGCGCGCCATACGGTGTCGCCACCATCGACGTGACCCTGGGCTTCTTCAATGACCTGGTCGCCAGCAAAGAAAAAGACATCGGCGGGCAAATGCTGATCGTCGAAGGCGACGGCAAGATCATCAGCAACAGCACGCGCATCAGCAGCCCGGTGGTGTTGAAAAACATCAGCGAACTCACCGGCACCTCGGCGTTCGCCGCCCAGGTCAGCAAGGCCCTGGCCAACCGCGACCAGGCGCTGCAACGCAGCGAGTTCGACAACCAAGGCGTGGCCAGCACCTTTTACATGCGCCCCATCGCCGGCACGCCGTGGTTCCTCGCCACCGCCCTGCCCACTTCGCTGATCACCGCCCAGCGCGATGACGTGCTGGGTACTCTCGCGTTGCTGCAAATCCCGATGGTGTTGCTGCTGGTTCTGCTCGCGGTGTATGCGATCCGCCAACTGGTGCAGCGCATGACGAACCTTAAAGCCAACATCGACGCGTTGTCCGCCGGCGACGCCGACCTTACCCGTCGCATCACCATCCGCGCCGAAGACGAACTGGGCGCCATCGGCCACTCGGTGAACCGTTTTATTGTCTACCTGCAGAACATGATCGGCGAAGTCACCCAAGCCACCGGCGCCATGTCGTCGAGCCTTGAGCAACTGCAACGGACCTCGGCGCACACCAACCAGATCCTGGTGCGGCATGCCTCGGAGACCGACCAGACGGTCACCGCCATCACCGAAATGAGCTCCACCGCCGACACCGTTGCGCAGAACGCCGCCGAAACCGCTGCGTTCACCCAGCGCGCCAACGAGCACGCCGACCGCTCCCGCGTGGTTGTAGGTGAAGCGTCCAACAGCGTCAGCGCCTTGATCGGCGAAGTGTCCAGCGCCACCCACAGCGTGGAAAACATGCGCCAGGACGCCGCGCGCATCACTGAAACCCTCGGCGTGATCGGCGCGATTGCCGGCCAGACCAACCTGCTCGCCCTCAACGCCGCCATCGAAGCGGCGCGGGCCGGCGAGCAAGGCCGTGGTTTCGCGGTGGTCGCCGATGAAGTCCGCGCACTTGCCGCACGTACCCAGGCCAGCACCTCGCAGATCAATGAAATGCTCACGCGCCTGACCGCCGGCGTCAGTTCATCGGTCGCGGCCATGGAAAACACCCAGGCCAGTTGCCAGTCGGCGGCGGACGCCACGGCGCGGGTGAACACCGGCCTGGATGAGATGGCCGGTTCCGTCAGCCACATCAATAACCTCAGCACCCAGATCGCCACGGCCGCCGAGCAGCAAAGCGCGGTGACCGAGGAGATCAATCGCAGCATGGTGCAGATCCGACAGATGGTCGAAGAGCTGGTGCAGAGCGGCCATGCCACTGAAACCAATACCCAGAGCCTGCTGGATGCGAACGGCCGGGTGATTGCCTTGATGGGCCGATTCAAGGTGCGGTGATAAACGGATGAAACACTCCCGTGCAATGTGCGGGAGTGGGGCTATTCTGACAGTTCGACGTACCTAGTACCGCCACACAGGAGGTGTGCCATGCGCGCAGCCGAGCAGTCGGTCCGCTTGGAGCGGATCAGTCAGGAACGCTTTATCCAGGCCCCTATCGAAGCCGTCTACGACTACGTGACCCAACCGGATCGCTGGCACGAATGGCACCCCACGTCCCTGGGTGCCGACACCGGCACCACCGGATCACTCCCGGCCGGTGCACGCTTCACCGAATTCATCGACCTGCTGGGTGTGCGGGTTCCCTTGAGCTACCGCGTACAAGTCGACCGACGCCCCGGCGAATTCAAGGCGGTGTTCACCTCGGTGGCCGTCGATGGCTCCATTCATTTTTTCCTGCTGCCCCATCAAGGCGGCACGCTGTTCAAGCGCGTGCTCACCTATGAAACCGAACTGCAACTGGCGACCTTGCAAGCGCGCATGGTCGAGCTGTCGACAGTCGCCCTGGGCCAACTCAAGCACCGCTTGGAAAACCCGCCTCTCGTAGAATCTCGTATAATTTAGAAACATTACCGGCGCCTCCGTTCACCTGTGGGCGCTGGCTTGCCTGCGATGACGCCGTCATGATCGCCATCCCAACGGCCACCTCCTGCATGCGAGCCTTCCCATGAAAACAACATTGCGTCTGGCCCTGCTGTCAGCCCTGTTCGCCACCAGCCTGGCCCAAGCCGCCGAATTGATCCCCATCGACGTGCACCGCGACGCCAACTGTGGCTGCTGCAAAAAGTGGATCAGCCACCTGGAAAGCAACGGTTTCAAGGTCAACGACCATGTGGAAGCCGACATGAGCGCCGTCAAGAAACGCCTCGGCGTGGCACCGCGCCTGGGCTCATGCCATACCGCCGTGATCGATGGCAAGTTCGTTGAAGGCCACGTGCCCGCCGAGCAGGTGCTGGCCTTGCGCAAACGCAACGACCTGCTGGGCATCGCGGCACCCGGCATGCCCATGGGCTCGCCCGGCATGGAAGTGCAAGGCCGCGGCGAGGCCTATCAGGTCATCGGCCTGACCCGTGAGGGTAAAGACGCAGTGGTGGCTGACTACCCGGCGCAATGATCGCGGCTTACCTGGGGTTATTTTTCGCGGCGTTTGGCGCCGCGACCTTGTTGCCGCTGCAATCGGAGGCCGTGCTGGTGGGCCTGCTCGTCAGCGGGCATTTCAACCTGTGGCTGCTGCTGGCCATTGCCACCCTGGGCAATGTGCTCGGCTCGGTGCTGAACTGGTGGCTGGGACGCTGGGTTGAGCACTTCAAGACGCGGCGCTGGTTTCCGGTCAGCGACCGGCAGCTGGACAAAGCGCGCCAACATTACGAGCGCTGGGGTCATTGGACGTTGCTGCTCAGTTGGCTGCCGATCATCGGCGACCCGCTGACCCTGGTCGCCGGGGTAATGCGCGAGCCCTTGTGGCGATTCCTGCTGCTGGTCACCCTGGCCAAAAGCATTCGATACGGCGTGCTCGCGGCCGTGACCTTGCAGTGGGGGTTAATCCCCACTTAATCTCCTCGCAACAGCATCCGATCACCTTTCCCGGAGCCCTGCCCATGCCTCTGATCCGCGCTTTTTGTATCGCCGGCCTGCTCACGGCCAGCGCCGCCCCGGTGCTTGCCGCAACCTATGGCCCTGAACTCCAAGGTTTCAAATACCCCTACCCGCTCCAGCATTTCCAATTCCAATCCCAGGGTAAAACGTTGCAGATGGGTTACATGGACGTTGCGCCCAAAGGCCAGGCCAACGCTCGCACGGTGGTGCTGATGCACGGCAAAAACTTCTGCGGCGCCACCTGGGAAGGCTCGATCAAGGCCTTGAGCGACGCCGGGTACCGTGTGATCGCGCCGGACCAGATCGGCTTCTGCAGTTCCAGCAAGCCCGACCACTATCAATACAGTTTCCAGCAACTGGCGACCAACACCCACCAGCTCCTGGAACAGCTTGGCATTCAAAAGGCCACCTTCATCGGCCACTCCACCGGCGGCATGCTCGCCACGCGATACGCGCTGATGTACCCCGAGCAAACCGAGCAGCTTGCACTGGTGAACCCCATCGGCCTGGAAGACTGGAAGGCCCTGGGCGTGCCTCCGCTCACCGTCGACCAGTGGAATGCGCGTGAGCTCAAAGTCAACGCCGAGGGCATCCGCAAGTACCAGCTCAGCACCTATTACGTCGGCCGCTGGAAACCGGAGTACGAGCGCTGGGTCGACATGTACGCCGGCCTGGCCAACGGCCCTGGGCGTAAGTTGGTGGCCTGGAACTCGGCATTGATTTACGACATGATCTTCACCCAGCCGGTCTATTACGAGTTCAAGAACCTGCAGATGCCCACACTGCTGCTGATCGGCACGTCCGATAACACCGCCATCGGCAAGGACATTGCGCCGCCGGCGGTCAAGGCCAGGCTCGGCAACTATGCGGTGCTGGGCAAGCAAGTGGCCGAACTGATTCCCCACGCAACCCTGGTGGAATTCCCTGGCCTGGGGCACGCACCGCAAATGGAAGAACCGGCCCGGTTTCACACAGCGCTGTTGCAGGGTCTGAACGCCCTTTAACCCAACCTTTTCGAGGCACTGGTGATGTCGGTACAGATCGCGGTCATAGATGATTGGCAGAACGTCGCCAGCGGCGTGGTGGACTGGTCGGTTCTCGACACGGTGGGCCAGGTGCATTTCCTGCACGATTACCCGGCGGACACCGCCACCCTGATCGAGCGGTTGAAGGGCTTCGAGGTGATTTGCCTGATGCGCGAACGCACCCTCTTCGACAAAGCCCTGCTGCAGGGTTTGCCGGCGCTGAAGCTGCTGGTGACCGGCGGCATGCGCAACGCCGCCATCGACATCCCCGCCGCCAAGGCCCTGGGCATCCAGGTCTGCGGTACCGACAGCTATAAACAAGCGGCGCCGGAACTGACCTGGGCGCTGATCATGGCTTCGACCCGCAACCTGGTGGCCGAAGCCAACGCGTTGCGCGCGGGCCACTGGCAGGTTGGCCTGGGCGGTGACCTGTATGGCAAGACCCTGGGCATTCTCGGCCTGGGCAGCATCGGCCAGAAAGTCGCGCAGTTCGCCCAGGTGTTCGGCATGCGGGTGATTGCCTGGAGTGAAAACCTCACGCCGGAACGGGCGGCCGAGTCGGGCGTGACGTGGGTCAGCAAGAAGGCACTGTTCGAACAGGCAGACATCCTCACCATTCACTTGGTGCTCAGCGACCGCAGCCGTGGGCTGGTGGATGCCCAGGCGCTGGGCTGGATGAAACCCGGCGCCCGGCTGGTCAACACCGCACGCGGGCCGATCGTGGATGAGGCGGCGCTGGTGCAGGCACTGCAAAGCGGCCGCCTGGCCGGCGCGGCGCTGGACGTGTTTGCCGAGGAGCCACTGCCGCTGGATCACCCGTTGCGCCACTTGCCGAATGTACTGGCCACGCCCCATGTGGGTTATGTGAGCGAACAGAATTATCGGCAGTTTTATGGGCAGATGATCGAAGACATACAGGCATGGGCGACGGGCGTGCCCGTTCGTGTGCTCGGCTGACGCACCACGCTGGTGCAATACCATAATCATCCGCAAAACACACTTGTAGTGAGCGGGCTTGCCCCGCGCTGGTGGCGAAGCCGCCCCAAACGTGCGGCCGGGGTTATCCTGAGGCTCGGCGGTGCCATTATGGGGGGCGGCTTTGCCACCCAGCGCGGGGCGAGCCCGCTCACTACAGAGGCCGGCGCGCTTGGGCGAGACCAAAGCAGCCCACGACAGAATCGTGGGACCTTAGCAATGGGTATATGGTTAAAAGTTTTTTGTCCTACAAAAATCGCTCGAAAACCCTACAGGCTCTGGGATCTGTCCTAGACTCCTGACCGATGGGTCCCTTCCAAAACAAAAACCCCGCAAAAAAACTAAACTTTTCAACTCGGCCCTTGGTCAAGTTTTAAGGCAAGGCGAGCACTCCGCGATTCACGCTACATGCCCGTCCATCCAATCTTTTTCAGTTAACCGTGCAACTGGCATACGCCTTGCCAGATTGTCGTGCGCTTGTGCGCTTGGCCGCAGGAAGCGGTCATCGAGCTAATGGCAGCGGGCCATTAGCTAACCAACACGTTGGAGAGAACTATGATCAGTGCCGCAGCAAGTATTCAGGGAGAGCGTGTTAGTCAGCCAGTTGGCGGGTCGACCTCTTTAGTAGTCGACCTCAATACGGTGCGGCCGGTGTCCAGTCATAACCCCAATCGAAAGAAAGTGCTGTTTGTAACCTCCGAGTTTGCCGACCTGGTGAAAACCGGCGGCCTGGGCGATGTGTCGGCGGCCCTGCCCCGCGCCATGGCTCACTTGCACGATGTGCGCGTGTTGATCCCCGGCTACCCGCAGGTGATGGAAAGCGACAACCCGATTCACATCATCGGCGAGTTGGGTGGCCACGCCGCGCTGCCGCCGTGCAAGATCGGGCGCATGGACCTCAAGGACGGCCTGGTCATCTATGTGCTGATCTGCCCTGAACTCTACGAGCGCGAAGGCACGCCTTACGGCGCCAACAACGGCCGCGACTGGCCGGACAACCATATTCGTTTCGCCCGCCTGGGCCTGGCCGCCGCCGACATGGCCGCCAACCTGGCGCAGATCCACTGGTGCCCGGACCTGGTGCACGCCCACGACTGGCCCGCTGGCCTGGCGCCGGCGTACATGCACTGGCGCGGCTCACGCACCCCGACGCTGTTCACCATCCACAACCTGGCGTACCAGGGCGTGGTCAGCCTGGGCTGCACTCCTGAGCTGGGCATTCCGCCCCACGCCTTGCAACAGGAAGGCATGGAGTTCTACGGCAAGATGTCGTTCCTCAAGGCCGGCATGGCCTACTCCAGCCACATCACCACGGTGAGCGCCACTTACGCCCAGGAAATCACCACCCCCGAATTCGGCTGCGGCCTTGATGGCTTCCTGGCCAGCAAGACCCAGCAAGGCTTGCTCAGCGGCATCCCCAACGGCATCGAAGACAGCTGGGAAACCTCGACCGACCCGCACCTGGCCCACAACTTCAATGTGGGCGACTGGGAAGGCAAGGCCATCAACGCTGCGCAAGTGCGCGAGCTGTTTGGCTTGAGTGAGTCGACCGGCCCGCTGTTCGCCGTGGTGTCCCGCCTGGTGTTCCAGAAAGGTCTGGACCTCACCGAAGCCGTTGCCAGCTTTATCGTCGAGCAAGGTGGGCAGATCGCAATCATCGGTCGCGGCGAGCCGGAGGAAGAAAACGCCATGCGTGAACTGGCGCTGCGCTTCCCAGGCCAGATCGGCGTGCGCATCGGCTTCAACGAGACCGATGCCCGCCGCATGTTCGCCGGCAGTGACTTCCTGTTGATGCCGTCGCGCTACGAGCCCTGCGGCCTGAGCCAGATGTATGCCCAACGCTTCGGTTCGCTGCCGGTTGCACGCAACACCGGCGGCTTGGCCGATACCATCGAAAACGGCGTGACGGGCTTTCTGTTCAATGAGTCCACCGTCGACAGCTACAAGGAAGCCCTGAGCCGTGCGTTCAAGGTGTTCGCCTTCCCTGACCTGCTCAACGCCATGCGTTGCCGGGCGATGACGCGCCCCTTCAACTGGAGCCAGGCGGTGGAACCCTACGCCGAACTGTACGAGCAGCTGGTCGCCAAGGCCCTGGGGAAATCAGTCAAATAATCAAAGAGAGGTTTTTATAGATGCCTTTACGGACTCTGGAAACCTGGCCCCACGGCGCAATCATGCTGGACGCGCAACACACGCGTTTCGCCTTGTGGGCGCCAGATGCGTTTTATGTCAGCGTTGAATTGGAAGGGGGCAAATCGGTCGCCATGCTGCCCCAGGCAGAAGGCTGGTTTGAAACCGAAATAGCGTGCCCGGCGGGCACGCGCTACCGCTTCAATATCGACGGGGAAAAAGATGTCCCCGATCCGGCGTCCCGGGCCCAGGCCTCGGACGTGCATGGTTGGAGCGTGGTGGTCGACCCGCTCGCCTACCAATGGCGCAACGCCAACTGGCAGGGCCGCCTCTGGCACGAAGCCGTCATCTATGAGCTGCACGTCGGCGCGATGGGTGGCTACGCCGGCGTCGAGAAGCACCTGCCGCGCCTGGCCGAGCTGGGCGTCACCGCGATCGAATTGATGCCTTTGGCCCAATTTCCCGGTGAGCGCAACTGGGGCTACGACGGGGTCCTGCCCTACGCGCCCCAAGCCTCCTACGGTACGCCCGAACAGCTCAAGCACTTGATCGACAGCGCCCATGAGCATGGTCTGGCGGTAATCCTCGACGTGGTCTACAACCACTTCGGCCCCGATGGCAACTACCTGGGCCAGTACGCCAAGGGTTTCTTCCAGGAAGACGTGCACACCCCGTGGGGCGCCGGTATCGACTTCAATCGTCGCCAGGTTCGGGATTTCTTCCTGGATAATGCGCTGATGTGGCTGCTTGAATACCGCTTCGACGGCCTGCGCCTGGACGCGGTGCATGCCATCGACAACCCGGACTTTCTCAGGGAGCTGGCCCACCGGGTCCGCGAGCAAGTGGACGCCGGCCGACACGTGTGGCTGATGCTGGAAAACGAGCTTAACCAGGCCAGCCTGCTGCAGGACGATCGGGACTTCGACGC
This sequence comes from Pseudomonas sp. SWRI18, assembly GCF_014268345.1. Taxonomy (NCBI): domain Bacteria; kingdom Pseudomonadati; phylum Pseudomonadota; class Gammaproteobacteria; order Pseudomonadales; family Pseudomonadaceae; genus Pseudomonas; species Pseudomonas sp. SWRI18. The sequence goes on from NZ_JACCQQ010000004.1 coordinate 38,817, forward strand.
GCAATGGAACGACGATTTCCACAATGTCATGCATGTGTTGCTGACCGGCGAGACCGACGCGTACTACAGCGATTTTGCCGAGGAGCCTACGGCCAAGCTCGCACGTTGCCTGGGCGAAGGTTTCATCTACCAGGGTCACACCACGCGCCATGGCCATGAGCGTGGCGAACCCAGTGGGCATCTGCCACCGAGCGCCTTTGTGGCGTTCCTGCAGAACCATGACCAGATCGGCAATCGCGCCCTGGGCGAGCGCCTGCACCAGCTCTGCCCGCCCCAGGCCTTGCAGGCGGCGACCGCCCTGCTGCTGTTGTCGCCGATGATTCCGCTGATGTTCATGGGCGATGAATCCAACGCCAGCGAGCCTTTCCTGTTTTTCACCGATCACCACGGCGAACTGGCCGAAGCGGTGCGTGAAGGCCGGCGCAATGAATTTGCGGATTTCGCCGCCTTCAAGGACCCGCAGCGACGCGAGCGCATCCCCGATCCGAATGCCTTGGCGACGTTCCTGCAAACCACGCCTACTTTTACCGAGAACGAGCACACGCAGCTCTATCGTCACCTGCTGAGCCTGCGCCATCAGCGCATCGTGCCGCACCTGCCCGGCAGCACGACCCTGGGCGCCGAGGTGCTGGCCGACGGCGCGGTCAGTGCGCGCTGGCGCCTGGGCAACGGCAGCCTGTTGCAGATTGATCTGAACCTCAGCGCTACGCCCCTGGATCGTCCCGCGACGCAACATGTCCTGTTCGAAACGCCTGTCAACGATGGCGCACACCTGCCGCCTTTCAGCGCCCGCGTTACTTTATTCCCTGTTGGAGAGCACCCTTGAGCGAAGCGAACCTGGAAATCCTCGCCAGCCGAGCGGGACTGGCCGTCGATTGGATCGACGCAAACGGCCGCCCGCAACGAGTGAAACCCGACGCCCTGCGCGCCGTTCTCAAAGGCCTGGGCCACCCGGCCGACACTGACGCCGAGATCGACGCCAGCCTGCACGAACTGGAGCAGGAACAGCAGAACAAAGTCCTGCCACCCTTGATGACCATCGACAGCGGCCAAAGCCTGGACCTGGCGCGTTACTTCGAACCGGACACCCTGTGCCGAGTCAGCCTTGAGAATGGCGAAACCCTGGAACTGCGGCTCGATGGCGACGCCGTCCTGCCCGGCATCATCGCCCTGGGCTATCACCAGGTGCACATCGCCGAGCAGACCTTCACCCTCGCCGTCGCGCCTGCCCACTGCTACAGCGTGGCCGAAGCGGTCGACACCCAACCCGCCCGTGCCTGGGGCCTCAGCGCCCAGCTCTATGCCCTGCGCCGTTTGGGCGATGGCGGCTTTGGCGACACCTTGGCGCTGGAACACCTGGCCCGCTCCGCCGCCGAGCGCGGCGCGGATGCGTTGGCGATCAGCCCGATGCACGCGATGTTCAGCGCCGACACCGGCCGGTTCAGCCCGTATTCGCCCTCGAGTCGGTTGTTCCTCAACAGTTTGTACGCCTCACCGGGCTGCATCCTGGGCGAACGTGAAGTGCGCAACGCCATCGAAGCCATCGGCCTGACCGATGAGCTGCACGACCTGGAGCAGCACAGCCTGATCGACTGGCCCACCGCCGCCAACGCCAAACAGCGCCTGTTGCGCGCACTGTATGAAGACTTCCGCCACGGCCATCATCCGCAACACGCTGACTTCCTGAGCTTCCGCCAGGCCGGTGGCGAAGCGCTGGAGAACCACTGCCGTTTCGAAGCCGTGCAAGCGGCGCGTGCCGCCGCCGGTGAAAGCCTCGACTGGCGCCACTGGCCCGAGGAGTGGCGTAGCCCGCAGAGCCCGGCACTGGCCAGGTTTGCTGAAGAAAATCCCGATGAAATCGGTTACTACGCCTTCAGCCAATGGCTGATCGCCCGCTGCCTGGAGCGCGCGCAACAAGCCGCGCGCGGCAGCGGCATGGGCGTCGGCTTGATCGCCGACCTGGCGGTGGGCGCCGACGGCGGTGGCAGCCAGGCCTGGAGCCGCCAGGATGAATTGCTCGCCGACCTCACCGTGGGCGCGCCACCCGACATCCTCAACCGTGCCGGCCAAGGCTGGGGTATTTCCGCTTTCTCTCCCGAAGGCCTCAAGCGCAACGGCTTTCGCGCGTTCATCGAAATGCTGCGCGCCAACTTCGCCCATGCCGGCGGCCTGCGCATTGACCATGTGATGGGCTTGCAGCGCCTGTGGGTGATGCCCATGGACGCCTCGCCGCAGGACGGCGCGTACCTGTATTTCCCGGTGGATGACCTGCTGCGCCTGCTCGCGCTGGAATCGCACCGCCACCAGGCCATTGTGCTCGGCGAAGACCTGGGCACCGTGCCGGATGGCCTGCGCGAAAAGCTCATCGCCCGCTCGATCCTGGGCATGCGTGTGTTGCTGTTCGAGCAAGACCACGAAGGTCGGTTCAAGCCGATCCTCGACTGGCCCGACAATGCGCTGGCCACCACCAGTACCCACGACCTGCCGACGCTCAACGGTTGGTGGCACAGCCGCGATATCGACTGGAACGTCCAGCTCGGCCTGATCGACGCCCCCACGGTGGAGCAATGGAGTGAGCACCGCCTGCGCGAGCGCCAGGCGCTGCGCCAGGCCTTGAGCCAGGACCCGCAGAACTTCGTCGAAGAAATCCGCAATGAAACCGACCACATGATCGACGCCAGCGTGCGTTACCTCGGCCACACCCGTGCGCCGCTGGTACTGCTGCCGCTGGAAGATGCGCTGGGCATCGAGGAACAAGCCAACCTGCCCGGCACCACCGACACCCACCCCAATTGGCGCCGCCGCCTGCCGGGGGAGGCATCCAGCCTGCTCGACAATGCCGGCGCTGCCCGCCGCCTCGAGCTGCTGGCCGTCGCGCGTAACCAAGCCTATGAGCGTGACCGATGAAAGCACTGCCCCTGCGCGCTACCCAGCGCCTACAGTTCCATAAAGGTTTTACCCTCGATGACGCGGTGCCGCTGGTGCCGTATTTCGCCCAGCTCGGCATCAGCCACCTGTATGCCTCGCCGCTGCTCAGCGCCCGCGCCGCTTCCATGCACGGCTACGACGTGGTCGACCCGACCACCGTCAACCCGGAGCTGGGTGGCGAAGCGGCCTTGCGCCGCCTGGTGGCGGCACTGCGTGAGCACGACATGGGGCTGATCCTCGATATCGTCTCCAACCACATGGCCGTGGGCGGTGCCGATAATCCCTGGTGGCTGGACCTGCTGGAGTGGGGCCGGTTGAGCCCCTACAGTGAGTTCTTCGATATCCAGTGGCATTCGCCCGACCCCTTGCTCAAGGGCCAATTGCTGATGCCGTTCCTCGGCAGCGACTACGGCGAAGCCTTGCAGAACGGCACGCTGACCTTGCATTTCGATGCTAGCCACGGTGCGTTCTATGTCGAGCATTACGAACACCGTTTCCCGATCTGCCCACGCGATTATGCAGCGATCCTGGGCACTGGCGACTCGCTCAAGCCCCTGGCCGACCAGTTCAGCGCCCTCGCCTATCAGGACGACGCCTACCATGAGGCGGCGTGGCTCAAACAGGCATTGGCGGAACGCGCCACCGAAGTGCTGCCCGCCATCGAACAACGCCTGACCGAGTTCGACGGCCGCCAGCCGGAAGGCTTCGAACGCCTGCATCAACTGCTTGAACAACAGGCCTACCGCCTGGCGAGCTGGCGCACCGCGGCCGACGATATCAACTGGCGGCGCTTCTTCGATGTCAACGAACTGGGCGGCCTGCGAGTCGAGCGCGCTGCCGTGTTCGAAGCCACCCATGGCAAGATTTTCGAACTGATCAGCGAAGGTCTGGTGGATGGCCTGCGCATCGACCATATCGACGGCCTGGCTGACCCGCGCGGTTACTGCCGCAAGCTGCGCCGCCGTGTCGATTCGTTGTCGCCGCAGCGGCATTTGCCGATCTTCGTCGAGAAGATCCTCGGCGAAGGCGAAACCCTGCGCGAAGACTGGCAAGTGGACGGCACTACTGGCTATGAATTCATGAACCAGCTGTCGCTGCTGCAACACGACCCGAGCGGCTTCGAGCCATTGGCTGAACTGTGGACCCGCCACAGCGAACGGCCTTCGGCGTTCATCGAAGAAGCACGGCTGGCGCGGCAGCAGATCCTCAACGGCTCCCTCGGCGGCGATTTCGAAAGCGTGGCCCAGGCCCTGTTGCAAGTGGCGCGCGACGATGTGATGACCCGTGACATGACCCTGGGCGCCATCCGCCGCGCCTTGCAGGAACTGATCGTGCACTTCCCGGTGTACCGCACCTACATCAGCGCCCGTGGTCGCAGTGCCGCCGACGACAAGGTATTCCAGCAGGCCATGGACGGCGCTCGTACGACCTTGAGCGAAGGCGACTGGCCGGTGCTCGATCACCTGGAAAAATGGCTCGGCGGCCAGCCCTGGCGTAATCGCCCGGTGGGCCGAGAGCGCAAGATCCTCAAGCATGCCTGCGTGCGTTTCCAGCAGCTGACCTCGCCCGCCGCGGCCAAGGCGGTGGAAGACACGGCGTTCTATCGCTCGGCGGTCTTGCTGTCGCGCAACGACGTGGGCTTCAGTACCGAGCAGTTCAGCGCGCCATTGGCCGAGTTTCATCAGGTCAACAGCGAGCGCCTGCAGGCGTTCCCGGACAACCTGCTGGCCACCGCCACCCATGACCACAAGCGCGGCGAAGACACCCGCGCACGCCTGGCCGTGCTCAGTGAATGCGCGCCGTGGTACGTCGAGCAGGTCGAACAGTGGCGCGCCCTCGCCGCGCCGTTGCGTACCGATGCCAACGCGCCGTCGGCCGGCGATGAACTGATCCTCTACCAGGCGTTGCTCGGTAGCTGGCCGCTGGACCAGGACGCTGACTTTGGCGGATATAAACAGCGCCTGTGGCAATGGCAACAAAAGGCGTTGCGCGAAGCCAAGTTGCAGAGCAGCTGGAGCGCGCCCAACGAGGCCTACGAACAGGGCGTCGAGGCCTTCCTGTCACGGTTGTTGCTCAGTGACGAAGGCCAGGCGCTGCGTACCGCCATCGGCGACGCCGCGCAGGCCATCGCGCCGGCCGGCGCGCTCAATGGCCTGGCGCAATCCTTGCTTCGCATCACTGCGCCGGGCGTGCCGGACCTGTACCAGGGCGACGAGTTCTGGGACTTCAGCCTGGTGGACCCGGACAACCGCCGCCCAGTGGATTTCAGCGCACGGCAACAGGCGCTGAACACGCCGCCGGACTTGGGCGAATTGCTGTTCAACTGGCGCGACGGGCGTATCAAGCAAGCGCTGATTGCCCAGGTACTGGCCCTGCGCAAGGCCCACCCCGAGGTGTTCCACAGCGGTGCCTATACACCGCTGGAAGTGGTCGGCAAGCATGCCGAACGGGTGGTCGCATTCTGTCGCGAACATGAGGGCAAACGCCTGTTGGTGGTGGTACCGCGCTGGTCCCATGAGTTGCTTGAAAACGGTGTGCACCCGCAGATCAATGCGCAGGTTTGGGGCGATACGCGGGTCAAATTACCGTTCGCCGTGCCAAACCAAAACTGGAAGGGACTTTTTCACACAGGCGCAGTCACACCAGACAAGGAGCTATCGATCAGCGCTGCCCTGGAGGATTTCCCGGTCAATGTCTTTATCAATTCTGATGATCAAGAAAGCTGAAAATTTCTGCGAGGAGCATTGTGATGAGTACTGAAGACAAACGCATACGCGAGCTGGCGCATCAGATCTGGGAATCTGAAGGCAAACCCCATGGTGAAGATGCTCGCCACTGGGAGATGGCGCGCAAACTGGCCGAAGCCGAAGCGCTGACGCCAAGCAAGCCAAAGGCTGCGGCCAAGCCGAAGACGGCGCCCAAGTCGCCTGCCGCCAAAGCGCCTGCCGCAAAAGCCAAGCCTGCGCCTGCGAGCAAACCGACTCCGGCGCCGGCCGCTAAAAAGCCCGCGCCGAAAAAGCCCAAACCCTGACCCTCGTTATTTCATAGCCCTCCTGCCGACGCCGTCGGCAGGAGGGGATTCTGTTTTTGATACCGATCAGCTGACTTTCCGTCGGCAGGGCCGCGTTCGGCCCGAAGAATTTCCCCTTCCAGGAGCAACATTCATGAGCAAACCCCATAAGACCCCAGCGACGCCGGGCGGAGAACCGTCACGGGTGCGTGAAGGTTTACCGTTCCCCCTCGGTGCCACCTGGGACGGACTGGGTGTCAACTTTGCCCTGTTCTCGGCCAATGCCACCAAGGTCGAGCTGTGCTTGTTCGACGACACCGGCGAAGTAGAGCTTGAGCGTATAGAGCTGCCGGAATACACCGACGAGATCTTCCACGGCTACCTGCCCGACGCCCACCCCGGGCTGATTTACGGCTATCGCGTGTACGGTCCGTATGACCCGGCCAACGGGCATCGCTTCAACCACAACAAATTGCTGATCGACCCCTACGCCAAGCAACTGGTGGGCGAACTCAAATGGTCCGAGGCGCTGTTCGGCTACACCATCGGCCACCCGGATGACGACCTGAGTTTCGACGAACGCGACAGCGCACCCTTCGTGCCCAAATGCAAAGTCATCGACCCAGCGCACACCTGGGGCAACGACCAACCGGTACGGGTGCCATGGGACCGTACGATCATTTACGAAACCCACTTGCGCGGCATCAGCATGCGTCACCCTTCGGTCGACGAGGCAGTGCGCGGCACCTGCGCCGGGTTGATGGAAGATGACGTGCTCAAGCACATCCGCCAGTTGGGGGTGTCTTCGGTTGAGCTGCTGCCGGTGCACGCCTTCGTCAACGACCAGCATTTGCTGGAAAAGGGCATGACCAACTACTGGGGCTACAACAGCATCGCGTTTTTTGCCCCGGACCCGCGCTACCTCGCCAGCGGCAAGATCGCCGAGTTCAAGGAAATGGTCGCGCACCTGCATGAGCAGAAGCTCGAAGTGATCCTCGACGTGGTCTACAACCACACCGCCGAGGGCAACGAGCGCGGCCCCACACTGTCCATGCGCGGTATCGACAACGCCTCGTACTACCGCCTGATGCCGGACGAGAAGCGCTTCTACATCAACGATTCCGGCACCGGCAACACCTTGGACCTGAGCCACCCGTGCGTCCTGCAGATGGTCACTGACTCGCTGCGCTACTGGGCCACGGAAATGCATGTCGATGGCTTCCGCTTCGACCTGGCGACCATTCTCGGCCGCTACCGTGACGGCTTTGACGAGCGCCACAGCTTCCTCGTGGCTTGCCGCCAGGACCCGGTGTTGCGCCAGCTGAAAATGATCGCCGAGCCTTGGGACTGTGGCCCCGGCGGCTACCAAGTGGGGAATTTCCCGCCGGGCTGGGTGGAATGGAACGACCGTTTCCGCGACACCGTGCGTGCGTTCTGGAAAGGCGACGACGCTCAGTTGGCCGATTTCGCCGCGCGTATGACGGCTTCCGGCGAGATGTTTAACCATCGCGGCCGCCGTCCTTACAGCTCGGTTAACTTCATCACCGCGCACGACGGGTTCACCCTGCACGACCTGGTGTCGTACAACGACAAGCACAACGAAGCCAACGACGAGAACAACCAGGACGGCAGCAACAACAACCTGTCCTGGAACCATGGCGTCGAAGGCCCGACCGACGACCCGGAAATCAACGCCCTGCGCCTGCGCCAGATGCGTAACTTCTTCGCGACATTGCTGTTGTCCCAAGGCACGCCAATGCTGGTGGCCGGTGACGAATTCGCCCGCACCCAGCACGGCAATAACAACGCCTACTGCCAGGACAGCGAAATCGGCTGGATCAACTGGGACCTGGACGAGGACGGCAAGGCCTTGCTCAAGTTCGTGAAACGCTTGATCAAGCTGCGCCTGGCCTACCCGATCCTGCGTCGTGGCCGCTTCCTGGTCGGCGACTACAACGAAGATATCGGTGTGAAAGACGTTACTTGGCTGTCGCCGGACGGCTCGGAGATGACAACCGAACAATGGGAAGACAGCAACGGCCGCTGCCTGGGCATGTTGATGGATGGTCGCGCCCAGGAAACCGGGATTCGCCGGCCCGGCGCCGATGCCACGCTGCTGCTGGTGGTCAACGCCCACCATGACGTGGTCAATTTCCGCTTGCCGCCGGTGCCCGAGGGTGAGTTCTGGACCTGCATGCTCGACACCAACGAGCCCGCCGTGCGCGGCCAGGAACGCTTCGATTTCGAACATGAGTACGGCGTCACCGGCCGTTCGCTGTTGCTGTTCGAACTGCAGCGTGAAGACGAGGTATGAAATGGAGGCGCATGGATGCCTCCAGGACTTCCGGGGCTATGCTGACACGCACGCCCTGGGCGTGGCCCTGAAGGCACTTCAGGAGGAAGGCCTGGACCAACTGCCCTTGCCCGGCAGCGGCCAGACGCTGGCGCGTTTCGGCCGCTTGGCGCAGGTGGCGGGTCACGACCTGCGCCTGTGCAAGCTGTTCGAAGGCCACGCCGATGCCTTGGCGATCATGGCCGAGCTCGACAGCCCGTTGCCGCCCTTGGGCAGCCTCTGGGGAATGTGGGCCGCCGAGCCGCCGTCGGCCAAGCTGCGCGTGCGGCGGGACGGGGAGTGCCTGAGCGTGCAAGGGCGTAAAGCCTGGTGCTCCGGCGCGGCGGTGGTCAGCCATGGATTAGTGACTGCCTGGGACGAAGACGACCGCCAACAGTTGGTGGCGGTGCCCATGGCGCAACCCGGTGTCATCGTGACGGATGAAGGCTGGAACGCCGTGGGCATGGCGGCCACCGGCAGTGTGGACGTCGTGTTCGACGGGGCGTGGGGCCTGGCCGTGGGCGGACCGGGCGATTACTTGTCCCGGCCCGGTTTCTGGCAAGGCGGAATCGGTATCGCCGCCTGCTGGTATGGCGGCGCGGAACGCCTGGCCCAGGTTTTGCTTGAACACTGCAGCACGCATGCAGAGCCCCACGCCCTCGCCCACCTTGGCGCCGTCGACAGCGTATTGAACAGTGCAGCTTGCGTGCTGCGCGCCAGTGCGCGGCAGGTTGACCTTGCGCCACAGGCCGATGCCAGGGAGTTGGCCCAGCGGACCCGTGCCTGCGTCGAAGACACCGTTGAGCAAGTCATGCGCCATGTGGGGCGTGCGCTGGGGGCCGGACCCTACTGCAAGGACCCGCACTTTGGCCAATTGATGGCGGACCTGCCGGTGTATGTGCGCCAGAGCCATGCCGAACGCGACTTGGCCGGCCTTGGCGAGCTCGTCGCCAGGGCCCCCACAGGACGGTGGCAGTTATGAAACCCAATCCGATCGTTGGCCAGGGCACGCCGCTGCATCGCTGGCAAGCCTCTGCGAAGATGGCCGAGCTGGCGCAGATCAGCGTCGAGCAGTTGGTACCTGAAGACCACCGTGCGGTCATCATTGCCCCGCACCCGGATGATGAAGTGCTGGGCTGCGGCGGTTTGCTGCAAGGCCTGGCGGCACTGGGTCGGCCGATCCAGTTGATCTCGGTGACCGACGGCAGCGCCAGTCACCCCGGCTCGCGGCGCTGGCCCGTGGAGCGCCTGAGCGTGGTACGCCCGCAGGAGTCGGCGCAGGCCCTGCATCGCCTGGGCGTGCCCTTGCATAGCCTCAAATGGTTGCGCGCGGGGTTCGGCGATAGTCAGGTGGCCGCTCGCGAAGATGAGCTGGCGGTGTTTATCCAGCGCTACCTCAAACCTACTGACGTGGTCTTCACCACCTGGCGCGAGGATGGCCATTGCGATCATGAAGCCGTCGGCCGCGCCAGCGCCAAGGCTGCAATGGCGGTGGGCGCCACTTTGTATGAGCTGCCGGTATGGACCTGGCACTGGGCAACGCCCGAAGACAGCCAGGTGCCCTGGCACCGTGCGCGCAAGATTGCGCTGAGCTGCGAAGCCGTGGCCCGTAAGCGCCATGCCATCCATGCCTTCGCCAGCCAGCTGGAGGGCGACCCGCAGGTCGGCCTGGCGCCCGTGCTCGCACCCTACGTGGTGGAGCGCCTCTTGCAACCTTTTGAAGTGGTGTTTGTTTGAGTGTCGCCACGCCCTACTTCGACCAATTGTTCGCCGAAAACGATGATCCCTGGGCCTTTCGCCAGCGTTGGTACGAACGACGCAAACGCGCGTTGACCCTGGCGATACTCACACGCCCGCGCTACGCCTCGGTGTTCGAGCCCGGCTGCGCCAATGGCGAGCTGAGCTTCGAGCTGGCGCCACGCTGCGATCGCCTGCTGTGTTGCGACACTGCCTCGGCCGCGGTGGCGCTGGCGCGTAATCGCTTGCTGGGGTTCCCTCATGCCGAGGTGCGGCAAAGCCGTCTGCCGGCGCAATGGCCTACGGGCAAGTTCGAGCTGATCGTGTTGAGCGAGTTGTGTTACTACCTCGACACCAGCGACCTGGGCGAGTTGATCGAGCGCGCCCGTGGCTCGCTGACTGAAGACGGCCAGGTGCTGGCTTGCCATTGGCGCCCGCCCATCGAAGGTTGCCCGCTCACCGCCGAGCAGGTGCACGGCCTGCTCCAGCAGCAGTTACACATGCCGCGACTCGCCTCCCATCACGAGCATGACTTTTTTCTTGACCTGTGGAGCCGCGACGGCACCTCGGTTGCCACCCTCGAGGGCTTGCGTTGATCGGCATTCTGATCCCGGTACACAACGAAGAGGCCCTGCTGGGCGCTTGCTTGAAAGCGGCGCTGATGGCGGCCAGCCACCTGGGGCTGCTGGGCGAAGAAGTCACTGTCCTGGTGGTACTCGACAGCTGCAGCGATGGCAGTGCCGGCATCGCTCGGGGTTACCCGGTGCAATGCCTGGAAGCCCAGGCGCGTAATGTCGGGCAGGTGCGCGGCATTGGCGCGCGGCACCTGATCAGCCAGGGCGCACGGTGGATCTCCTGCACCGACGCCGACAGCCGGGTAGCCCCCGACTGGCTGGTGGCCCAGCTCGCACTGGGGGTGGACGCGGTGTGCGGCACCGTCACGGTGGATACATGGGGTGAAGCGTTCGGCCCCGCTGCGCAGATTCGCTACCACCAGGGCTACGAGGCGCGTGACGGTCATCGGCACATCCACGGTGCCAACCTGGGGGTGAGCGCCGACGCCTACGTACGCGCCGGTGGTTTCGAACCCCTGGCCTGCCATGAAGATGTCCAATTGGTTCGCGACCTCGAATCGTCCGGCGCCTCCATCGCCTGGAGCCACGCCCCGCAGGTGATCACCAGTGCGCGCCTGGATGCCCGCGCACAAGGCGGGTTTGGCGATTATTTGAAGAGCCTGATACTCGCTGTGTAAAAAACCGCGTGGCTGAATGTCAGAGGCCGCATCCTTGTCTATGCTGAGGATGCCTTGCCAGCATTCCAGGTTTGGAATGCCAGCCCCACCGCAGCGGAGCCTGTGGTGAATACAAGCGAGTCGTGCAGCCCATACGGCCCGGCACAAACCAACAAGGACGTGATTCCCATGAAGCTTGCTTCCCTAAGCGACGGCCGTAGCGGCCCAGCGCAAATCTGGAACAACGCGCCGCAACTGGCGCAGATTCCCCCCATCACCCCTTCCTCACTGGTGCCCCCTGGCGCACGCGTGGTCATCATCGCGCCCCACCCCGGCGATGAGGTCCTGGCCTGTGGCGGCCTGCTGCAATTGCTCAGCACGCTGGAACACCCGCTGAAGCTGATCTCCATCACCGATGGCAGTGCCAGCCATCCCGGCTCCAATGTCTGGCCGGCGAGCCGCTTGAGCGTGGTGCGGCCACAGGAAAGCGTCGAAGCCCTGCGCCGCCTCGGCATGCCCTTGCACAGCCTGAAGTGGATCCGTGGCGGATTCTGCGATAACGCCCTGGCCGCGCGGGAGGCGCAACTGAGCCAATTCATCGCGCGCTACCTGCAACCTGGCGATGTGGTGTTCAGCACCTGGCGCAATGACGGCAATGACGACCACGACAGCGTCGGCCGCGCCAGTGCCAGCGCCTGCACCCTGGTAGGTGCGCACCTGCATGAACTGCCGATCCGGGCCTGGCACTGGCCCGCCCGCGAAGCAGCGCTCATCCCCTGGCACCGGGCGCGCAAGGTGCGCCTGGACACCTGGAGCGTGGCGCGCAAACTCCATGCCGCGCACGCCTATGCCAGCCAGTTGGCCGGTGACCCGCACATCGGCCTTGCGCCGATGCTGGCCCAGGTGCTGCTGGAGCGCATGCGCGAGCCTTATGAGATTGTATTTTCCTGACACAAAACCGGGGGCATCGCATGCCCCCCGCTCAACGATTATTCATCATCAGCCTTTCGGCAATTAATCAGGTAGTCGTCGGTTCTTTTCTGGTCCAGGCTCTTTCTCGTTTTAGCAACCGCCTCTTCGACACTATCGGCTTCAACCAGATCATCAGACAGCCTGGCATCAGCCCCCAGCCCCCCGTTGATGTTTTTGTCGTAAACCGCGCAATCATACTGCGCGGCCCAACTCAGCGTCGGAATCATCAAACATACCAACGTAATGGACAGTGTTTTTGCATATCGAATAGTCATAATCGTACTCCTTCAGAAAGTTACGGCCTTGCTGGCCGGATACCGGGAGCCTTGAATCTCGATACACCCAACAGCGACGTCCAAAGGCTTGCGGCGCCTTCGCCATCGACTTTCATCCAATACTGCATCATTCCCAGCCCACTCAGCATAGTCGAACGAACCGGGCGGCCCCACTCGTCCATACCTGTTATTTCTGACAGTAGCGGCCCGGGCAACGGCTGGCTATGGTGGAAAAAGTACTGCACGGGTTCAGGTGCAGTCGAGAAAGCCATGCCAACCCTTTGCATTGGCCGGTGTTTTCAGAAACGGGTAACCCGCTGTCCCCTGATCCGTATCGCGCGTGACGTTGTCATGGTTTGGTCCGCACCTGCCTTTGCAAGCGCGGGGCAATTTTCCGCTCAGATGAGGACGGATCATGCGCGTACGCACAGTTTCCTGGGTTTACCTGATTGTATTGGCCATGTGGCCGCTGGGCTCTTACGGGGCCTGCACGATCACCAACACCGCCGGTGACGACACCTCCACCTGCAACAGCGCCACCGCGCCGGGCTTTACCGACACGGGCGGCAATAACACCCTCGATATCACAGCGACAGGCCAGGTCATCGGTAACGTGACCTATGGTGCCGGCAATGACCTGGTGGATATTAATGGGCCCAGCGCGGGGATCATTGGAGACCTCAACCAAGGCGACGGCGCAAATATCTTTCGGCTCAACCTGGGCAGCGTTACCGGGTCCGTCGATCAGGGCTTGGGCGCGGACGTTGTGCAAATATCGGGCGGTCAAGCCGGTGCAGTGCGCCAGGGCGCGGGTATAGACACCTTTTCCATGAGCGGCGGAACCATCGAGCGGCTCTTGCAAGGCGACGGCCTGGATGACTTTTTCATGAGCGGCGGTACGATCACTGTGGCGTTTGAGGACGGCGACCGCGCCACCATGACCGGCGGCACCATCGGCCGCGTCGACATGAAGCTCGATAACAACCTGTTTGACATGTCGGGGGGACGCATCATCGGCAACCTGGTGACGGGCTTCGGCGACGATACCATCCTGATCTCGGGCACGGCTTTCGTGGGTGGCAATATCAGCGTCAGCGGCGGTGACGATCAAGTGACCGTCGCGGGTGGCGACGTCAACGGGCAGACGCTGTTCAGTTTCGGCAACGACAGTTTCATCTGGACGGGCGGAAACCTTCACTCGTTCGCACTGATGGGCGCGGGTGACGACACGGCATTGCTGCACAACCTGGTCAATTCGCAACTGGCGGCGGCGCAGTTGGTCGATGGCGGCCCGGGCAATGACAAGCTGACGCTGGACAACACCAGGGCTGACGATCCGGGTTTGTTTCCCAATTGGGAGGCCGTTCAACTGGACAACGGCTCGCGACTGACACTGGGCGGCACCTTGACGCTGGGTGACAGCGCGACGAACACGGGCGTTCTGAGCCTGGATGGCACCAGCCAGTTACTCGTCGATACGGGGGTAATCGCCCCTTTCACTGCTGGCCAATTTGTCGACCTCAACAATAGCGGCGTCATCAATATGACCACCGGCGGTTCAAGCGCCAACGATACCTTGCGTATTGAGGGCAATTACACCGGTAGAGGCGGTGTACTCGCCCTGCAGACGGTATTGGGCGATGACAGTTCCGCCAGCGACAGACTCATTGTCAACCGAGGCGTGATCAGTGGAAATACGGCAATCCAGATCACCAACCTTGGCGGTATCGGCGCGGCAACTGCTGCGGACGGCATCCGTGTAGTGGATGCGCAAAATAGCGCGACCAGCAGCAGCGGTGCGTTTTCATTGAACGGCATCGCAGCGGCCGGTCCGTACAATTATTACCTGTATCGCGGCGGGGTCAGCGCCGGCACTGAGGAGAGTTGGTTTCTGCGCTCTGAAACCCCCGTGGAAGGGCCGGTTACCCCACTGCCTGCGCCGGGCAGTCCGGCGTTGCCGGCAGCCACGATTCGACCCGTGCGCTTCATTCGCCAGGAGGTGTCGCTCGCGACAATGCTTTACCCGGCGGCCCAACAAGTCGTGCGCGATGCACTCGGCACCTTTCATGAACGCTTGGGAGAACAAGGCAGGCAGCGAGAAACAGGCGCGCTCCGGTCAGGTTGGGCACGCGTTTATGGCGGTAGCAGTCGTCAGGATTTCGTCGGTGACTTGAGCCCTTCGCTGGACAGCTCGATACGCGGCTATCAAGTCGGCACGCCTGTTTTTTCAAGAGTCACCGACGCCGGCGATACCCAGCACCTGGGTGTGTTTGTGGGGCAGAGCCGACTCAAGGGCAAGGTCAAGGGCCTTATCGATGGCATGCCGGACCGGGACGCCGGCGACATCACGTTGCGCGGCGCCAGTGTGGGCGTTTCCGCCACCCAGGTATGGCAGGACGACACTTATTTTGACCTCGTAGGGATGTTCACCCGACTCAGCGGCAACAACGAGTCGGACCGCGGTATAAAGATGAAGAACAAGGGTCACGATCTGGCGTTGTCGGTGGAAGTCGGCAAACCGTTTGCCATCACTTCAACCTGGAATATCGAGCCTCAGTTCCAAATGATCTGGAACCGGACGAAACTCGATAGTCAGAATGATCCGTTTTCCAGGGTGTCATATGACGCCGACTCCCAGCTCACAACCCGCCTGGGGGTAAGGGCGAGCGGCAATTACATCATCCAGGAGCTGCCCGTCAGCCCTTATGTTCGCGCAAACATCTGGCATACCCCGGGAGGCAAGAGCACGGTGACCTTCAACACCGTGGACTTTGATACTGAACAAAAATCCACCACGCTGGATCTGAGCCTGGGAGCGACGGCGATGATAGCGCGAGACGTTAGCGTTTACGGGGAAGTGGGTCTCAGCCAAAACCTCGACAGCCAGGCTGTGAGGGCTACACGGGGCACGCTCGGAGTCAGCGTCGCTTTCTAAGGATGGGGTTTGTATCGCAACGTGCAAAGAGCACGCTGCGATACGCCGTTCGCGGCGCTGGCCTCATCAATAGTGGCGATATGCCCAGCGCTTTCGATGTGAAAAATTCGTTAACTAATTCTCTCCAAAGGCTTTTTCCGAAAGAAACAATCTGCCAGACTGATGCGAATAATTATCAACATCTTTATTATTCGCCACGGAGGGCACTTGGGGAGAGTCAATTACATGTCTGTGCAACATCGTAGCGGCAACGGTTTTTCACCCAGCCTGGTGGCGCTGGCTATGTGTCTTGCAACCTCACACGCGGCGTTTGCCGCTGACGCTGAAAAAACTGCCCCCCTGGAGCTAGGGGCTACCCAGATCAGCAGTGAACAACTCGGCCAGACCACCGAAGGCACGCAGTCGTACACCACGGGCGAGATGGCCACCGCCACCAAACTGCCCCTGACCATGCGCGAGACGCCCCAGGCCGTTACGGTGATCACCCGCCAACGTATGGACGACCAAGCCATGACCAGCGTCAACGACGTGGTCAAGAACACGCCCGGCCTGTTCCTCAGCCAATCCAGCGGTCCCGGACGGCAGACGTACAGCTCGCGCGGCTTCAATATCGATAACATGATGTTCGACGGCATCCCCAGTTCCTATTCAGGCTACGCCAACAGCGTGCAGCCCAATTTGGCGATGTTCGACCGTGTGGAGGTGATTCGTGGCGCCACCGGCCTGGTCACTGGCGCCGGCAACCCTTCGGCGGCAATCAACTTTGTGCGCAAACGCCCCACCGCCACGCCGCAGGCGTCGATCACCGGCGCCGCCGGCAGTTGGGACGACTATCGCGGCGAATTCGACGCCTCCAGCGCCTTGAATGACAACGGCACCCTGCGTGGCCGGGTGGTCGGTTCATACCGGGACGCCAACAGTTTCCGCAAGGGTGAAGAAAGCGACCACGGCCTGTTCTACGCCATCGGCGAAGCCGACCTCAGCGAAGACACCACGGCTACACTGGGCTTCTCGCGCCAGGAAGACCAGACGAACTTTTTCTGGGGTGGCTTGCCCATCGGCACCGATGGCCACCACCTGAACCTGCCCCGCTCCACCAACCCCGGCTCCGACTGGGAAAACAAAAAGCTGACCATCGATACCGTATTCGGTGATATCGAGCACCGCTTCGACAACGGCTGGAAACTCCACGTCGCCGGTTCTTCATCACAGTTGGACGGCGTGTTCACCGGCACCTACCAGTCACGCTACCAGACCACCCTGGCGCGTACCGCCTACCAGTCTCACCAGGACGACAAGCAGTACGGCCTGGACACCTTCTTCAGCGGGCCGGTCGAAGCGTTCGGCCGCACCCATGAAGTGGTGGTGGGCACCAGCAAACGCATCTACGACGCTACGTCCAAGGAATTCAGCCCCTACGACACCAACTACCCGCTCAATGGCGCGAAGCCGAACTTCGTGCGTGACGGCAAAGGTCATAGCATCACTACCCAGGATGGCGTGTACCTGACGACCCGTCTGAACCTGGCGGACCCACTCAAGGTGATCCTCGGTGCCCGCGTGGACTGGTACGACTACGATGACCGCCAGGGCGACGGCGACTACAAAGTTACCCGCAACCTCACGCGCTACGCCGGGGTGATCTACGACCTGAACGACCAATATTCGGTGTACGCCAGCTACACCGACATTTTCACGCCGCAGACAAGCCGCGACTTCTCGGACAAGCCGCTGCAGCCTATCGTCGGCGAAAACTACGAAGTCGGCATCAAGGGCGAATATTTCAACGGCGCGCTCAACGCCAGCCTGGCGGTGTTCCAGATCGACCAGAAAAACCGCGCGACCCAGCCCGACAGCCAGGTGGGCTGCCCGATCACCGCCTGCTACGAAGCGTCTGGCCTGGTGCGCAGCCAAGGTATCGACCTCGAGCTGCAGGGCGCGCTGACCGAAAACTGGCAAGTCGGCGGCGGCTTCACCTATACCCGCGCGCATTACATCAAGGACACCAAGCCGACTAACAACAACCAGCGTTTCGACACTGACACCCCGGAGCGCCTGTTCAAGCTCACCACCTCATACCGTTTCCAGGGCCCGCTGGAAAAACTGCGCATCGGCGGCAACGTCTACTGGCAGAGCCGCATGTACAACGACGTGGTACTCGCCAACAGCACCACCTACCGCCTGGAACAAGGCAGCTATGCGGTTGCGGACGTGATGGCCGGTTACCAAGTGAACAAGCACCTGGACCTGCAGTTGAACGTGAATAATATCTTCGACCGCAC
Organism: Pseudomonas sp. SWRI18; assembly: GCF_014268345.1. Lineage (NCBI taxonomy): Bacteria > Pseudomonadati > Pseudomonadota > Gammaproteobacteria > Pseudomonadales > Pseudomonadaceae > Pseudomonas > Pseudomonas sp. SWRI18. The sequence continues at coordinate 56,519 of NZ_JACCQQ010000004.1, forward strand.
CTACTACTCGGCAGTCGGCACCAGCCCGATCTGGGGCTCGACCGACACCTACGGCAACCCACGCAGTGTTGGCGTCACGGCCAAGTACAGCTTCTGAGTGAAGCATGGGTAGAGACCTATGCCTATCAACGGCTACCCTCCCGGGTAGCCGCTCCTAAAGTCCCGCCTCCTGATGCCGATATACGGTTGGCATCCATGATTCCAATAAAAAACCAAAAATACCGATTCGCTCCACCCTGCCCTCGCTTTGTTTCGGCCAGCCCCCATGGAGTAAGTGTGAATGCCCACCCCCACGCGTTTTTTCGAGCACTACCGCAAAGCCGACCGCATCATGCTGGCGCTGATCTGGCTGATGTTCCTGTTTTCCTTGGGGCTGGCGTTCTGGCATGACACGCTGATGCAAGCCGTCATCATCGGTGGCGGCACCAGCGTGGTGCTGACCGCGCTGTACCGCGCCATCGGTGGAACCCGTGTGATGCGTTGCGTCCTCGGCGCAGGCCTGATGGTCATGGCGGCGCTGCATATCAACCAGGCCCAGGGTGTGATCGAAGCGCACTTCGGAATCTTCGCGCTGCTGGCGGTGCTGACCTTTTATCGCGACTGGCTGCCGATCCTGGTCGCGGCGGCCACCATCGCCGTGCACCACGTGGTGTTCCATGCACTGCAACATCAAGGCTTCCCAGTGTTTGTGATGGAACACCATGGCGGCTGGGCCATGGTCTTCGTCCACGCGTTCTACGTGGTCATGGAAACCGTCGCCCTGCTCTACCTGGCCGTGCACAGCCAGGCCGAAGCGGTTGAGAGCCAGGAGATGCTCGAGAAAATGCTCGCGGTCACCTCCCAGGTCACCGCGCAAGCCGCCCAAGGCGAAGGCAAGGCGCATGTGTCGCTGGCCAAGCGTTTTGATCACTTCCTGCAGCAGATCACCCACCTGATCGATGGCGTTGCCCGAGACTCCCAGGGCCTTGGCGAGCTCGGCCAGGAGCTGGCCAGCGCCAGCGGCACCCTGGAAAAAGGCGCGCGCCATCAACTGGCGGAAATCACCCAGATGACCGGCTCAATGCAGCGCATGGAAGACGCCATGAGCCACATCGCGGTGCACGTCGAGCAAGCGGTAGATCGCGCCGGCCAGGCCAGCCGGCAGGTCCTGCGCGGCCAGGAAAGCGTCGGCCGCGCCCAGCAGGAAATCACTCAGCTGGCGTCACGCCTCAATGGCACCCACGCAACCGTGCAAGGCCTGGCCGCGCAAGCCGAACAGATCGGCAGCGTGCTCGAAGTGATCAACAGCATTGCCAACCAGACCAACCTGCTCGCCCTCAACGCCGCCATCGAAGCCGCCCGCGCCGGCGAGCAAGGCCGTGGGTTTGCCGTGGTCGCCGACGAAGTCCGCAGCCTGGCGCAACGCACGGCGGTGTCCACCCAGGAGATCAAGACCATCATTGAAGGCTTGCAGCAAGGCAGCCGTGAGGCCGTCGAAGCCATGCACGACAGCCGCCAGGGCGTGGAACGCTGCGTGGAAGATAGCCAGGTGGCGGTGGACATGCTGCGTGCGGTGGGCGATGACATCGCGCACATCGACGACCTGAATGGACGGATCGTGACCACTACGCGCGAGCAGACCTCGGCCAACCTGGAGATTGTCGGGCGGTTGCAGTCGGTGCAGAGCATCGCACAAAGCACGGCCGATGACGTCGAAACCCTTGCCCGCAGCAGCGAACGCCTGCCGCCGATCGCCGTGCGGCTGGATGCGCTGGGCAAGCACTTTCATCAAGCTTGATGCGCCCTGTCGCTTATCCTGCCTCAAGCAGCAAGAGTGTCTTGCGATCCGGTTCACCGTCGAAAAACTGATCCAGTGCGGTTTGGTACACAGTGGACTCGTTCTGGACACTCATGAACAACGTCAGGCAAGAGCGAAACTTCAGGTCATCAGGCGCGCCGAACAGCTGACTGGCGTTTGTTCCGCGGTGTTGCAGAACCGCGTTGACGCAGCTTTCGAGCCTTGGGCCGAGCACCTCGTGCTCTAGATAGGCGCGTGCCTCGGCCACGCCGGATATAGCAAAACGCTGGGCCGTCTCGGAACGACCGAGCCCCTGCACTTGTGGAAAGATGAACCACATCCAGTGACTCGTCTTTCGCCCCGCGTGCAGCTCGTCCATGACGCGACTGAACACCGGGCGCTGGGCCTCGACAAAACGCGACAGATTGAACCTGTCTTGCATGGCTGGCTCTCCCTCTGGCTAAGCCACCTGGGTGGCAAACCTGCCCACTGCTTCGACGACCTTCTTTGCGCCGTCCTGAATTTCGACAATGACCTGGCCGGCCTGGGTGGCCAGCTCAAGGCCTTGCTCGGCCTGGGACTTGCTGTTGGCCATCTCCGCCACGGTCTCGTCCACCAGCTTCTGGTTCTGCAGGACCACCGATGCGATTTCTTCCGTCGCCGTGCTGGTGCGCCCGGCCAATTGTCGAACTTCATCGGCCACCACCGCGAAGCCTCGACCCTGCTCGCCCGCGCGGGCCGCTTCAATCGCGGCATTCAAGGCCAACAGGTTGGTCTGCTGGGCAATACTGCTGATCGTTTGGATGATTGAGCTGATCAACAGTGACTGCTTGCCGAGCGCTTCGACCCCGCCGGAGGCCGCCTGCATATCCACCGCGATTTTGCGCATGGTGTGCATCGTGTCGTTGACCACCACCGCGCCGCGTTGGGCGGTGACATCGGTCTGCTGGGATATTTCAAACGCCGTATGCGCTGCCCCGCTGACCTCTTGTTCGCGGGCCACCTGGTCACTGACCACCGTCGCGAACTTGACCACCTTGCACAGGTTGCCTTCGGTGTCGTAAACCGGGTTGTACGTCGCTTCCAGCCATACGGTCTGGCCACGGCTGTCCACGCGTTCGAATCGGCCGGCGACAAATTCACCTCTGTTCAAGGTTGCCCAGAAATCCTTGTATTGCTGCGACGACGTTTCCTCTGGCTTGCAGAAGATCCGGTGGTGATTGCCTTTGGCTTGCTCCAGGCTGTAACCCATCGCTTGCAGGAACTGGTCATTGGCCTTGAGGACATGCCCGGAAAGATCAAACTCGATCACCGCCGTCGAACGCAGCAGTGCGTCGATGAAGGAGGCATTTTCCGATGCTTTCTCCAAGCGGGAGGTGATATTCGTCGCATAGCAGGTGACATGGCTCAACTTGCCGGTCGCATCCGTTATGGGCCGCCAATGGGCGTGCAGCCACATTAAGGAACCGTCGGCGTGCAGGTACCTGTAGTCGTCGGAGATAGACTTGCCTGCGGCGACCGCAGCGCGGAAGTTATGAAAGCACGGCAGCTTGGACACGTATTGCGGGACAATCTGGGCCATGGCGCGCCCCAGGAGTTGATCCTGCGTATAGCCCAAGGCGTTGGCAAAGTTTTCGTTGCAGGCAATGATTTCGAACGCCGAATTGATACTCAACATGAGCATCTCACGGTCCAGACCATCGCGCAGTTGGCGCAGCTCCAACAGCTCGGCAGACTGCGACTGGAGCTGGTTCTTGATTTTGGTATTGAACATGGAATGCCGCCTCTTGGGTCATAACAAGTCTATCGGCATGCCATGCTGCATATTGAGGCCGTCCGATGGTCAAATAGCTCCTTTAACGCTCAAAGCATAGTTGAGCAAAAATATTACGGTGGTCGAAACTGGGGTCGTCGAATTACCCCCAGGCTATGAAGGCGGAATGGCCTCCGCTAAGTCGTACTATCTCTACAATATGGGCGGCTCTAATCCATCTACTCGCCTCGGCGAAACGGCCTAATCGAACCGAATTAATTCAAAGTGTTATGCGTCTTCAAGAAAGTCCTCCCTTGCCCCCTCGCTTAAAACGCGCTACAAAACCCTCGCAATGTTGTACGACAACTTAAAATAATCGGCCATCCACGACGGTGGCGCCAACTGCTCGAGCCTGCCATGACGCCCCCTGCCCCCGCTCCCTTCTCCCGCCAAGTCGCCGTATTGATCCTGCTGTGCATGGGCTGCGCCTTTGCAGGCAACCATATCGCCGCGCGCGTCGCCTTCGACGATGGCGCCGGTGTGCTATTGGCCATTCTGTTGCGCTCGGGCGGTACTTTGCTGGTGCTGGCCGTGCTGGTGCTGTGGCAACGCCAAAGCCTGCGCCTGCCGCCAGGTGCGTGGCGCTGGCAACTACTGTTGGGCGTACTCATCGCCACCCAAAGCCTGTGCCTTTATTCCGCCGTGGCGCGTGTCCCGGTCGCGCTGGCGCTCCTGGTGGGTAACGTGTTCCCGATCTTGCTGGCATTGCTCACTTGGGCATGCGGCGGCCCGCGTCCTAGCGCTCGCACCGCCTTGCTGATGGGCCTGATCCTGGTGGGCCTGGTGTTCGTCCTTGATGTACCAGGCCGCCTCTCAAGCCACACCGAACTCGGCCCGCAGTGGCTGCTCGGCGTAAGCCTGGCCTTCTGCGCCGCCTGTGCATTCGCCTGCGCGCTGTGGATCACCGACCACAAGTTGTCCCAGGTTCGCGGTTCGGTGCGCAGCCTGCTGACGATTTTCATCGTGTTCGGCAGCGTCAACCTGGCAGGCTTGAGCGGCGCCCTGCCGGGCGGCCTGAACCCGCCGGCGACCAGCATCGGCTGGCTGGCACTGGTCACGTTGGTGGTGCTGTATGGGACCGGGTTTATCGTGCTGTTCATCTCGGTACCGCGCCTGGATATGCCGCGCAACGCACCGGTGATGAACATTGAGCCGCTGGCGACATTGCTGATGGGCTGGATCGTGCTCGATCAAATGCTCAGCGCCGGGCAGCTGGCCGGAGGTGTGATTGTCGTCACGGGAATTGTGCTGCTGACGTATCGCAAGTCCCCTCGGCCTGCGCCTCGGTAACCCTCATCCCCGCGCCAGGCCTGGCCCGATTCCTGCCTGCTCCAATGCCAGCAAGTCGCTGCTGACTATGCGGACGACTCTTTTGGGCCCCGTCGCCCGAGCGCGTGCCCGGATAATCGGTTATCCCCCCGCCACACCGAGGCCTTCCCCATGACGAGCCCATCCACCGAACAGGTCAGCCCCCAAACCCTGCGAAAAGTCATCATCGCCGCCGGCATCGGTAACTTCGTCGAGTGGTTTGACTTCGCCGTCTACGGCTTCCTCGCCACCACGATCGCGCAACAATTCTTCCCCAGCGGCGATGCCAGCGCGGCGCTGCTGAAAACCTTTGCGGTGTTTGCGGTGGCCTTTGCGTTCCGGCCCTTGGGCGGCATTTTTTTCGGCATGCTCGGCGACCGGATCGGCCGCAAACGCACCTTGGCCATGACGATCCTGTTGATGGCCGCCGCCACCACCTTGATCGGCCTGCTCCCCACTTACGCCGCCATCGGCGTCGCGGCACCGATCCTGTTGTCGCTGATCCGCTGCGCCCAAGGCTTCTCGGCCGGGGGCGAATACGCCGGGGCCTGCGCCTATCTGATGGAGCACGCGCCCAGTGATAAACGCGCCTGGTACGGCAGCTTCGTGCCGGTGTCGACGTTTTCCGCCTTCGCCGCCGCAGCCGTGGTGGCGTACGCCCTTGAAGCGTCGTTGTCCGCCGAGGCGATGGGCAGCTGGGGCTGGCGCCTGCCGTTCCTGATCGCCGCACCGCTGGGCCTGGTGGGGCTTTACCTGCGCTGGAAGCTGGATGAAACGCCGGCCTTCGAGGCCGTGAAACAGGAACACGCGGTGGCCCACTCCCCGCTCAAAGACACCTTGCGCAACCATGGTGCGGCGATCTGCTGCCTGGGCGCTTTTGTGTCGCTGACGGCGCTGTCGTTTTATATGTTCACCACCTACTTCGCGACGTACCTGCAAGTGGCGGGCGGGCTGAGCCGGGCGTTGGCCTTGCTGGTGTCGCTGATCGCATTGATCTTTGCCGCGGCGATTTGCCCACTGGCGGGGCTGTATTCGGACCGCGTGGGGCGTCGGGTCACGGTGATGACCGCGTGCGCGCTGTTGATCCTCGTCGTGTACCCGTCATTTCTGATGGCCAGTTCCGGTTCGTTTGCGGCGTCGATTGTTGGCGTGATGTTGCTGGCGGTGGGAGCGGTGTTGTGCGGGGTGGTCACGGCGGCGTTGTTATCGGAAACGTTCCCGACCCGCACGCGCTATACCGCCTCGGCGATCACCTACAACATGGCCTACACAATCTTCGGCGGCACCGCGCCGCTGGTCGCGACCTGGCTGATCAGCACCACCGGCAGCAATCTGTCACCGGCGTTTTACCTGATGGCGGTGGCGTTACTGGCACTGGCAGGCGGGTTGGCGTTGCCGGAAACCTCGCGGATCTCCTTGCATGACGTGGGCACAGAGGAAAAAAGCGCAGCGGCGTTGGCCTCGCGGTAGGTTCATGAATGGGCGCGGGGCTGCTCGACACCGACCCCCTGTGGGAGCTGTCGAGCTTTAGCGAGGCTGCGAAAGCGGTGGGTCAAGCGCAGAAAATGCCAGCAATGCCGCCGCCTTCGCAGCCTCGCCGGGGCTCGACAGCTCCCACGAATCACTCAGAACCCGGGTATGATCCAGGCTAAATCGACCGCACTGGAGCCCACGCTCATGGCCACAACCCAAACCCGCCCTTCCCCCGCGCCTTTGCTTCAGCCCGGCGAGACCGTGGTGTTATTCGACGGCGTGTGCAAGCTGTGCAACGGTTGGGCAAGGTTCCTCATTCGCCATGACCACCAACGGCGCATAAGGCTGGCAGCCGTGCAATCCCCCGAGGGGCAAGCCTTGCTGGCCTGGGCGGGGTTGCCACTGGACCAGTTCGACACCCTGGCGGTCATCCGCGACCACCATTATTGGATGCGCTCGGACGCGGTGTTCGAAATCATCGCGCAACTGCCCGCCGCTTGGCGTCCCTTGCTGTTGTTGCGCGCCATCCCGCGCAGGCTTCGGGACTGGGCTTACGATCGCATCGCGCGCAACCGCTATCGGCTCTTCGGCCGATACGACACCTGCCTGTTGCCGCATCCGGATCATGAGCAGCGCTTTTTGAAGGGACCGCTGTGAACGCCCTGGCGCGTATCAACTGGATCGCCCGAGGCGGCCTGGCGTTCGTGTTCGCTTATCACGGGCTGGTGCCGAAGCTGCTGTGGCTCAGCGTGGATGAGCGGTCGATGATGCAGGCGCATGGGATCGAGCAGGTGCAGTTGTTCGCGACGCTGGCGGGCGTTGGGGAGATTGCCCTGGCGTTATGGATCGTGCTTTCGCCGCGCAGCGCCTGGCCGCTCGCGGTGGCGGCGACGGCATTGACCGGGCTGCTGGTGGATGTGGCGGTGGTCAGCCCAGCGATGCTCAGCGCGGCGTTCAACCCTGTGTCGCTCAATGTGGCCGGGCTGGCGTTGTGTGCAGTAGCGTGGCATGCGCGTCAGAGAAACGCGCCTCCACGCTCAGGTTCGCCGGGTCGTTGATGGCTGTCAGGTACTCGTCGACGGTGACTTCGCCGACGCACGGCCGCGCGCCGGGTTCCGGCAAGTAGCCTTGGGCGATTTTGATCGCCAGCGCGACAGCGGCGCAACTGGGGATTTGCGGGCCTTTATCATTCAAGGCGGTCAGTTGCACCGCCAGCGACAAGGGAAGGCCATCGGCACCCAAGCCCTGAACATTGATGTACATCGCGCTCTTGCCGTCACCCCATCGTTCGAACCAGGTGCCCAGCCGATGCAGCCGCGCAGCCCAAGCCAGATGATCACGCACGATCCCGACCCGCAGCGCGTGGGCCAACACGCAGTTGGCGACGCCACCCAGCTTGAGTCCCGCCCCCGCTTTGAAACTCAAGGTGTGGGCGCCATACCGGCCGGCGAATATATCCATGTCGGGCACGTCCACATTGGCCAGCACCCGCGTGCCGAGCTGAGGCAACTTGCGCAGCGTCAGGTCTTGCCAGCCCATCACTTCATGCACCTGGCCATTGCGCAGTTGCTTGATCGGTTTCCCCGCATAGGCGAGCACACCTTCGACCGTCGACAAGCCCGGCATCTTGGCCGAGGAAGAAATGCCGTGCTCGATCGAGTCGATGCGCGAGAAGCGATACCGGTACTGATCGAGAATCGCGGACGACAGCGTCGGCACTGAACTGCAACCACTGAATATCGCCACGCCCGCCTGCTTGGCCTGCGTGTCCAACACGCCCACGCCATTGACGAAGGTGCGGCAGTCGGACAGATCGCAGTAGTTCACGCCCGCCGCTATGCAGTGCTGGGCAACGGCATAGGACTGTCCCTGAAAAGGGCCACCGGTATGAATCACCAACCCAATGCCGTTCGACCGCAGAACGCCAGCGAACCCGGCCCCCAGGGCATCGCCACACCAGCCTTCGTAAACGTTATCGAACTGCGCGTTCAGCTCATCAAGTTTGCGCTGCAGCTTATGGGGGTCGCGTCCCGAAATCACCAGTTCGATGCCCGTCGCTTGCGCCAAATGCCGACAAACGATGCTGCCGAAGTTGCCGTAGCCACCGATCACCATCACCCTGAGTGCCATTCCATGCTTCCCTGAACAATCGATTGTGCGCTGAGTCTGAGGCAGACCGTCGGCGTAAGGCAATGCACTACGCTGCTGCCTTAGCTCCCGCATTCATCAAGAAATAAACTTACGTTACACTCGCCGCTCTACACATCAGCCAGGAAGGCAAGCATGAGCGTCCGCGGTAAAGACCGGCAAATCGACAACATCGAGTTCAACGTCAGCGATATTGCCCGCAGCAAAGCGTTCTACGGCCAGGCGTTCGGCTGGACCTTCGTCGACTACGGCCCCAGCTATAGCGAATTCAGCGATGGCCGCCTCACCGGTGGCTTCACGACCGGAGAGCCAATTCGCCCCGGTGGCCCTCTGGTCATCTTGTACGCCGATGACCTCGATGCCACGCAACAGCGGCTCAAAGGCCTGGGCGCTGTCATCACCCGCGAGACATTTTCGTTCCCCGGAGGCAGCAGGTTTCACTTCACCGATCCCGATGGTTATGAACTGGCGGTCTGGACCGTGCAGCGGTAGCGTTGCGAATGCGTGAGCACTCTTCGAGCAGATTGAACGGTGATCCATGAGCCTAACCCTTCAGACCGCAGCCAATGGTCACCTGACCCTGAACCTGAACGAGATGCCTGACGCATTTTGGCACTCGCTGGCCGACAGGCTCGTCAATCATCACGGATTCCAACGGGCCGGATCTCCAGGCTTCGGATTAGATGAACAGATTCACCCCGACTTCCAGTGCGCCGATTTCAACCTCGCGGCTGGCTGGGACATTTGGTCTGGGCATTATTTGCTTTCAGACTCCACGGCGGGTGATGCATTCCTGCACCAGCTGTTCGATCGGCTCCACACCTGACATCCTGACTTCGAATCAGCAAAGGACACCTCAATGGAACCTCTCAAAAACTCCATCATTGGCGAATTCTGGGAACACGGGTTTGTTGAAGCGCTGGTTCCGGGCGACGGCTCCAGCTTACGTGTTTGCGTTCGTGTGCCCATCGGCGCCGATTACCCGGCGCGTTTACGCAGTGCCGATGCGCTGTTGCCTGCCTTGATCGCAGATTTGAGGGCAGTAGAAGTCATGGCTGCCAGAGCGGTTGAAAGTGCCGCCCCTTCAAAAGTGTTTGATATCTGGATTGAGCCCGACGGTACCGCCTCTTATACCTGTGGGTTCTTCGATGGCGAGATGGAAGATGAGCTGGTAGTCGTTCATCGCAGTCAAGAAGGTGTTCTGAGCGTGGATGGCTAGGTGACCGACATCACGATCTCGCTGATAGCCCGGAATAACGACTGGAGGAAAAATGCGAATCTACATCACCGGCGCCTCATGCGCGGGCGTGACCACCTTGGGCCGAAACCTAGCAACACTGCTTGATATAAGGCAGGTGGATGTCGATGACTTCTACTGGATGCCCACGGACCCACCATTCACAACCAAGCGGCCTCCCAATGAGCGCGTGTCGTTGATGCCGCAGGCATGCGGTAATGATGATTGGGTGCTGACCGGCTCTTGCATGAACTGGGGCGATGCACTGATCGCCAATGCCGAGCTGATTGTCTTCGTTGTGACACCTACCGCCGTTCGCCTTGAACGCCTGGACGCGCGTGAAAAGGCGCATTTTGGAAAGCGGATCGCACCGGGTGGTGATATGCATCAGATCCATCTGGCCTTCCGAGAGTGGGCTTCGCAGTATGACGACCCGAACTTTTCAGGACGCAACCGCGCGTGGCATGAGGCTTGGTTATCGCGGCAGACGGCTCCGGTCCTGCGCGTTGACGGGATGAGCAGTGGTGAACAAATGGCTGCGCTGGTCATTCACGCAGTGGCGCGAGCAGCGCAATAACTGGAAACCGATTATTCTCTCCTCTGCACCTCAAGCAACCCGGAGCCGCCATGGACCTCACAACCCTCGCCCTCTTCCTCCCCGCCTGCTTCGCCCTGAACATGGCGCCAGGGCCGAACAACCTATTGTCCGTCAGCAACGCCACCCGCTACGGCTACCGCAACTCATGCCTCGCCGGTATCGGCCGACTGCTGGCCTTCGCCGGCATGATCGCCCTCGCCTCGGCCGGCTTGGCGGTGGTGTTGCAAACCTCGGAGCTGTTGTTCTACGGGATCAAGATTTTGGGCGCGGCGTATTTGTTTTACTTGGCGTACCAGCTGTGGCGGGCCAATCCGGAGGCGCAGGCGCAATCGGCTACGGCCACGGTGGGCGTGTGGGCGTTGGCGCGTCAGGAGTTTCTGGTGGCGGCGGGCAACCCGAAGGCGATCCTGATCTTCACCGCCTTTTTGCCGCAATTCGTGGTACCCGGCGAGCCCATTGCCGCGCAATTCGCCCTGTTGGGCGCGCTGTTTCTGCTGCTGGAATGGGTCGCCATCAGCGCCTACGCCTACATGGGCCTGCACATGCGCCGCTGGTTTGCCGAACCGCGTGGCAAGCGCCTGTTCAATCGCTGCTGCGCGGGGTTGTTGTCGGCGGCGGCGACGGTGTTGTTGATGGCGCGGCGTGCATGAGGGCTGCGCCGCTGCGCATCCCTCACGGTAAAGCCTGGGTCACGCTTACATGCGGAACTGCTTGACCATCCGATTCAGCTCAACGGCCAGGTTGGTCAGCTCAGACGTGGCGATCGCAGTCTGGCTCGCGCCTTCGGAGGTCTGGTTGGACAGATCGCGAATGCTCACCAGGCTGCGGTCAACCTCCCTGGCGACCTGAGCCTGCTCTTCCGAGGCGGTCGCAATCAGCACGTTGCGCTCGGTGATGTTGTCGATGGACTCGGTGATATCCACCAGTGCCGTGCCCGCACCCTGAGCGGTGTCCAGGGTTTTCTGGGCTTGGGTGTTGGTGCTGGTCATTGCCGAAACGGCAGCGCCCGTGCCTTTTTGAATCGAGCTGATCATTTGTTCGATTTCGCTGGTCGACTGCTGCGTACGATGCGCCAAGGCCCGTACCTCATCGGCCACCACGGCGAACCCTCGGCCCGCCTCGCCTGCGCGGGCGGCTTCGATGGCGGCGTTCAGCGCGAGCAGGTTGGTCTGTTCGGCAATGGCGCGGATCACGTCCAGCACTTTGCTGATGTCGGTGGCCATGACCGCCAGCCCCTGCACTTCCTGGGAAGCGTTTTCCACATTGGCGACCATCAGGCTGATGGCGGCCACGGTCTCGTCCACCCGTGCGCGCCCTGCCAGTGCCGCGCTGTTTGAGCGATTGGCGGCTTCGGAGGCCGCCGAGGCATTCCTGGCGACTTCTTCGACCGCTGCGCTCATCTCGGTGACGGCGGTAGCTGCCATTTCGACTTCGTTGTTCTGGCGCTGTATGCCTTTGTTGGCGTCCTCGGTCACCGCGTGCATCTGCTCGGAAGTCGAAGCCAGTTGGTTGGACGAATCGGAGATCAGCGACAGGGTGTTGCGCAGGCCCTGTTGCATGGCTTTCAAGGCCTGCATGAGCCTGGCGACTTCGTCATGCCCCTGCACGTCGATGGTTTCGCTGAGGTCGTTTTCAGCGATGCGCTCGGCGATCGCCAGCGACCGGCCCAAGGGCTGAGTGATGCTGCGGGTGTACATCAATGCCAGCACAATGGCCATCAACGTACTGACCAGGATAAACCCACCGACCGTGAGCTTCGCCTGGTTATAGGTGTGCGTGGCGTCTTCGCCTGCTTTCTTGGCCTTGTTGTTATTCAGCTCGATCAACTTTCTGATGTCGTTTTCTACGGCATCGGCCGACTGCTTCATCGCCTCGCTCGATAATTTGACCGCCTCCTCCAGCTTGCCGGAAGCGATAAGCGCCAGGTACTGATCCTGTACCTGCTGATAACTGCCATAGGTTTGTGTCAGCTCGGCGAAATTCTGCTTGCCCATGGGCGTCACGATGAGCGTCTGCAGTTCGGACAGCAGCGCCTGCAGATTGGCCCTGGACTTTCTGACGTCTTCAAGCGACTGCGCCTTGCGGTCCGCCGGCTCGATAGGGTTACGCAAGCGTGAGTTGCTGCCCCTGATGCTGACGAACTCTCGATCGATCTGGCCCAGCAGGGAGATGCTGGGCACGACGTTGGTTTCTACGAACTTTTCGGAAGCGTTCAGACTGGCAGCTTGCAGGAGTGCGATACCGCCCAGCGCGATGATCAGCACGCAGAAGAAGCCAAAGCAGAGCGCGGATCGGGGCGCCAGGTCAAGTTTACGCAGTAACATGGGGAAAACTCCTTATTGGTTCCCCTGTGTCGCCACTGATCTGGCTGCCTGTAGGACCGTCCGTCGCCCCTGACAGCGCAGGGCAATAAACCCTGGGTTTTGTCGGAGAATGGTTTATTACTGAATGTAACCTCAGCTACACCGCGCTTGGCCGCTTGATGCGCCAAATACAGACAACCATAGGACCCTCCGGTTGCGACCTGCCCGATCCCGGCCTATCGTCGATCTCATGTTTTGCCTTTCGCTGTCCATCCCATCCGTATTCAGGTGACGACATGCCCAGCCTTCCCCGCCCCGCCGTCCTCGAACTGATCGGCAACACACCGCTGGTTCGGGTCAGCCGGTTCGATACCGGCCCCTGCACGCTGTTTCTCAAGCTTGAATCGCAAAACCCCGGTGGTTCCATCAAGGACCGCATCGGCCTGGCCATGATCGACGCCGCCGAACGCGACGGCCGCCTGCGCCCCGGCGGCACCATTATCGAAGCCACCGCCGGCAACACGGGCCTGGGCCTGGCGCTGGTCGGCCGAGCCAAGGGCTACCGCGTCGTTTTGGTGGTGCCCGACAAAATGTCCACCGAAAAGGTGTTGCACCTCAAGGCCATGGGTGCCGAGGTGCATATCACCCGCTCGGACGTAGGCAAGGGCCACCCCGAGTATTACCAGGATGTCGCCGCGCGCCTGGCCAAGGATATTCCCGATTCTTTCTTTGCCGACCAATTCAACAACCCGGCCAACCCGCTGGCCCATGAGACCAGCACCGCGCCGGAAATCTGGGCGCAAACCCAGCACGACCTGGACGCGATCGTGGTGGGTGTCGGCTCGGCCGGTACGCTCACGGGCCTGAGCCGTTTTTTCAAGCGCGTGCAGCCCGAGCTGGCCATGGTGCTCGCCGATCCCGTCGGCTCGGTGATGGCGGAGTACAGCCGCAGCGGCCGCTTGGAAACGCCCGGCTCGTGGGCGGTGGAAGGCATCGGCGAGGACTTCATCCCGTCGATTGCCGACTTGTCCAGCGTGCGTCACGCCTATTCCATCAGCGATGAGGAAAGCTTCGATCACGCCCGCCAGTTGCTCAAGGCCGAGGGCATTCTGGGCGGTTCATCCACCGGTACCCTGCTGGCCGCCGCCCTGCGCTATTGCCGCGAACAGACCGCGCCCAAGCGCGTGGTCACCTTTGTCTGCGACACCGGAACGCGCTACCTGTCGAAGGTGTACAACGACCAATGGATGAACGACGCGGGCCTGCTGCAATACAAGCACTACGGCGACCTGCGCGACCTTATCGCGCGGCGCTTCGAAGACGGCCGCGTGATCAGCGTAAGCCCTGACGACACCTTGCTCACCGCGTTCCAGCGCATGCGCCTGGCGGATGTTTCACAACTGCCGGTGCTGGTGGACGGCCGCGAACTGGTCGGCGTGATCGATGAATCCGACATCCTGCTGGGCCTGCATCAAGACGCCGCGCATTTCAAAATGATCGTCGCCAGCGCCATGACCGACTCCCTGCGAACCCTGCCCCCCGGCGCCAGCCTTGGCGAATTGCAGGCAGAGCTGGATCGCGGCCTGGTCGCCATTATTGCCGACGCCACGGGCTTCCACGGCCTGATCACCCGCGTCGACCTGCTCAACCATCTACGGAGGTCCCTTGCATGAGCCAGACCGATAAAAGCGCGTTTGCCACCCGTGTGATCCACGCCGGGCAATCTCCCGACCCGACCACGGGCGCGCTGATGCCGCCGATCTACGCCAACTCCACCTACCTGCAAGACAGCCCCGGTGTACACAAGGGGTTCGACTACGGGCGTTCCCACAACCCGACGCGCTTTGCCCTGGAGCGCTGCGTGGCGGACCTGGAAGGCGGCAGCCAGGCGTTCGCGTTTGCCTCCGGGCTGGCGGCGATTTCGACGGTGCTGGAATTGCTCGACGCCGGCGCCCACGTGGTGTCCGGCAATGACTTGTACGGCGGCACCTTCCGCCTGTTCGACAAGGTGCGCCAACGCAGCGCCGGGCACCGCTTCAGCTATGTCGACCTGAGTGATCCGTCGGCGTTTGAAGCCAGCGTGCAGGACGACACCCGCATGGTCTGGGTCGAGACCCCAAGCAACCCGCTGTTGAGCCTCACCGACCTCAGCGCCATCGCGCGCATCTGCCGCGACCGCGGCATCCTCTGCGTCGCCGACAACACCTTCGCCAGCCCCTGGGTCCAGCGCCCGTTGGAGCTGGGCTTTGACGTGGTGGTGCACTCCACCACCAAATACCTCAATGGCCACTCCGATGTGATCGGCGGCATCGCCATCGTCGGCGACAACCCCGCGCTGGCGGAACGCCTGGGTTTCCTGCAGAACTCGGTCGGCGCCATCGCCGGCCCCTTCGACGCCTTCCTGACCCTGCGCGGCGTGAAAACCTTGGCGCTGCGCATGGAGCGCCATTGCAGCAACGCCCTGCAACTGGCCACCTGGCTGGAACAGCAACCGCAAGTGGCGCGGGTTTACTACCCAGGGTTGGCAACACACCCGCAGCACGAACTGGCACTCAGGCAGATGCACGGGTTTGGCGGGATGATTTCCATCGACCTGAACAGCGATCTGGCCGGCGCGAGGCGCTTTCTGGAAAACGTCAAGCTCTTCGCCCTGGCCGAAAGCCTCGGCGGCGTGGAAAGCCTGATCGAACACCCGGCGATCATGACCCACGCAAGCATCCCGGCAGCCACGCGGGCGCAGTTGGGGATTGGGGATGGGTTGGTGCGGCTGTCGGTGGGGGTTGAGGATGTGGAAGATCTGCGTGCCGACCTGGCCCAGGCCTTGGCCCATATATAAACAGCGCAGACAGCAGAGATCCAAATGTGGGAGCGGCGGTGCGACGATTCGACTTGCTCGCGAATGCGGTGGATCAGTCGATTAATCTGTCGACTGACACTCAGCATTCGCGAGCAAGCCCGCTCCCACAGGGGATTTGCGTCAGCTTGAAGCCAGGTTGGCGCGCGCCGCATGCAGCTTCTTGTAGCTCTCGATCAAGCGCTGATGCCGCTCCAGCCCTTCCAGCTTCATGCTGGTCGGCGTCAAGCCATAAAAACGCACGCTGCCGTTGACCGAACCAATCACCGCGTCCATGCGCTCGTTGCCAAACATGCGGCGGAAGTTGGTTTCGTAATCCGCCAGGTCCAGGTCGTCGTCCAGTTCCATCTCCAGCACCGCATTCATCGCCTGGTAGAACAGGCCGCGGTCGGCGGTGTTGTCGTTGTACTGCAAGAACATTTCCACGCATTCCTTGGCCTCTTCGTATTGCTTCAAGGCCAGGAAGATCAGCAGCTTCAACTCCAGGATGGTGAGCTGGCCCCAGACGGTGTTGTCGTCGAACTCGATGCCGATCAAGGTGGTGATGTCGGTGTAGTCGTCCAGCTCGCTTTCGATCAGGCGCTCGACCAGCGCGTGCAACTCGGCGTCATCCAGGCTGTGCAGGTTGAGGATGTCCGCGCGGAAAAACAGCGCCTTGTTGGTGTTGTCCCAGATCAGGTCATCCACCGGGTAGATTTCCGAGTAGTCCGGCACCAGAATCCGACACGCAGTCGCGCCCAGGTGTTCATACACGGCCATGTAGGACTCTTTACCCATGCCTTCGAGAATGCCGAACAGGGTGGCGGCCTCCTGGGCATTGGCGCCTTCGCCTTCGCCCGAAAAATCCCACTCGACGAACTCATAGTCCGACTGGGCACTGAAGAAGCGCCACGACACCACCCCGCTGGAGTCGATGAAGTGCTCGACGAAGTTGTTAGGCTCGGTCACCGCCTGGCCTTCGAAGGTTGGCTGCGGCAGGTCGTTCAAGCCTTCGAAACTGCGACCTTGCAACAGTTCGGTAAGGCTGCGCTCCAGCGCCACTTCCAGGCTTGGGTGCGCGCCGAAGGAGGCGAACACGCCGCCGGTGCGCGGGTTCATCAGGGTCACGCACATCACCGGGAACTCACCGCCCAGGGACGCATCCTTGACCAGCACCGGGAAGCCCTGGGCTTCCAGGCCCTGGATCCCGGCGAGAATCCCCGGGTATTTGGCCAGTACCTCGGCCGGCACGTCCGGCAAGGCAAACTCACCTTCGATGATTTCGCGCTTCACCGCGCGCTCGAAGATCTCCGACAGGCACTGCACCTGGGCTTCGGCCAACGTGTTGCCCGCGCTCATGCCATTGCTGAGGTAGAGGTTTTCGATCAGGTTGGATGGGAAGTACACCACCTGGCCGTCCGATTGGCGCACGAACGGCAGCGAGACGATACCGCGCGCTTCGTTGCCGGAATTGGTGTCGAACAGGTGCGAGCCGCGCAATTCACCGTCGCGGTTGTAGATCTTCAGGCAGTACGCATCGAGGATTTCGCTGGGCAGTTCGTCATCGGGGCCTGGCTGGAACCAGCGCTCGTCCGGGTAATGCACGAACGGCGCATTGGCCAATTCCTCACCCCAGAACTGATCGTTGTAAAAGAAGTTGCAGTTGAGCCGCTCGATAAACTCGCCCAGTGCCGACGCCAAGGCGCCCTCCTTGGTCGCGCCCTTGCCGTTGGTGAAGCACATCGGTGAATGCGCGTCGCGGATATGCAGCGACCACACGTTGGGCACGATGTTGCGCCACGAGGCAATTTCGATCTTCATGCCCAGGCCGGCCAGGATCGCCGACATGTTGGCAATGGTCTGTTCCAGCGGCAGGTCCTTGCCGGCGATGTAGGTAGGCGTCGCCCCGGCAGCGGCCGGCATCAACAGCGCCTGGGCGTCGGCGTCGAGGTTGTCGACCTCTTCGATCACGAACTCAGGCCCGGCCTGCACCACTTTCTTCACGGTGCAACGGTCGATGGAGCGCAGGATGCCCTGGCGGTCCTTGTCGCTGATATCCGCTGGCAATTCCACCTGGATCTTGAAGATCTGGTTGTAACGGTTTTCCGGGTCGACGATGTTGTTCTGCGACAGGCGGATATTGTCCGTGGGAATGTTGCGCGTGCTGCAGTAGAGCTTGACGAAGTACGCCGCACACAACGCCGACGACGCCAGGAAGTAATCGAAGGGCCCCGGTGCCGAGCCATCGCCTTTGTAGCGGATCGGCTGGTCGGCAATCACCGTGAAGTCATCGAACTTGGCTTCGAGCCGGAGGTTGTCGAGAAAGTTGACCTTGATTTCCATGGGGGCACACCAGAATAACGGGTAGACAAAAATGGCCGCCATTATGAGGGGTTTGCGCGCAAAGTTCAGGCTTTTGCGCTATGCGGGCCGCCGTGCGAAAAATCGAACCCCCAAACTCCAGGGCACTCCAAGCCACGTGATGTCACTCAAGCTGATATCCCATCACCCCGTTTTGATTGGAGAACAGCCCCATGCGACCGCAAACTTCATTTATCTTCGACCTCGACGGCACCTTGACCGACAGCGTCTATCAAAACGTCGCCGCCTGGAAAGAAGCGCTGGACGCCGAGCGCATCCCCTTGGCGATGTGGCGCGTTCACCGCAGGATCGGCATGAGCGGCGGGCTGATGTTGAAGTCGCTGTCCCGTGAAACCGGGCTGGACATCAGCGAACAGCAAGCCCGGCGTCTTGAAGACCTGCATGCCGAGGCCTACGCACGCTTGCAGGGCCAGATCATTGCACTGCCCGGTGCGCTGCAGTTGCTCGAGACCCTCAGCGAGGCCGGCCTCAACTGGTGCATTGCGACCAGCGGCGGTGTCGATACCGCCAAGATCAACCTCAAGGCGCTGCAACTGGACATCGAGCAGGTCAACATCATTACCCGTGACGACGTGAAGTACGGCAAGCCCGACCCGGACCTGTTCCTCGCCGCCGCCGAGCACATGCGGGTGCCGATCGATGAATGCCTGGTGATCGGCGATGCGGTCTGGGACATGCTCGCCGCGCGTCGTGCAAAAGCCACCGGCATTGGCCTGTTGTCCGGCGGCTATGACATTGGTGAGCTTGAGCGTGCCGGCGCCCTGCGCGTCTATGAAGATCCGCTGGATCTGTTGCAGCACTTGGATGAGATTGCTTCGCTGCCTTGAGCCCTTGCGTCGCTTCCTGAATACCGTCCGACAATCAGTCATCAACTTATCCCAAATGGTGCCGATGACCTTCAGGTAATTCAGGGAGCAGCCGAATGCGCAACAACCAGCCGGTAACACAGCGCGAGATTTCCCTCGCGCCTCAGCAAAAACTCATTTCCGCCACGGATGTGCGGGGCAACATCACTTACTGCAACGACGCCTTTGTCGATATCAGCGGTTTTGAACGTGATGACCTGATCGGAGCGCCGCAGAATATCGTGCGCCATCCCGATGTGCCGCCGGCGGTGTTTGCGCACATGTGGAGTGCGCTCAAGCAGGGGCTGCCGTGGATGGGCATCGTCAAGAACCGTTCGAAAAACGGCGACCATTATTGGGTCAACGCCTACGTCACGCCGATCTACGAAGGCAGCAGCGTGGTGGGCTTTGAGTCAGTGCGGGTCAAGCCCAGCGCCGACGAAGTTCGCCGTGCCCAGGCACTGTACCGCCGCATCAGCCAGGGAAAGCCGGGCGTGCCGCGCCAGGATGCCTGGCTGCCGGCCGTCATGAGCTGCGTGCCGTATGCGGCAACCGGGCTGGCCGGCAGCCTCGCCGGGCTGTTCCTCAGTGCACCGGTGGCCATTGCCGTGGCCGTCGCGGTGGCGCTGCCGGTGGGTCTGCTCTGCTCACACTGGCGTCAAGGCAGTACCTTGCGGTTGTTGCAGGGTGTCGAGCCGTCAACGTCGGATGCGTTGATCGCGCAAATGTACAGCGACACCCGCGGCCCCCAGGGACGCTTGGAAACCGCATTTCTCAGCCAGACCTCGCGCCTGAAAACCTGCCTCACCCGCTTGCAGGACAGTGCCGAACAACTCAGCGCCCTGGCCGGCCAATCCGACAAGCTCGCCACCGCCAGTTCCAAGGGCCTGGACCGCCAGCGCGTCGAAACCGAACAAGTCTCGGCCGCCGTCAACCAGATGGCCGCCACCACCCAGGAAGTCTCCAGCCACGTACAGCGCACCGCCGATGCCACCCAGCAAGCCAACGTGCTGACCAGCCGTGGCCGTGAAGTGGCGCGCGATACCCGCGAAGCCATCGAACGCCTGTCCGCCGTGGTGGGCGAGACCGGCGCCACCGTGGCGCAATTGGCCAAGGACAGCGACGAAATCGGCAGCGTGGTGGATGTGATCAAGGGCATTGCCGACCAGACCAACCTGCTGGCCCTCAACGCCGCGATTGAAGCCGCGCGTGCCGGCGAACAAGGCCGGGGCTTTGCGGTGGTGGCCGATGAAGTGCGCCAACTGGCCCAGCGCACCTCGCAATCCACCACGCAGATCCACGCGCTGATCACGCAGCTGCAAACGTCGTCCAACAACGCCGTGCACAGCATGCAAAACGGCCAGCGCCAGGCCCAGGAAGGCGTGGCCTGGGTACTGGAAGCCGATCAGGCGCTGGTGGGCATCAGCGAGGCCGTGTCGCACATCACCGACATGACCACCCAGATCGCCGCCGCCACCGAGGAACAGAGCGCCGTCGCCGAAGAGATCAGCCGCAACATCACCACCATCGCCGAACTGGCCGACCAGACCTCGATACAAGCGCATCAATCCACGGACCTGAGCAAGGAGCTGACCAATACCGCGGCCACCCAATATGCGTTGGTTGAGCGGTTCAACCGCTGACCAGCAGCCTTCCGGCGCCCGTCGTCATGGGCGACGGGCGCCGGTTTTTTCCACGAAGCGCGCTTTTCTGTGGGAGCTGACCTGCCTGCGATGGCATCAACTCGGTAAGCCTGATACACCGCAGCGTCTACATCGCAGGCAAGCCAGCTCCCACATATGGCCGCGTTCTAACCCGTAAATCGTCCACAGGCAGGCACGGGATGAGACACCCACACAACCGGTGTTCAACTCCAATCAGCCGTTTTCACCAGGGTTGATCAACGTTCTCAAAATAGGGTCTTCCCAAACCCCGGCAATTTTCAAATACGCCCGCGCATACCCTTCCCCTTCACAATCGCCTGGCTCATTGAACCGTCCTGATAGTTCTGATCGCCAGAAACGTAGTAGGCCCCTCGGGACCGGACGGCGCCCGGTAGCAGCCTTGCGCCTGGAGGTGATGAACGGCTGCGGCGGTCAGTTCCCAGGCCATGCCTTCGTCGTGAACCGCAAAGGCCTCATCGCTTCCAAAAATTTCACGCCCGGTAATGGCCTGGAGCTGTTTGAGTGGCAGCGCGGCGTCACGCAAGGCCGGTTCAACGCTAGGGTTACTCCAGGCCCATTTCCAGGTGTTGGACCTGGGCGAAAAACTGCCGACGCTCACCACTTCTGCCACGACGGCCAGCCTGTCGTGGCTGTCGAGGAACTGGACCACCCCGGTGGCCTGTTCGAACCACCAGCGGGCCATTTCACCCAACCCATAAGTGCGGCTCAACTCCGTTTGCTTGAGTGACAGCTCATCCATCACCTGCGCCAAAAATGCTTCGAATTCATGGTCCGTCATGGACGTCTCCTTGGTGAGGCTCAACCGGTTGGTACAAGGCGGCTTGGGGCACAGCCGTTGCGAATCATGCTGGCTGTGCGGCGCCGGGTTTTTATCACGCACGCAATTATGAAGAACCTGACCCGTCAGAACCAGCGACTAGTCGGGGTATCGAGCACACATGAACTCAACGAACGCCCGCACGTTTGGCGCCGCGAGGTGCCTGTCGTGATGATCTTGCCCAGCGATCTAATTTGAGTGTTATGTTTCGAGCCTCACACGCAACGGGACGTGCCATGCAACCGCCAGCCACCAACGCAGCACTGCTGATCATCGACATGCAGCAAGGCATGAACCAGCCGAAACTGGGGCGTCGCAACAACCCGGATGCCGAAGTGCAAATAGAGCGCTTGCTCGGTGCGTGGAGGCAATCCGGCCGCCCTGTCGTCCATATCCGGCATATATCCCGCGCCCCCGGCTCGGTGTTCTGGCCGGGCCAGCCCGGTTGTGAGTTTCAGCCCGCGCTGCAACCACTCGCGCATGAGCATGTGGTGGAGAAGAATGTTCCGGATGCCTTTGCGGCGAGCGGGCTGGAGCGCTGGCTGCACGCGCGCTCGATCCGGCAATTGGTGATCGTCGGTGTTATTACCAACAACTCAGTCGAGGCAACGGCGCGTTCCGGCGGCAACCTGGGTTTTGAGGTGACGGTGGTTTCAGACGCCTGCTACACGTTCGATCAAAGCGATTTATCCGGACGCTTGTGGCCGGCCGAGGATGTGCATGCGTTGTCGTTGAGCAACCTGGCGATGGACTATGCCGCAGTGGTCGAGACTGACCAAATCCTGGCTCATTCAGCTTGATTCCCGCCAGCCAACAGGCCTGTTGTGGCGAGCGGGCTTGTCCCGCGTTGGGCTGCGAAGCAGCCCCAAAACCAACCGCTACGGAATATCTGATACACCGTATTCGGCTTACCG
Organism: Pseudomonas sp. SWRI18; assembly: GCF_014268345.1. Classification (NCBI taxonomy): domain Bacteria; kingdom Pseudomonadati; phylum Pseudomonadota; class Gammaproteobacteria; order Pseudomonadales; family Pseudomonadaceae; genus Pseudomonas; species Pseudomonas sp. SWRI18. The sequence continues at coordinate 78,652 of NZ_JACCQQ010000004.1, forward strand.
GGGCTGCTACGCAGCCCAACGCGGCACAAGCCCGCTCGCCACAAGGGACCTCGTTAGCCTCTGACGTCGGCCTTGCATACCATAGCGTCTAACGCGGTTGCGCAACCATCGCGCGCCACGCCTGAACGCTAGCCCGTTCGTTCACCCTGGCAAGCCAGGCCTGCAAAGCCTCGCATTCGGCCGGTACCGGCAGTTCCACCAGCGCGGCGAAGATCATGCCGCCCAGCACGGCGATGTCCGCCATGGAAAACTCATTGCCCGCGACGTAGGGCCGGGACTTGAGCACGGCGTCGAAGTAGCGCATGCCTCGCACCGCCTTGTCGCGCATGCGCAGGCCCCATTCGGCGTTTTGATAGAGCTCGACCTCCGGGCCAAGCCCAGGCGTGGCGTGATGGAAGTACACGCTGACCGCGTCCATGAACTCGATCCGCGCGCTTGGTCATCATGTGGATCAAGCCTTGCTCGACCGGCGTTCTGCCGGTCAGGATCGGAGTGCCATCCAGAGCATCCAGGTACTGAGTAATCGCCGTGCATTCGGCGATGAGCGTGCCATCGTCCAGTTGCAACACCGGCAAGGTCCCGGAGTAGTTGAGGGCCAGGAACGCGGGTTGCTTGTGCTCGCCGTTCCAAAGGTTGACCGACACGAGCTCTATCCTGGGCAGCAGGCCTTTCTCGGCCAATGCAATGCGCACACGCGCCGGATAGGGGCCGTTGTACCAGTCATAAATCTTCATCATCGGTGGTTGGGCAGCAGCGGAATGTTGCGATTGCGTCGTCATGATGTGGTCGCCTACCTGTCAAGTGGTAGGTAAAGATTGTGGGCTTTTATCGGCACTGTCAAGCACTACCTACCACTTGGCAGGTAAAAAGCTTTAAGCGTAGAATCCGTCCATCTCCCTACGCACCGAGGAATCCACACGTGAGCGAAAACGCCCGGGAAGCCATCCTGGAAGCCGCCCGAATCGCCGCCCAGCATTACGGCTACAACGGCATCAACTTCCGCAGCATCGGTGAAACGGTGGGGATCAAGAACGCCAGCATCTACTACCATTTCCCCAGCAAAGCCGAGCTCGGCGCAGCCGTTGCCAAGCGGTACTGGGAAGACACCGCCAGGGTCCTTGAGGCCATGCGCGAGGAAAACCCCGACCCGCTGCAGTGCCTACGGGCCTACCCGAACATTTTTCGCAAATCGCTCGAAGACGGTAACCGCCTGTGCCTGTCCAGCTTCATGGCGGCCGAGTACCTGGATTTGCCCGAGGGCGTGAAGAAAGAGATCCTGGCGTTTGCCGATACCAACGTGGCCTGGCTCGCGGCCCTGCTCGATGAAATAACGCCAGGCGATTCGCAAAGCAACGAGCGCCGCGCCCGGGCGATCTACACCGCCATCGCCGGCGCACAATTGATTGCACGCACCCGCGCCGATCTGCGCGTGTTCGACGAACTGATCCAGAGCTATCGGGACGTGGGACTCATCCCTAATGCCGGTTAATTAAGCCTGCATTGCTCCTACAAACTGTGGGAGCTGTCGAACCCCGGCGAGGCTGCGAAGGCGGTGGCATTGCTGGCATCTTCATCGCCTGACACTCCGCTTTCGCAGCCTCGCTAAAGCTCGACAGCTCCCACAGGGGATCGGCTGTGGCAGGTGGGATTTGCGGTGTGGCGGCTGGCGCAATTCGAGCGGCGCTGGGGATCAATGTGGGAGCTTTCGAGCCCCGGCGAGGCTGCGAAGGTGGCGGCACTGCTGACTTATTCAGTGCCTGACACTCCGCTTTCGCAGCCTCGCTAAAGCTCGACAACTCCCACAGGGGATCGGCTGCATGGGTTGGATTTGCGGTGTGGCGACTGGCGCAATTCGAGCCGCGCCGCCGCTCGAAAATGTGGGAGCTGTCGAGCCCCGGCGAGGCTGCGAAGGCGGCGGCACTACCGCCTTATTCAGTGCCTGACACTCCGCTTTCGCAGCCTCGCTAGAGCTCGACAGCTCCCACAGGGGATCGGCTGCGGCAGGTGGGATTTGGGTTTCAGCGGCTGGCGCAACTCCAGTAGATGGAGCATCACTCCATCCCAATCTCCACCACTCCCCCGTTCAACCGCACCGGCCACACCCGCAGGTACTGATCCGGCGCCTCCAGGCATTGGCCGTCCTCAAGACGGTAATGCTGCTTGTAGATCGGCGCCGCCACCACCAAGTCGCCCTTGATACTGCCGAGCAAGCCACGACCGATCACATTCGCCCCTGACTCCGGGTCGTGGTTGTCGATGGCGTACAGCGTCTGGTTCTGAGCGCCCGGCAGGTAGAACAGCGCAACTTGCGCGCCATCCAGCCACACCACCACGCCGGAGTTGCTCACCAGGTCCTTCTCGCTGCACACGCTTTTCCAGGTAGCCAGGTTGCGTTGAGTGTTGAGCGTGCTCATCAGGCAGTCTCCTCGATCACGGGGATCAGGTTGAGTTCGGCGGCCATGATCGGCCGGCGCTGGCCACGCTCCTGGACGAAGTGGATGTCCGGGTCGGGGCGTTTGTCGTTGACGAAGGTGCGGAAGCGCTTGAGTTTTTCCGGGTCTGCGAGGGCGTTGGCCCATTCGCATTCGTAGCGGTCGACCACCAGCTGCATCTGCGCTTCGAGTTCAGCACCCAGGCCGAGGCTGTCGTGCAGGATCACGTCCTTGAGGAAATCCAGGCCACCTTCCAGGCTTTCACGCCATACCGAGGTGCGCTGCAACTTGTCGGCGGTGCGGATGTAGAACATCAGGAAGCGGTCGATGTAGCGGATCAGCGAGGCGTCGTCCAGGTCGGTGGCGAACAGCTCGGCATGGCGCGGGCGCATGCCGCCGTTGCCGGCGATGTAGAGGTTCCAGCCCTTCTCGGTGGCGATTACGCCCACGTCCTTGCTTTGGGCTTCGGCACACTCCCGGGTGCAACCCGATACCGCAAACTTGAGCTTGTGCGGCGAACGCAGGCCTTTGTAGCGGTCCTCGATCAGCAGCGCCATTTTCACGCTGTCCTGCACGCCGTAGCGGCACCAGGTGCTGCCCACGCAGGACTTCACCGTGCGCGTGGATTTGCCATAGGCGTGCCCGGTCTCGAAACCCGCCGCGATCAGCTCGCCCCAAATGTCCGGCAGTTCGTGCAGTTGCGCACCAAACAGGTCGATGCGCTGACCACCGGTGATCTTGGTATAGAGGTCGTATTTCTTCGCCACTTCGCCGATCACGATGAGTTTTTCCGCAGTGATCTCGCCGCCTGGAATACGCGGCACCACCGAGTAGGTGCCGTTCTTCTGCATGTTGGCCATGAACGTATCGTTGGTGTCCTGCAGCGGCACCAGGGACGCGTCCATGATTGGCTGGTTCCAGCACGACGCCAGGATCGAGCCGACCGCCGGCTTGCACACATCGCAACCGGTGTGCCCACGGCCGTGCTTGGCCAGCAGTTCGTCGAAGGTGATGATCCCTTCCACGCGCACCAGGGCATACAGCTCCTGGCGCGTATAGGCGAAGTGCTCGCACAGGCTTTTGTCGACGCTGACGCCACGGGCGATCAGCTCATGCTCGAACACCTGCTTGAGCAGGCCGGCGCAGCCACCACAGCCGGTGCAGGCCTTGGTCTGGGCCTTGAGCGCGCCGAGGTCGCTGCAGCCGCCGTCGATCGCTGAGCAAATCGAGCCTTTGGTCACGTTGTGGCAGGAGCACACGGTGGCCGACTCCGGCAAAGCGCCGGGGCCGAGGGTCGGTGCGCCGCTGGACGAAGGCAGGATCAGGCTGGCCGGCTCGGGCGGCAGCGCAATGCTGTTCTGCATGTACTGCAGCAGCGTGTCGTAGTAGCTGTTGTCGCCCACCAGTACCGCGCCGATCACATGCTTGCCTGATGCATCGACCACCAGGCGCCGGTAGCTGGCGCTGGCTTCGTCGATAAACTGGTAGCTGCGCGCGCCCGGTGTGTGGCCATGGGCGTCGCCGATGGAGCCTACGTCCACGCCGAGCAACTTGAGCTTGGTGGACATGTCCGCGCCAACAAACGGCTCGGCGCTTTGCTCGCAGAGCAGCGCAGCAACGCCGCGGGCCATCTGGTAGCCCGGCGCGACGAGGCCGAACAGGCTGCCGTTCCAGGACGCGCACTCGCCAATCGCGTAAATATTCGGGTCGATGCTCAGGCATTCGTCATTGATGACCACGCCGCCGCGCGGGCCGATGTCCAGGCCGGCCTGACGCGCCAACGCATCCTGGGCGCGGATACCGGCGGAGAACACGACCAGGTCGGTTTCGAGAAATTCCTCATTGGCAAAGTTCATGCGGTAGCGGTACTGCTCGCCCGCGCTGATCGACTGGGTCGCCCGCGACAAATGCACGCCCACGCCCAGCCGCTCGATCTGCGCCTTGAGCGCCAGGCCGCCGAAGTCGTCCAGTTGCACCGGCATCAAGCGCGGCGCGAATTCCACTACGTGCGCTTCAAGGCCCAGGCTCTTCAGCGCGTTGGCGGCTTCCAGACCCAGCAGGCCACCGCCCACCACCACACCGCGCCGGGCATTGGCGGCCGCTTTGCGAATCGCGTCCAGGTCCTCAAGCGTGCGATACACCAACCGCGAATCGCCCTCGGCGCCTTCAATGGGCGGCACAAAGGGATAGGAACCGGTGGCCAGCACCAGCTTGTCATAAGCCACGCAGCCCTCGGCGGTGATCACCTCGCAGCGGGCGCGGTCGATCTCCAGCACCGGCACGCCCAAGTGCAAGGTCACGCCTGGGGTCTGGTACAACGAGGCTTCGGACAATGCCAGCGACTCGGCATCGCGGCCGGTGAAATACTCGGACAGATGCACCCGGTCATAGGCGCGCATCGGCTCCTCGCTGAACACGTGCAAGCGGTAGTGATCCAGCGCACCGCGTTCGATCAGTTGCGCCACACAGTGGTGGCCGACCATGCCATTGCCGACGACGATCAGGGTTTTGAGACTGTTCATATAAAGCACCCGACAAAGCTCATCACGGTTTAAAAAAGCAAAAAAAAACGCCTGAAACCTTTCGGTTCCAGGCGCCTTTGCCTGTTCTTATGCAGGTTGGGACCGGGCGACTGCGCCGGATCCACCGCTATTGCCCAAGGTGTCGATCGTCGTTGACCGAAGTGGGTTGAGGGGGAGCTTGCAGGGTCTGTGCCAAATACTGGCACTGCCCATTGCAACGGCCTCTGGCGCCAATCGAAGGAGCCAGACATTTCCTCCTGCGCCTCCCGTTGGTGCGCCACGCTTCATAAATGTGCATGTAGTGAGCGGGCTTGCCCCGCGCTGGGGGGCGAAGCCGCCCCAATCGGACCGCTGCGGTGTGTCATTTGAAATTGGGGTGACTGGTTTGGGGCCGCTGCGCAGCCCAGCGCGGGCGGTGCGACGATTCGACAAGCCCGCTCACTACAGGGCCGAACCTGGCGCGTGATTTGCTAGGAAGATGCAAACCAAGCAGTCAACGCTGACTGCCTCTCACGACAAAGGCGCCGTGTAATCCCCGTGTTCAACGGAGGGTTGCAAGGCGCCTTTTTTGTTTACACAGGTGATTGATGGCAAACCAGAGCGTACGTAGCGTGTGTCCCTATTGTGGCGTGGGCTGCGGTATCGTCATGCAGGTCGAACACAATAAAGTGGTGAAGGTGACCGGCGACAAGGACCACCCCACCAACTTCGGCCGCCTGTGCACCAAGGGCACCACCTGCGGGCAAGCCATCGCCGAGTCCGGTCGCATGGAGCACGCCTATGTGCGCCAGGCCCGGGACCACGACCCGGTGCGAATCGCCATGGACAAGGCCATCAGCGAAACCGCCGGCCGCTTGCGCCACGTCCTCGACACGCACGGGCCGGATGCGTTGGCCTTCTACGTGTCGGGCCAGATGTCGCTGGAATCCCAATACCTGATCAACAAGCTGGCCAAGGGCTTCGTGCGCACCTCCAACATCGAGTCCAACTCGCGCCTGTGCATGGCCAGCGCCGGCAGCGGCTACAAACTGTCCCTGGGCTCCGACGGCCCGCCGGGGTCCTATGAGGATTTCGACCGCGCCGACCTGTTCTTCGTGATCGGCGCCAACATGGCCGACTGTCACCCGATTTTGTTCCTGCGCATGATGGACCGGGTCAAGGCCGGGGCCAGGCTGATCGTGGTAGACCCCCGGCGCAGCGCCACGGCAGACAAGGCCAACCTGTTCCTGCCGATAAAACCGGGCACCGACCTGGCCTTGCTCAACGGCCTGTTGCACCTGCTGGTGAAAAACGGCCATACCGACCCGGCCTTTATCGCCGCTTTCACCGAAGGCTGGGAGGCCATGCCGGCGTTTCTGGAAGACTACCCGCCCCAGCGGGTCGCCGCCATCACCGGCCTGGCCGAAGCCGATATCCGCCAGGCCGCCGACTGGATCGGCCAGGCCGCCGAGTGGATGAGCTGCTGGACCATGGGCCTCAACCAGAGCACCCACGGCACCTGGAACACCAACGCCCTGTGCAACCTGCACCTGGCCACCGGCGCCATTTGCCGGCCGGGCAGCGGGCCGTTTTCCCTCACGGGCCAACCCAACGCCATGGGCGGTCGCGAAATGGGTTATATGGGGCCTGGCCTGCCGGGGCAACGCTCGGTGCTGGTCGAGGCGGACCGTGCCTTTATCGAGGACCTGTGGCAGATCCCCCACGACAGCCTGCCGCGCAAGGCCGGCGACGGTACCGTGGCGATGTTCGAGCAGATGGCTGCCGGGCAGATCAAGGCCTGCTGGATCATCTGCACTAACCCGGTGGCCAGCGTGCCCAACCGCCAGACCGTTATCAAAGGCCTGCAAGCCGCCGAACTGGTGATCGCCCAGGATGCCTTCCTCGACACCGAGACCAACCGCTACGCCGACATTCTGCTGCCCGGCGCGCTATGGGCCGAGGCCGAAGGGGTGATGATCAACTCCGAGCGCAACCTGACCCTGATGCAAAAGGCCGTCGACGCCCCCGGCGAGACCTTGCCCGACTGGCAGATCATCGCCAGGGTCGCGTGTGAGATGGGCTTTGCCGAGGCCTTCACCTACACCTGCGCAGCCGAGGTGTTTGAAGAAATCAAACGCGCCTGGAACCCCACGACCGGCTACGACATCCGCGGCGCAAGCTACCCGCGCCTGCGCGAAAAGCCGCTGCAATGGCCCTGCGCATCCGCCGACGCAGCGGACCGTAACCCGATCCGCTACGTAAAGGACGGCACCCTCAGCTTCGCCACCGAAAACGGCAAAGGCCGGTTCTTCGCCCGCCCCCATATGCCGGCGACGGAGATGCCCGATGACGCATTCCCCTTCGTGCTCAACACCGGGCGCGTGCAGCACCAATGGCACACGATGACCAAGACCGGCAAGGTCGCCACGCTGAATAAACTCAACCCCGGCCCGTTCGTGGAACTGCACCCCGAAGACGCCGCGCGCCTGGGCATCAAGGACAAGGACGCCGTGGAAGTGCGCTCCCAGCGTGGCCGCGCCGTGCTGCCTGCCGTGGTCACCAACCGGGTGCGGCCCGGCAACTGTTTTGCACCTTTCCATTGGAATGATGTGTTCGGCGAACACCTGGCGATCAACGCCGTGACGCATGATGCCGTCGACCCGATTTCGTTGCAGCCCGGGTTCAAGTTCTGCGCTGTTTCCCTGGCGCGGGTTGAACTGATCGAACACCAGTTGCTGGACCTTCCCGCCCCTCTACCAGAGGAACTCGCCATGTCGCGCCTTGACGCTTTCGCCGACATCGCCGGCCTGCGCAATGTGCCGCCGCCTCAGTTGAGCGACAGCGAACGCACCTACCTCGCCGGATTTCTCAGTGGCCTGCAGTCCAGCGCCGCGCGTCAGGACGACGGCATGCCGACGCTCCCGGCGAATGCGCCGCTGGCCCGGGAGTCACGCTTGTGGCTGGACGGCTTGCTCGGCGGCTTGTTCAGCCGTGCGCAAACCATGGCAACGCCCTCCCCGGCCGTTACCCTGCTGTGGGCGTCGCAGACCGGCAATGCCGAGGCCCTGGCCGAGCGGTTTGCCCAGCGTCTGCGCGAGGCCGGCATCAGCGTAGAGTTGAGCGCGATGGCGGATTTTCCCGCAAGCAAACTGGCGAGCACCCACACCCTGGCGCTGATCAGCAGCACCTTTGGCGACGGCGACCCGCCGGACAATGGCGAGGGTTTCTGGCACAGCCTCAGCACCGCCGAGACACGCCTGGAGTCGCTGCGCTTTGCGGTGCTGGCCTTGGGCGATCCGAATTACGACCAGTTCTGCAACCACGGCAAGCGGCTCGACCAGCGCCTGCTGGAACTGGGCGCCACCCGCCTGCTGGAGCGCGTCGACTGCGATACCGAATTCGAAGCCCCCGCCGACGCCTGGCTGGTGCGGTTCCAGCAAAGCCTCAACCCGGTAAAGTCCATGGCGCCCGCCATGCCCGCCACGCCTGCCGGTAAAACCAAGCTGTATGGCTCGCGCCTGCTGCTCAACCGTCACCTGAACCCGCAAAGCCCGCACAAGGAAACCCGCCAGTTCGCCCTGGACCTGGCCGACTCAGGGCTGAGCTATGAAGCCGGTGATGCACTGGGTGTCAGGCCACGCAACTGCCCCGAGCTGGTCAGCGAATTGCTCGAACTGACGCGCCTGGATGCCAGTACCTGCGTGAACATCGATACCTTCGGCGACGTACCGCTGCAACAGGCGCTCACCCAGCACTTCGAAATCGCCCGCCCCAGCAGCGACACCTTGACCTTCATCGCCGAGCGCAGCGCCGATCCAGGCCTCAAGCATTTGCTCAACCCCGAGCACAAGGCCGAACTGAATGAGTGGCTATGGGGCCGGCAATTGGCGGATGTATTGCAGCAATACCCCATCGAGTGCTCGGCGGACGAACTGCTGGGCACCCTCAGGCGCCTGCAACCGCGCTTGTATTCCATCGCATCGAGCGCCAAGGCCTTCCCGCGGGAAGTGCACCTCACCGTGGCCGCGGTGCGTTACGGCAAGCGCAAAGGCGTGTCCTCGACCTTCCTCGCCGACCGCGTCGGCGACGGCGAAGTGCCGCTGTTCGTGCAGCCGTCCAAGCACTTCCGCACGCCAAGCGACGGCGATGTGCCGATGATCATGATCGGCCCCGGCACCGGCATCGCCCCCTTCCGTGCGTTTTTGCAGGAGCGTCGCGCCCTGGGGCATCAGGGGCGTAACTGGCTGTTTTTTGGCGAACAACACGCGGCCAGCGACTTCTACTACAAGGACGAGTTGCAGGGCATGCAACAGGATGGCCTGCTCACCCACTTGAGCCTGGCGTTCTCCCGCGACCAGGCGCAGAAGGTCTACGTGCAGGACCGCATCCGCGAACAGGGTGCGCAGCTTTGGGGTTGGTTACAGGATGGCGCCAAGCTGTATATCTGCGGCGATGCGAGCCATATGGCCAAAGACGTCGACCAGGCCCTGCGGCACGTCGCGCAAACCCACGGCGGGCTTGGCGCTGAAGGCGCCGTGGAATACTGGCGCCAGTTGAGCGAGCAGAAACGTTATTTGCGTGATGTGTACTGATTGGATACAGAACAATCGCAATTTGTATTGTGTACAAAAAACCCTAAAGGTTTCTCGAAGCCGGGCCGAAACAGAGTGATAGCAAATCGCCGTAGCGCCTACTGGTGAGCACGACGATTTGGCCGCCCTTCACGCTGATGGTCGTCTTGATGAAAATAAAAAATAAGCTGGTGCTGGCATTTGTTTCTGTGGCTTTTATCCCGGTGAGCCTTGTGGCCGTGATCTCGGTCATGAACACACGCACCCAGGCGGTGGATCAGTTTATCGATGGCAGCACCCGGGAAATCCGCCAGATCGACGGCAACATCCGCCAGTTCTTCGACGGCACGCTGCAGAACGTCGATCAAATGGCCACCGATCCTGTATACACGTCGATTAACACACTCAAGAACTATCAGCCCGCCGATGCGGCCAGCCAGCCGATGCCTGCCGAAGCCCAAACGGTGATCGAGCGTTTCGCGCGCTTTGGCGCTACGCACCCGACGGCGGCGATCCTGTCGATCGGGCTGGAAGACGGCACCTACGCCAAGTGGCCGGATGACCCGCAACTGGCCAAGTACGACCCGCGCACCCGGCCCTGGTACAAGGCGGCAATGGCCAGCCCCGGCAAGACCGTGCGCACGCCCGCCTATTACTATGACAAAGACGACGTGGCGTTGGTCGGCACCGCCCGCGCACTGTTGGAAAACGGCAAGGCCAAGGGCGTGTTCGTGGTCAGCGTCTCGCTGAAAAACCTCACCGAACTGGTCAAGAGCATCAAGCTGGGAGAAAGCGGCTACGTGATGCTGATCGAAGACGGCGTGGTGCTGGTTGACCCGCGTGACGCAGCCCACGGTTTCAAGCCGCTCAAGGACCTGGGCGCGCCGTATGCGCACCTGGCCGACACACCCCAGGGCTCCACCGAAGTGGTAATCGATGGCGTGCGCTATATGGCCAACGTATGGACCTCGCCCGGCCTGGGCTGGCGCTATATCGGGCTGATCGAACAGCGCGAAGTCATGGCCGAAGCCACACGCATGACCTACCTCACCGCCATTATCGTGGGCGTCCTGGTGCTGATTTTCGGGCTGATCGCGGCGGCGTTTTCCAACGTCATCGTCAAGCCCATCGGCCAGGTCAGCACCGGCTTGCAGTCTATCGCCGAGGGTGAAGGTGACCTGCGCCACGAACTGCAGGTGCAAGGCAAGGATGAAACCGCCGAACTGGCCGGCTGGTTCAACAAGTTCCTGGCGGCGATTCGTCAGCTGATCCAGCATATCGGCGCGGCCTCGGCCAATTTGCACAATGCTTCCAAGGTCAACAGCGAAGTGGCGCACAACATGAACGAAGCCGCGGGCCGGCAACGCGAGGCGGTGGAGCTGGTGTCCACGGCGTTCAACGAAATGGTCGCTACCGCCAACGAGGTGGCACGTTCCTGCAGCGGCGCGGCAGAATCCGCCGAAAACGGGCACCGCCGCGTGGCCGAGGGCAAGCAGCAGATCGAAGTCACCACCGACAACGTCAACCGCCTGGGGCGCCGCCTGACCGAGTCGTCCGAGGCCATGGCCGAACTGGAGGCTGGCAGTCGCAGCATCAACCAGATCATCGGCACCATCCGCGCGATTGCCGAACAGACCAACCTCCTGGCGCTCAACGCCGCCATCGAGGCCGCCCGCGCCGGTGACCAGGGCCGAGGGTTTGCCGTCGTGGCCGACGAAGTCCGTGCGTTGGCCAAGCGCACTTCGGACTCTACCGGCGAAATCGAGCAACTGCTCGGCACCCTTGGCAGCAAGACCGAGGAAGTCACGCAAAAGATGGGCAGTTGCCTGGACTTGTCGCGGGCCAGCGTCGCCTCCATCGAGAGCGCGCGCGACAGCTTTGAAGGCATACAGACGTCGGTCAACGAGATCCGCGATCAAAACCTGCAGATCTCCGCCGCCGCCGAGGAACAACACAGCGTGGCCGAAGAGATCAACCGGCATATCCAACAGATCTACGACGAGGCGCGGCTGGTGGAAAGCCTGGCCAATTCGGCGCAGGACGACTCGGGGCGGTTGTCGGACCTGTCGGATGAGTTGAATGGGTTGGTGGGGCGGTTCAAGTCGTAGCCGTGGTTTTTCGATGGCCTGACACACCGCTATCGCTGCCTCGCTAAGGCGGCGGCATTGCTGGCATTTTCGCCGCCTGACACTCCGCTTTCGCAGCCTCGCTAAAGCTCGACAGCTCCCACAGGGGATCGGCTTTTGTCGGTTGGATTTGCGGTGTGGCGACTGGCGCCCTTTTCAGCAGCACCGCCGCTCAACTGTGGGAGCTGTCGAGCCCCAGCGAGGCTGCGAAGGCGGCGGCATTGCTGGCATCTTCATCGCCTGACACTCCGCTTTCGCAGCCTGCTCGGGAGCTCCCACAGAGGATCGGCTGTGTTGGCTAGATTTGCGTTGTAGCGGCTGGCGCAATCTCAGCCGCGACGAAGATCAAATGTGGGAGCTGTCGAGCCCCGGCGAGGCTGCGAAGGCGGCGGCATTGCTGGCATTTTCATCGCCTGACACTCCGCTTTCGCAGCCTCGCTAAAGCTCGAGAGCTCCCACAAGGGATCGGCTTTTGTCGGTTGGATTTGCGGTGTAGCGACTGGCGCCATTTTCAGCAGCACCGCAGCTCAACTGTGGGAGCTGTCGAGCCCCAGCGAGGCTGCGAAGGCGGCGGCATTGCTAGCATCAGCATCTCCTGACACTCCGTTTGATCATACGAGCATCAGGAAAACTATCGTTGCTCCAGAATCATCCAAGCCAAAAACGCTTCGAGACGCACTGCGAACTTTTCGGCGGCGGCACTCGGATTTCTGGCTTCAAACAGGAAAAATGCCACCTCCGTCACCTTCATCGGATACGCCTGAACGAACAGCGCAACATGCTCTTCAAGTGTCTGAGGCCATGTAACCGCATCTTGCGGCCGTAGCACCTGCGTGGCCCGGAGCAATTTGCGCGCGGCTTCACGCTGCAAGACAAGCCGCTGCTGCTCTGTCTCGGCGCGCGCGATACGCGCAAGGTAGGCGGTCAATACCGATTCGAAGTCTCCGTTTACTGCCAAGGCAACGTCCAGTGAGGGGCGAAACCGCTCAAAGCGCAGTGCCAGGTCATTACCCCACAGGCATCGGCAGTGATGCTTGAGCCAGAACCCCCAACTGTATTTGTTCTCAGCCGCCAGTACCTGCGCGCGACTGCCGATATCAAAATCAACCTTGGTGACCAGCGGGTACCGACGCTCAATGTCGCGCCTCACCGCTTCCAACTGCTCCAATACCTGAGGCGTCGGCGATTCACTCAGAACCAGGGAGAGATCAAGGTCGGAAACACCCGGCACGGCGTCACCACGGGCGATGCTGCCATAAAGGTAGATGCCGTCCATTCCCAGTTCGTCCCGCGAAAGCGAGGTGCAGACATCATCAAGCAATGGCTGAAATGACGGCTGCATGCACGTCTGGGGAACAGTGAGGATGAACCCCTCTTGGTCGACCCCTCTCGCGTTCGTTCTACTCACGGCCGATACACCTCAATCACCAACCCCTCCTCCTCACTGGGTGCACAAAAATGCCGTGTGATCAGGTCAAACTCGGCATCCGTCGCCGCAAAGTCGTGTTCACCTTGCGCATTGCGCGCGTGCAGGCGGGCGCGGCAGGTGGCGTCGTCCAGTTCCAGGTAGTGCAGGCGGTGCGGTACGCCCGCCGTCCGTGCCAGGCCCACCAGCCAGGTGCGATTGGCCAGGGTGTTGGCCGGGAAATCCAGCACCACATTGACGCCTGCGGCCAGCATATCTATCACCAGCGGCTCCAGCACGCCGCGAATGCGTTGAGCGCAGCGCAGGTAATCCGCCACTGACGCGATCTCACCGGGGTATAGCCGCGCGAGCCACTGGTCCTCACTCAGCACCACTGCGCTGTGTTGCACGCCGAGGTGCTTGGCGAGCGTGGATTTGCCCGAGGCGATCTTGCCGCACAACAGGTGCAGGGTCGGCATGGGTGAAGGCTCCTTTCTCTAGATTGAGCGGCGCTTGAAATGCTCATAAAACGCCAGCGCCGCCACGTTCTTGTCCTTGGCTTCGAGCATGATGTCGAAGCGATCGAAAAACTGCAGCGCGTAGTCATTGGTCCAGCGGTTCCACATCTGCGCACTGTGAGCATACAGATCGCGCTTGGAGACCACCTGCAACAGCGCCTCCATTTCCAGCTTTTGCTCGGCGTCGAACCCCAGTTCCTGCAAGACTTCCTGCGGCTGCGAGTAGTGCATGGTCGGGCGCACGCCGCGCCAGCTTTCAATCACGCGGGCAACCCGTTCGGAATCGGGCGCAATGTAGTCGTTTTCATTGATCCAGCAATGGTGGATGTCCAGCACCACCGGCGCCAGGTCAGCCATTTGCAGGCAGTAATCGAGGCCGTAGGTTTTCTCGTCGTTCTCGAAGGTGATGCAATTGCGCGCCACCTCCGACAGGCGCGACCACACCGCGCGGGTGCCTTCCACACCCAGGCGGCCGGCGATGTGCACGTTGCACTTGAGGTCCTGGAAGCGTCGGCCGTAGCCCATCATGCGGATCATGTCGGCGTGGTATTCGAACTCGGCCAGGCTGTTTTCCACCACGCCAGGGTTTTCCGAACCGAGCACGCAGTACTGGCCAGGGTGGAATGACAGGCGAATGTCCGACGCGCGCGCCAGTTCACCGATGGCGGCGAAGCCTTGCGCCAACTGACGTTCGATGGCGGGGTCTTTGTACACGGCGGCGACTTTCGGGTGGCTGTAGAACGGCAGCAGATCGCTGCTCAAGCGCAGCATGCGCAAGGTCGGCGGCAGTTCAGCCACATAGGCCAACAAGCGCAGTTGGGCGGCCAGGTTGTGGGTGACCACTTCCACCAGCTTGTCGCGGGCGACTTGCGCGGTGACCCCGTCCATCCAGCGCAGGGTGGTGGTACGCGGGTTGAACGGGCCTTCGATCAGCTTCAGGGCGCTGGTCGACAGCAGGCGTTCGGGATGCTTGTACTGGCAGGCAAAGCCGATGCGGGGATGGGTCATGGGGGGCCTGATGGTGGCAATCGTCGGGATTATAAAGGCTTAGGCGCCCAACCCGGCCAGGGGTTCACTGCTCAACCACAGAGGCGATAGGTAGTGAGCGGGCTTGCCCCGCGCTGGGTGGCGAAGCCGCCCCAAACCAGGCGACTCGGTTCTGTCTGGAGCTCCGTGGTGTCTTTATTGGGGCGGCTTCGCTACCCAGCGCGGGACAAGCCCGCTCACTACAAAGGTTTGTAGACACCGTGGCCCGATAACATCCCGACACGAAAGCCAATGAACTTTCTGACAAAACGTACGCTCCTTTCCTATGCACTCCCCTGTGCAACGTCAATAAGGAGCCGCCCTTCACATGACTACCCTCCCCACCTACTACCCCACCAAGCCCGGTGCGCTGCATGCAATCTTGCTTGCCGGCAGCGTCCCGTTGTTTCTGGGCGCCCTGCTCAGTGACATTGCCTACGGCCAGACCTACCAGATTCAATGGGCCAACTTCGCGTCCTGGCTGATTGCGGGCGCGTTGGTATTCAGTGGATTCGCGCTGTTGTTCGCGCTGGTCAATCTGCTTCGCGCCGAGCGTAAATCCGGGCGACCGGCCGCGTATTTCCTGCTGTTGCTCGCCGCCTGGGTACTGGGCCTGGTCAATGCCTTCCAGCATGCCAAGGACGCCTTCGCGATGATGCCTGCGGGCCTGGTGCTCTCGGCGATCGTCACGCTGCTGGCATTGGTTGCCGCGTGGATCGGCCTGACTAACCTGCGCTCGGGAGTCGCCCAATGAAAACGTCCAGCACACTGACCCTGTTAAGTGCCGCCCTGTTGCTGACCGCGTGCGGTGGCGAAGGTGACAAGACCCAGGCGCGTGGCCCCGACCCCAAGTTGCCGGAGCAACAAAGCAGCCTGTTGCCGAGCATGAAGATTGCCGAGCCCGTCCCCTGGGGTGAACAGAAACCCAAAGTACCGGAAGGCTACAGCATCAGCGCAATCGCCACTGGCCTCGCCATCCCGCGCCAGACCCTGGTGCTGCCCAATGGCGACATCCTGGTGGCCGAAGGCCGGGGCGGCAGCGCGGCCAAGCTCAAGCCCAAGGATGTGATCGCCAGCCTGATCAAGGCCGAGGGCAACACCAAGGTCAAGGGCGGCAACCGCCTGACGTTGCTGCGCGACGCCGACGGTGATGGCACCTACGAACTCAAGACAGTCTTCGCCGACAACCTCAACGCGCCGTACGGCCTGGCGTTCGCCAACGGTAAACTCTACGTGGCCAACCAGGACGCCTTGGTGAGCTTTGACTACGCCGACGGCCAGACCAAGGCCGCCGGCCCTGCCACCAAGGTCACCGACCTGCCGGCGCAGATCAATCATCACTGGACCAAGTCTCTCGCGGTGAGCGAAGACGGCAGCCAGCTCTATGTGGGGATCGGCTCCAACAGCAATGTCACCGAGCGCGGCATGGAAGTCGAGATCGACCGCGCCATGGTCTGGCAGATCGACGCCGCGACCGGCGCGCACAAACCCTACGCCACCGGCCTGCGCAACCCGACGGCGCTGACCATTCAGCCGGGTTCCGGGCAACTGTGGACGGTCGTCAACGAGCGCGACGAACTGGGGCCCGACCTGGTGCCGGACTACCTGACGTCCGTGCGTGAAGGCGCATTCTATGGCTGGCCCTACAGCTATTGGGGCCAGAACGTCGACCCGCGTGCACAGCCGCAGAACCCGGCCAAAGTCGCCGCCGCGATCAAGCCGGATTACAGCCTGGGTTCCCATGTCGCGGCATTGGGCGTGGACTTTTCCATCCCGCAGATGGGCGAAAAATTCGCCGACGGCGTCTTCGTCGGCGAACACGGCAGTTGGAACCGGGACAACCCGGTGGGCTACAAGGTGATCTTCGTGCCCTTCAGCAACGGCAAGCCCTCCGGCGAGCCGGTCGATTTTGCCACCGGCTTTCGCGGTGACGACGGCAAGACCCGCGGGCGCCCGGTGGGCGTGACGGTGGACCCGAAAGGCGCGTTGATCATCGCCGATGACCTGGCCAACACCGTTTGGCGGGTAACGCGTAACCCATAACCGCGCACGACAGGGGCGACAAAGCCCCTGTCACTCCTCCTGCAGTTGCGCCTCGAGCCAGGCGAGCAACGCCGCCACTTCCTCCCGCCACCCCGCCGCCTGATGCCGGTAAACCGAGATAGCCTCGGGCAAGCGCACGCTCTCGGCGCACGGCCTCACCAGCGCTCCCATTTGCATCAAGCGGCTCGCGGTGCGACGCCAGCCCATGGCAATCCCATGTCCCTCCACGGCGGCTTGCAACATCAGTGGGTAGCTGTCGAACGTCGCGCTGCGCGCGTCCTCGGGCAATGCCTGGCCAAATACCTGCAACCACTCCTCCCACTCCATCAAGTGCGGCGGCGGGGCGCTATGGTGCAGGAGCGTCTGGCGTTGCAACCCGCTCAAGGGCAGCGGTTCGCCCGAGCTGAGGTAGGCCGGGCTGCACACCGGAAACACTTCGTCCGAAGCGGTGAATATCAGGGAGTGAGCCCCGCTGGCGCGCCGCGTGCTTTGCAGGGCTACGTCAAAGGGGTCGTTGAATTCAGTCAATGGCCGGGTGGTGGTCACCACCTGGATCTCGATATGCGGGCATTGCTGGTGAAAGGTCGATAGGCGCGGCATCAGCCAATAAAACGCTTCACACAACTGGCACAGCAACACCACCCGGTGGCTGTTGCGTGTCGCACGCAGGCTGGCGGCACTTTCACCGATGCGGTGCAACGCTGCGCTGACCACACCTGCCAGTTCGCGCCCTTGCGGCGTGAGAAACACGGCGCGATTACGCCGCACGAACAGCTTGACCCCCAGGTCGTCCTCGAGCCCGCGGATCTGCCGGCTGATTGCGGCCTGGGTGATGTGCAGTTCATCGGCCGCCTTGGAAAAACTCTCCAGGCGCGCCGCCGATTCAAAGGGCAGCAAACTGGCCAGGGGCGGTAAGGTTTTGCCGAGCGCAT
Source organism: Pseudomonas sp. SWRI18 (assembly GCF_014268345.1). Classification (NCBI taxonomy): domain Bacteria; kingdom Pseudomonadati; phylum Pseudomonadota; class Gammaproteobacteria; order Pseudomonadales; family Pseudomonadaceae; genus Pseudomonas; species Pseudomonas sp. SWRI18. The sequence continues at coordinate 96,206 of NZ_JACCQQ010000004.1, forward strand.
TCATAATCAGCGGTTATGCATCCAGGGCCGAGAACTCGTTTGTAGCACAGCCGCGCGGCCGCGCACCATGGCTGTCGATTACCGGATGGAGTACGCGGATGAAGCCGGCAGCTGTCTCACTGTTTCTCGGCCTGCTGTATGCGCTGGTGGCAACCCTGGGCTGGGCGCTGAACTTCATCACGCCCTACGTCACCGGCCCCTACAGCCTCTACGACCTGATGATGGTGCGATTCCTGTTCGTAGGCGTGCTGGGCGTCGGCGGGCTCATCCTGTGTCGCGCTCGGTTGCCGCTGATTACACCAGGCCGCCGGTTACTCGCCGCAGGCCTGGGAGCGCTGGGTTGCCTGGGTTACGGCGTATGCATCGCCGCTGGCGTGCACCTGGCAGGGCCCGTGCTCACGCCAGCGATGGTCGGGATGGTGCCGCTGTTGCTCGCCTTGCTGGGCAATGCCCATCACAAGACCGTCGAATGGGGCCGGCTGATCGCGCCTTTGTCGTGCCTGCTGGTGGGGTTGCTGCTGGCGAACCTCGGCAGCCTCCATCAACCGGCGTTGAACCCGGGCGCCTGGCTGGCGGGGCTGTTGTGTTCGTTGGGGGCCGTTGCTCTATGGTTGCTGTTCAGCATGCTCAATCAACAGCACCTGGACCGGTTGCCGGTTCAGGCGACCGGAGCATGGACCGCGCTGATGCTGGTGGGCGCCGGTGTGGCCGCGCTTTGCCTGTTGCCGCCGTTGCTGGCCCTTGGGCTGCTGAGGCTGCCGGTCCTCGGTGTCGGGGTTGAACAGGCGGCGCCGCTGTTTGCCTGGAGCCTGGTGATAGCGCTGATGTCCACCGTGGTCGGCGCCTGGGCCTGGAACGCCGCGACGCGGCGCCTGCCCATGGTGCTCAGTGGTCAGTTGATCGCCCTTGAATCCGTGTTCGCCAGCCTGCTCGGCCTGGCGTTCGAAGGCCGCGGCCCGACGCCGATGGAAGCGGCGGGCCTGGCGACGGTACTGATCGGCGTGGTCCTGGCAGTGCGAATCATCCTGGCAGGCAGGCATGGCGCCGACCTGCCCGTGCCAATTACAGGTCGGTGATTTCCTTGTGACGCGGCACCAGTGCCTTCATCACGCTCCAGGCCACCAGATAGGCCAGCGCACAAATCGCAAACATGATCATGTAGCCGGTGTGGATGTCGTTGATGGACTTGTAGTAGTCAAACACCCAGCCGCCGATCTTGGTCATCACCACGCCGCCCAGGCCGCCGGCCATGCCGCCGATGCCGACCACCGAAGCCACGGTCTTCTGCGGGAACATATCGGACACGGTGGTGAAGATGTTGCACGACCACGCCTGGTGCGCAGATGCACCCACGCCGATCAGCAATACCGGTATCCAGAAGCTGATGTAGCCCAAAGGCTGCGCCAGCAATACCACCAGCGGGAACAGTGCGATCACCAGCATGGCTTTCATGCGGCCATCGTAGGGTGCATCCCCGCGCGCCATGAAGTAGCTGGGGAACCAGCCGCCGCCGATGCTGCCCACCATGGTCATGCTGTACAGCACCGCCAGCGGCAGCACGATATCGGGGCCTTTCATGCCGTATTGCGCCGACAGGTAGGTGGGCAGCCAGAACAGGAAGAACCACCACACGCCGTCCGTCATGAACTTGCCGAAGGCAAACGCCCAGGTCTGGCGATAGGTGAGCAATTTGAACCACGAGACTTTTTTCTCCACCGCGCCAACGCTCGCGGGGGTCAAGGGCTGCACGGTCTGGTCGCTGCGGATATAGGCCAGCTCTTCGGCGGACAGACGCGGTTGTTCATCCGGCTTCTTGTAGAGCGCGATCCACACGGCGACCCACACGAAACCCAGCCCGCCGATCACGATGAACGCCGCTTCCCAACCCCACAGACCGGCAATCAACGGCACGCAGATAGGCGCCAGGATTGCGCCGACGTTGGCGCCGGAGTTGAAGATCCCGGTGGCCAGCGAACGTTCCTTCTTGGGGAAATACTCGGCGGTGGCCTTGATCGCGATCGGGAAGTTGCCCGCCTCGCCAATCGCCAGCACCGCGCGGGACAACATGAAACCGGCAATCGACACAGGTATCACCGCCAGGCCGATCGCACCGCTGATGGCGGCGATGCCCTCGCCCATCGGCACCGAGAACGCATGCATGATGGCGCCAGTGGACCAGATGCCAATCGCCAACACATAGGCGGCCTTGGTGCCGATCTTGTCGACGAAGCGCCCGGCGAACAGCATGGAAATGGCGTAGACGAACTGGAACACCGCGGCAATGTTGGCGTAGTCGGTGTTGCTCCAGCCAAATTGCGTCGACAGTTGCGGCGCCAGCAAGCTGAGCACCTGGCGGTCGAGGTAGTTGACGGTGGTTGCGAAAAACAGCATCGCGCAGATGGTCCAGCGATAGTTGCCTACAGCTTGGCCAACGCGGTGAGCGTGGATGGGCTCGATCAGATTCATGGCATCACTTTTTATTTTTGTTAGATAGGACATATGTAACGACATATGTCGTCGTACAACTGCCGCTTTTATATCGGGACGCCTGAACGCTGTCAATCTGAAGATTGCGCTTTATCGAGCTATTGCGAGGTTGTGTGAAGTATTAGGTTGTAGCAGTTGTAGGATGACAAACCCTGAACACCCGACTCGGCGCCCTGCCCGTTACGTCATCAAGCAGGCCGAAAGGCTGCATGCCGATCTTTTCCAGCACACGAATCGACGCGGCGTGGTCCGGGCGCACGAGGCCGAATACTTCGGGCAAGCCGAGGGTTTCGAAGGCCAGCGTCAGGGCGTCCCGACCCACTTCGGTGGCGTAGCCCTGCCCCCAGGCTTGCACGGCGAACCGGTAACCCAGGTTGACGCGCCGCTCGGTCAGGTAGTTAAGAGGCGCGATGCCACCAAAGCCGATGATGGATTCCGGCGCCTCCCTGCGGGCAATCGCCCACCAGCCGTAACCCTCGGCCGCCCACTGTTGGAGCCATTGGTCCAGCAGGCGTTGCGCCGCCTCCACATTGGCCAGGGGCCCGGCAGGGTTGAACTGGTTGGTCTGCGGATCGCCGAAGATCTCGAACAATCGCTGCAGGTCGCTGGGAAGGGGCTGACGGTAGACAAGACGCGATTCAGTGGTAGTCATAATGATCCTTGTAGTGAGCGGGCTTGCCCCGCGCTGGGTGGCGAAGCCGCCCCAAACCAGGCGGCTGGGTTCTGGATGAAAATGCGGTGTCGTTATTGGGGGCGCTCCGCACCCCAGCGCGGGGCAAGCCCGCTCACTACAAAACCTAAGCAAGCAAAAAAACCAAGACCGTGGTGAATTATTTAGTGTCCGCTTGTATCTGAACTGACAGAGCGGTGCCATCGCTGCGATGGCACCTCCCCTGTTCTGCTTTAGAGTGTCCCGCATGAAATTACGTAAGAAAAGCGTCAAGCCCATCGGATTGAAAGACATCACCATCGTCGATGACACCAAGGTGCGCAAGGCGATCACCGCCGCCGCACTGGGTAACGCCATGGAATGGTTCGACTTTGGCGTCTACGGGTTTGTCGCCTATGTGCTCGGCAAGGTGTTCTTTCCCGACGCCTCGCCCAGCGTACAAATGATCGCCGCGCTCGGTACGTTTTCCGTGCCCTTCCTGATCCGTCCACTGGGCGGCCTGTTCTTTGGTGCACTGGGTGACAAATACGGGCGACAAAAGGTGCTCGCCGCCACCATCGTGATCATGTCCCTGAGCACCTTCGCGATCGGCCTGATCCCCTCGTACGCCTCCATTGGTATCTGGGCGCCGATCCTGCTGCTGCTGTGCAAAATGGCCCAGGGCTTCTCCGTGGGTGGCGAATATACCGGCGCCTCGATCTTCGTCGCCGAATACGCCCCGGACCGCAAGCGCGGCTTCCTCGGCAGTTGGCTGGACTTCGGCTCCATCGCCGGTTTCGTGCTCGGCGCAGGCGTCGTGGTGCTGATTTCCAGCGTCCTGGGCGAAGCGGACTTTGAAGCCTGGGGCTGGCGCCTGCCGTTCTTCCTCGCCCTGCCCCTGGGCATCATCGGCCTGTACCTGCGCCATGCCCTGGAAGAAACCCCCGCCTTCCAGCAGCACATGGACAAGCTCGAACAAGGCGATCGCGAAGGCCTGACCCACGGCCCCAAGGTCTCGTTCAAGGAAGTGGCGACCAAACACTGGCGCAGCCTGCTGACCTGCATCGGCATTGTCGCGGCGACCAACGTGACGTACTACATGCTGCTCACCTATATGCCGAGCTACCTGTCGCACAACCTGCATTACAAAGAAAACAGCGGCGTGCTGATCATCATCGCGATCATGGTCGGCATGTTGTTCGTGCAGCCGTTCATCGGTTTTGTCAGCGACAAGATCGGCCGCAGGCCATTCATCATCGCCGGCAGTGTCGGCCTGCTGTTCCTGGCTATTCCGGCGTTCATGTTGATTACCAGCGGCAAGATCGGGCTGATCTTCGCAGGCCTATTGATCCTTGCCATCGTTCTGAACTTCTTCATCGGCGTGATGGCCTCGACGCTGCCCGCGATGTTCCCCACCCACCTGCGCTACAGTGCATTGGCGAGCGCGTTCAACGTGTCGGTGCTGATCGCCGGCCTCACGCCGACCGCCGTGGCCTGGTTGGTGGAAAGTACCAACGACCTGTTCATGCCCGCCTATTATCTGATGGTGTTTGCGGTGGTCGGCCTGGTGACCGGCCTGACCATGAAGGAAACCGCCAACAAACCCCTGCGCGGTGCGGCACCGGCCGCGTCCGACATGGAAGAAGCCAAGGAATTGCTGCAGGAACACCATGACAATATCGAGCAGAAGATCGAAGATATCGACGCCGAGATTGCCGCGCTGGAAGCCAAGCGCCAGAATCTGGTGCAGCAGCACCCGCGTATCAACTAACGCCTGAACAGATGGGGTGGCCCAGGCCACCCCACGAATGGAGTGTCACATATGCTGCCAAGCGTCACCGCGCCACAGTCTCTGCTCAGCGCAGACGAACGCGCCGCTATTGCCGAAATAGAAGCCACCACCAGCATCCTGCAATTGGTCACCCGCCTCACCGGAATGCGCTTTGCCGGCATTGCCAAGTTCACCGACCAGGATTGGATAGTGTGCTCGGTACACGACACCATCGACATGGGCATTCATGTCGATGACGTGCTCGATCTGGAAACCACGCTGTGCAGTGAGTTCTGCGTCGACCCCCACACCTTGTTCGTCCCGCAGATCAGCCAGAACGGCCGATTTGCCGCCCGCCCGGTGGTCAAGCAGTACGCCATCGAGAGCTACGCCGGCGCGCCGATCTTCCTGCCCGATGGCCGCCTGTTCGGCGCGCTGTGTGCGCTGGATTCGCGAGCGATGCTGTTCGAAGACCCCAACCTGCCGGAAACCCTCAGCCTGTTTGCGCGGCTGATCGGCTGCATTTTTTTCGCGAATTTGACCGCCGATAATTGACCGAGGGCCTTGGCGACCCGGTCGCCCCTGCCCAATCTAAATTTTTTGCCGCAGCGGCCGATAGCAAGACATACCCCTGACTTGCAGCGACGCCCTGCGGGAAATAATGCCGAACTCTCTCGCTCCTATCGCCCTCTCGCTTTCCGATCGAACCAGTCTTTCTCTGGCCCGCACCTCCCTGTTCCGCTTCATGGCCTTGCTCGCCGTGGTCTTCGCCGCCGCCGCCTACTCGCTGGTTTTTCTCGCCCACGAATTGGACCGGTCCGAAGAGGTTGAAAGCGCCTTCTATACCCGTAAAGCGGTGCAATCCCTGGAGAAAGCCCTGCGGGTCACGGTCAAGGACTACGCCTTCTGGAGCGATGCCTACAAGCACCTGCACGTTAAGGTCGATGAGGACTGGGCCTATGTGCGGGGCAATATCGGCGCCACGCTGTATGACGATTTCGGTTTCCAGGGCCTGTTTGTGGTCGACGACGCCAATCGCACGGTGTATGCGGTCATCGATGGCCAGCTGAAAAACGTCGAACTCACGCAATGGCTCGGCCAGCCCATTGGCGATATTCTCGAGCAGGCACGTGCCGGCGCAGACGACGAGACGCCGACCACGGCCTTTATCAATGTGCACGGCAGCCCCGCGCTGGTGGCCGCCGCCGCCATCACACCGGGCACCGATCCCACGGTCTCTACCGATGGCCGACAACCGTCGGTGCTGATCTTCATCGACATCCTCGACAGCGCCAAGCTGGCCGTGATCGGCAATGATTTCGGCGTGGATAAACTGCACATCGCCAGCCACGATGAAGTCGGCAAGACCCTGCTCTTCCCCCTCGGCGACAACGGCGCCGCCGGCAGCCTGCACTGGGAACCGACTCGCCCCGGTTTGCGCCTGATGGGTGTAGGCCTGCCGCTGCTGGGCCTGGCCGCGTTGCTGGTGTGCCTGATGACTTGGGTGATTTCACGCCGCACCACGGCCGCCGCGCTCGCCCTGGACGCCAGTCATTCCTCGCTGCGCAATAGCCAGGATGCCCTGGCCACCAGCGAAGCACGCTTTCGCGATGTGGTGGAGGCCAGTTCCGATTGGGTCTGGGAAATCGATGCCGGTTGGCGTTTTACCTACCTGTCGGAGCGCTTCGAAGGCGTCACCGGATTGGCTCGGCGTGCCTGGATCGGGGCCACGATGAACGACTTGCTGCAGACCGAAACCGGCCTGCTGTCCCAGTGGCTCAACGCGCCGGGGCGGCGCCCGGACATCAGCGTGCAATGTCGCTACGTCGATGCGCGGGGACAGGAGCGTAGCACGCGCTTGTCGGCGCGCCAGATGCCCTGCGGCGGGTTTCGCGGCACTGCCACCGACGTGACCGAAGAAGTCGAGGCCCGTCGACGCATCGAGTTCCTTTCCCAGCATGACGCACTCACCGGCTTGGCCAACCGCACGCGCCTGCAAAGCTTCCTCGACGGCAAGCTCAAGGCATTGCCCACCTCCAAGCAGTCGCTGGTCATGCTCAGCCTGGACCTTGACCGGTTCAAGCCGGTCAATGACCTGCTCGGACACGCCGCCGGCGACCGGGTGCTCAACGAAGTGTCCACACGCCTGGCCGACTGCGTGCGCCACGGCGATCTGGTGGCCCGCGTCGGCGGGGATGAGTTTGTGCTGATCCTGGTTGATGCAGGCACGCCAGACGAAGTCGAAGCCCTGTGCTATCGCTTGATCGAGTCCATCGAGCGGACGATCAAGATTGACGAGCAGGAAGTGTTCATCAGCGCCAGCATCGGCATTGCCATCGCCCCCAACGATGCCCGCGAAGCCACGGAGCTGCTGCGCTACGCCGACATTGCCTTGTACGAAGCCAAGGCGGCGGGTCGTAATACCTGGCGCTTCTACTCCGGCGAGATGAACGCGCGCATCATCGAGCGTCGCCGTCTGGAAAGCGACCTGCGCTTTGCGATCAAGCACGCCGAGCTGCGCCTGCACTTCCAACCGCGCTATCGCATTGCCGACGGGCAGATGGTAGGCGCCGAAGCCCTGGTGCGTTGGCAACACCCGACGCGCGGCCTGATCGCGCCGGACACCTTTATTCCGATTGCCGAAGAATCCGGCCTGATCCTGGCGCTGAGCGACTGGGTACTCGAAACCGCCTGCGCGTGCGCAGCCCAGTGGCCGGAACATCTGTTTGTGTCGGTGAACCTGTCACCCACGGAATTCAAGCGCGGCAACCTGGTGGCGCGCGTACGCCAGGCGCTTGACGCCTCCGGCATCGACCCTGCGCGCGTGGAGCTGGAGATCACCGAAAGCGTGATGCTCGAAGATGCCACCGGGGCGCTTGAGGTCATGAATACGCTCAAGCAATTGGGCATCCGCATCGCCATGGACGACTTCGGGACCGGCTACTCCTCCCTGAGTTACCTGCGTGCGTTCCCGTTCGACGGCTTGAAAATAGACCGCAGCTTCCTGACCCGGCTGGAAGACAGTGACGATGACAAGGCGATTATCCAGGCCATTGTCGGCCTGGGCCGCGCCCTGGCACTGACGGTCACCGCCGAAGGCGTCGAAACCGCTGAACATCTGGCATTGCTCAAGGCCGTGTCGTGTGAAGAAGGCCAGGGCTATTTCCTCAGCCAACCGCTGGATAACGACACCTTCAACGACCTGCTGGACGTGCACGCAATCAGCGTGCTGTGATCGCGCCCGACGCTAGCGGAAAAACTGGCTCGGCGTCTTGCCGAACTGTTTCTTGAACATGCTGGTGAACGCGCTGGGGCTGTCATAGCCCAGCTCCAGGGCGATATCGATCACCTTCTCGCCCACTGCGATGCGTTCCAGCGCCAACAACAGCCGCGCCTGCTGGCGCCATTGGCCGAAGGTCATGCCGGTTTCCTTGCGAAACAGGCGCTGGATAGTTTTCTGGTCCAGGTGCAGGCGCTCGCTCCAGTCCGCCACGGTGGAGGCATCGCCCGGTTCATCCTGCAACGCCAGGCAGATACGATGGATACGCGGCTCGGCCGGCAACGGCAGCGACAACGGCAAAGCGGGCAACAGCGCGAGTTCGTCGAGGATCAGGTGCATGATCCGCGCATCCCGTGAGTCTTCGGCATAGGGCGGCTTCAAGCTCACCGACGCCTTGATCAGCTCGCTCAACAGCGGCGAAATGCTCACCGCCTTGGTCTCGGTGGGCAGGTTGGGAAAGCTGTCGGGGCGAACGAACACGCTGCGCATCTTCAATGGCCCCACGCACCGCAGGGAATGCACGTGCCCACAGGGCATCCAGAAGCCACGGTTGGGCGGCACCGTCCACTGGTTCTGCGCCGAATGCACCACCATCACGCCCTCGGTCGCATACAAGAGCTGGTGCTTTTCATGGCTGTGGTCGGGGATCATCCAGTTTTCCGGATAATCGGTGGCCGAACTGACGACCGCCCAGTCGCCTTCGTCGATCTCCTGTAAGAATATATCCAGTGATTTGATCATTTCGCCCTTTTTGCGATGGTTGCCGCCCGAATTACGCGAGACAGGCATTTGCGGCGAATCTAGCATAAACGCCGAATCATTTTGTAATGGATGGCGACCTTAAGAAGTTGCCGCCTTTGATCAGCTGCCTTGTATGGAATGCCTGCATGTCGACCCTCACTGCGTCACCCGCCGCTGCAACCCCTGCGCCCCAAGCCAGCCCCTTGGTCATGCGCATCCTCGGCGCCTGCGCCCTGGCGCATTTGATCAATGACCTGATCCAGGCCGTGCTGCCGTCGATCTACCCGATGCTCAAGGCCAACTACGGCCTGTCGTTCGCCCAGGTGGGCCTGATCACCCTGACCTTCCAATTGACCGCCTCGCTGCTGCAGCCGTGGATCGGCTACCACACCGACCGCCATCCCAAGCCCTGGCTGCTCCCGGCGGGCATGGTGTGCACCTTGATCGGCATCCTGCTGCTGGCCTACGTCGGCAGCTTTCCCGCGATACTGCTGGCCGCCGGGCTGGTGGGCGTTGGCTCGTCGACCTTCCACCCGGAGACCTCGCGCGTTGCGCGCCTGGCTTCCGGCGGTCGCTACGGCCTGGCGCAATCGACGTTCCAGGTCGGCGGCAACACCGGCAGCGCCTTGGGCCCGTTGCTCGCGGCGGCGATCATCATTCCGTACGGCCAGGGCCATATCGCCTGGTTCGGGCTGTTCGCCGTGTTTGCGATCCTGGTGCTGTATGGCCTGAGCCGCTGGTACCGCAACCACCTCAACCTGTTCAAGCTCAAGCAGGGCGGCAAAGCCACCCATGGCTTGTCCAAGGGCCGCGTGACCTTCGCCCTGGTGGTGCTGGCCGTGCTGGTGTTCTCCAAATACTTTTACATGACCAGCCTGACCAGCTACTTCACCTTCTACCTGATCGAAAAATTCCATTTGTCGGTCGCCAGCTCCCAGATGTACCTGTTCCTGTTCCTCGGTGCGGTGGCCGTCGGCACCTTCGCCGGCGGCCCGATTGGCGACAAGATCGGCCGCAAGAAGGTCATCTGGTTTTCCATCCTCGGCGCCGCGCCGTTCACCCTCGCCCTGCCCTACGTCGACTTGTTCTGGACGGCGGTGTTGAGCGTGGTGATCGGCTTTGTCCTCGCCTCGGCATTCTCGGCCATCGTGGTGTTTGCCCAGGAACTGGTGCCAGGCAATGTCGGCATGATCGCCGGGATCTTCTTCGGCCTGATGTTCGGCTTCAGCGGGATTGGCGCGGCCTTGCTCGGCTTGCTCGCCGACACCCACGGCATCGAATACGTCTACACGTTGTGCTCGTTCCTGCCGCTGGTGGGCATCCTGACGGTCTTGCTGCCTTCCACCAAAGGCGTCTGACCAGCCTATGATTGACGCAGGCAAGGACGCCTGCGCAGCATGAGCGGGTCATTCCGTGCTTAAATCCTTGTTTGGCAGCTTCCCGTGCGTTTCTGCCCCTCCTAGGATCTTCGCATGCGCCTGCCCGACTTCATTCTTGAGAACCTCGAGCCGATCCTCCAGGCCTGGGAAGACTTTGCCCGCACCATCCAGACCCCAGGGGCCGACCTCGACCGTGCGGGCCTGCGTGACCACGCCGAGCAGATGCTGCGCGCCATCGTGCTCGACCTGCGAACCACCCAGACCGTACAGGAACAAATTGACAAGGCCCAAGGGTTGGCACCGCAGCAGGACGATGAGACCCCCGCTGAAACCCACGCGGTCACGCGCCTGATGGCGGGGTTCTCCATCGACCAGATGGTGTCTGAGTACCGGGCGTTGCGCACCAGCGTGCTCAGCCAATGGCTCAATCAGATCAAACACGGCACGCCGCTGGCAGTCGACGACATGAACCGCTTTCACGAGGCTATCGATCAGGCGCTGGCGGAATCCATCGCCAGTTACTCGCGCGCCGTGGAAGCCTCGCGCAATGTGTTCCTGGGCATCCTCGGTCACGACCTGCGCACGCCTTTGGGCGCGATCCTGCTGGGCGCCGATATCCTCAGGCGCTCCCCCACCGCAGACGAACGCGGTACGCGGGTGGCCAGGCAAATCTACTCCAGCGTGCAACGCGCCAGCCAGATCGTTGGCGACCTGCTGGATCTGACGCGTTGCCAGATGGGCCCGGGCATTCCGGTCAAGCGCACGACGACCGACCTGGCACCGATCTGCGAACGCATCGTCGAGGAGTTGCGCGCGTTTCACCCCGAGTCAAATATCCTGTTCGAAGCCGACACCCCGACCATCGGCGCCTTCGATGGCCCACGCATGGAGCAGGTGTTTTCCAACATCATCGGCAATGCGGTGCAGCACGGCGATGCGCAGTCACCGATCACGGTGCGACTGGCGGCATCAGCTGAAACGGTTGTGTTTACCGCGCACAACCACGGCGACCCCATCCCGGTCGATGTGCTGCCGTTTATCTTCAACCCCATGGGGCGCTTTTCCCAGCGCTCGGTGGTTGAACACGGGCCGACGGCCGGCCTTGGGCTGGGGTTGTTCATTGCTTCGGAAATTGCGGCATCCCATCAAGGGGTGATCGAAGTGGAGTCGGATCGGGCGGCGGGGACGCTTTTTCGCGTGGTAGTGCCCCGGCAATAAATACCAGGCCAGTTCAGCGAACGCAGTGCTTACAGCAACCTGGATCAAATGTCTGCGGTGAAGCGCTCATATCATTGCGCAAGCCACCAACCCGCCAAGCCCGAACAGGCATACTGTGCCGACCGCATACGCCAGGGTGCGCCAGGGCTGCCATCCGCCCAGATAAAGTAGCGTATGTGCCATGCGTGCCAAGGTAAAACCAACGAACAGCCCAGCAGTCATCTCACTGGAAGTCACCAGTACCACACACAACCCGCCAATCACAAAAAACAGCGGAATATTTTCCAGGTCATTGGCCCATGCCCTGGCCGCCCTCACAACCTGCGGCAACTGCACTGAGTGCACGGCGCGACTGAAGAATGCCGCGTCTTCGGGATTGGTAAACACCCGGCTCCTGAGGCGAAAAAAACCCTGGTAGCAGGATATTGCGAACATCTTCAGGCACAGCACCAGCACACACAGTGCGTAAACCTGCAAAAGCTCACTCATCCCGGCCCCCATTCACCACCAGATAGAGCAACGGCCCCACCGACACAAATACCGCCGTCAGCAAAAAATACGGCATGACCGACAACACCGAGCGCCCCCGGCGCCGCGCGTCCCGGTACATCCACACACACGCCAGCACCGCCATCAGGTACAGGTCGATCACCACTTGCGCGGTGTCCGGACGCGAGATCAACTCCCGGCCAAACGACAACAGCGACTGCTCGGCAGTCAGCATCGTCGCCAGGGTGTACAGGGAAAACCCGAGCAACGCGGCCAGGGCCATAGAGGGTCTTTTCATGGTGGCCTCCTTGAAGTGATCGAAGCTTAAGTTAGTGGTAAGGTTCGGCCCCTCGCAATGACCTCGGAGGTCATGGTTTGGTCACGGACTACTCTTCCACCGCTGGCGAACAACTGCGCCACTTGCGCAGGCTGGCCAAGCTGAGCCAACTCGATCTGGCGTTGATCACGGGGGTTTCCCAACGGCACCTCAGTTGCATCGAGACGGGCCGTGCCAAGCCGAGCCCCGGCACCTTGCATACGCTGCTCGCGGCGCTGGAGGCGCCGCTGGACCAGCGCAACCGCGTATTCCTCGCGGCCGGGTATGCCCCGCGCTACCCCTCCACGCCGCTCGCCTCCCCCGCCATGGCCGCGATCCGCGAAGCGGTCAGCCATGTGCTGCACGCCAACAATCCAGCCCCCGCTATCCTGTTGGACAGCCAATGGCAGGTGCTGGCGGCGAATGCCAGTACCCATGCGCTGTTTGCGTTGGTGGGCATCCCGCCGGATGCGGCGCAGGGTGTGAACCTGCTGGTCACCTTGCTGCAAGCGGGCGGCCTGGGCGATCACCTGCTCAATGCCGACGAAATTCGTACCCTGGCCTGGCAGCGTGCGGCCCGCGAAGCGCTGGGCAATCCCGAACTGGCCGCGCTACTCGCAACTTTACCCACGCCGACAGACACCGAGCTGCCCGCGCATCTGCCACCGTTGGTGCTGACGCGCGTGCGCTCCACCCAGGGCGTACTGAGCTTTCTGTCTACCTTCACCACCTTCGGCATGCCCCAGGACATCACCCTCGCCTCCCTGCGCATCGAACACCTGATTCCCGCTGACGCGGCCACCTGGCAGGTGATGCGCGGCGCCCAGGGGGATGATGCGGCGCTGGTTTTGTGAAATAGCTGTACGTAGACTGCCGCCATACACCCCCACTTGAAGGCGGCGAAAAAAACGTGATGCAAGTTACCGAAGTCTCCATTGCCCAATTGCGCGCTGCGCTCGAATCCGGCCAGACCACAGCCGTTGAACTGGTCAAGGCTTACCTGGCACGGATCGATGCCTATGACGGTCCGCAGACGGCCACCGCGCTGAACGCCGTGGTGGTGCGCAACCCCGACGCCCTGAAGGAAGCCGAGGCGTCCGATGCACGCCGGATGAGGGGTGAAACCCTTGGGCCGTTGGATGGTATCCCCTACACCGCCAAGGACAGTTACCTGGTCAAGGGCCTGACTGCGGCATCCGGCAGCCCGGCGTTTGCCAACCTGGTCGCCCAGCGCGACGCGTTCACCATCGAGCGCCTGCGCGCCGGGGGCGCCATCTGCCTGGGCAAGACCAATATGCCGCCGATGGCCAATGGCGGGATGCAGCGTGGCGTGTATGGCCGCGCGGAAAGCCCGTATAACGCCGGCTACCTGACTGCACCGTTTGCCTCCGGCTCGTCCAACGGCGCCGGCACCGCGACGGCCGCCAGCTTTGCAGCCTTCGGTTTGGCGGAAGAAACCTGGTCGAGCGGACGCGGCCCCGCGTCGAACAATGGACTGTGCGCCTACACTCCGTCCCGAGGGGTGATTTCGGTGCGCGGCAACTGGCCTTTGACGCCGACCATGGACGTGGTCGTGCCTTTCGCCCGCACCATGGCCGACCTGCTGGAGATACTCGAGGTGGTGGTGGCCGAAGACCCGGACACCCGTGGCGACCTGTGGCGCCTGCAGCCGTGGGTGCCGATCCCGAGTGTCGCTTCGGTGCGCCCGGCGTCCTACGCTGAACTGGCGGCGACGCCCGAGTCCCTCGCGGGCAAGCGCTTTGGCGTGCCGCGCATGTACATCAATGCAGACCCGGATGCCGGTACCAGCGAAAAACCGGGTATCGGCGGCCCGACCGGGCAGAAAATCAATACCCGCGCCAGCGTGATCGCGCTGTGGCAAGCCGCACGCCAGGCGCTGGAAGCTGCCGGTGCCGAAGTCGTGGAAGTGGACTTCCCGCTGGTGTCCAACTGCGAAGGCGACCGCCCCGGCGCGCCCACCGTGTTTACCCGCGGGCTGGTGTCCAAGGAATTCCTCCACGACGAACTGTGGGAACTGTCGGCCTGGGCCTTCGATGACTTCCTGCGCGCCAACAACGACCCCGCCCTCAACCGCCTGGCGGATGTGGACGGGCCGAAGATCTTCCCCCACGACCCAGGCACCCTGCCCAACCGTGAAGACGACCTGGCGGCCGGCATGGACGAATACGTGCGCATGGCCGAGCGCGGTATTACCCCGTGGGACCGGATCAGCAGCGTTCCCGACGGCCTGCGCGGCCTGGAGCAAACCCGGCGCATCGACCTGGAAGACTGGATGGACACGCTCAGCCTCGACGCGGTGCTGTTTCCCACCGTGGCCGACGTGGGCCCGGCGGATGCCGACGTGAACGAAGCCTGCGCCGATATCGCCTGGAGCAACGGCGTCTGGGTGGCCAACGGCAACCTCGCCATCCGCCACCTCGGCGTGCCGACCGTCACCGTGCCGATGGGCGTGATGGCGGATATCGGCATGCCGGTGGGGCTGACGTTTGCCGGGCGTGCCTATGACGATTCGGCGTTGCTGCGATTTGCTTCGGCGTATGAAGCGACGGGCAGCAAACGCCAGATCCCGCCGCGTACACCGCCGTTGGCGGCAGACTAAACACAGTGCAACTGTGGGAGCTGGCTTGCCGGCGATTGCGGTCTTTCAGGTACAGATATGCCGACTGACCCACCGCTTTCGCAGGCAAGCCAGCTCCCACATTTTTGAGCGTATTCCAGGCCGACTTGGCGTACACCGTCACCGACCGAAAACCCCAGATCCCACCGCAGGCAGCAGGCTAAACACCATGCAACTGTGGGAGCTGGCTTGCCTGCGATTGCGGTCTTTCAGGTACAGATATGCGACTGACCCACCGCTTTCGCAGGCAAGCCAGCTCCCACATTTTTGAATGTATTTCAGGCCGATTCGGCGTACACCGTCACCGGCCGCAAACTCCAGATCCCACCGCAGGCAGCAGGCTAAGCACCATTCAACTGTGGGAGCTGGCTTGCCTGCGAAAGCGGCCTTTCAGTGACAGATATGCCGACTGACCCACCGCCATCGCAGCATAGGTATCTACACAACTATCAACGACTGAAAAGTATCCCTGTAGTGAGCGGGCTTGTCCCGCGCTGGGTGGCGAAGCCGCCCCAATAAATGCATCGCCGAGCTTCAGGTAGAATCCGGTCGCCTGGTTTGGGGCTGCTTCGCAGCCCAGCGCGGGACAAGCCCGCTCACTACAAAGATGTGTAGATACCTATTGCCATCGCCGAGGCGTCGCTGGGCACCCTGGTATTTTTCATCGGGTGTCACGGGCGTGAATCCTCGTTTCGACGTAGCCACTCATCCACCACATCACCCAGGGTCTTGGGCTGGTCGTTGCGAATCCAGGCCATGAAGGGACGGTCGAACTTGAACCCCGGGCCGCAGTGTTCCAGCATGAAGCGGCGCACGTTCTGGGTGTTTTTGTAGTGACGGGTCACGGGTGTGGCCCGGGTGATGGGGTCGCTGTGCCAATTGAAGTCCATTTGCTTGACGCTCCGATGCCTCAGGAGCCAGCAGCATAGCGCCAAAATGCAACGGTGAACGCCGGTCAACCGACGTTCACCGTGGTTTTCTTTCGCGTCACGCGGCGAAATCGGCGCCGCGCGTATTGACGAACAACGCGTAGATCGAATGGCTGCCCGCCATGAACAGGCGGTTGCCCTCGCGGCCGCCAAAACACAGGTTGGGACAGCGCTCCGGCAGCGAGATATGCCCGATCGCCTTGCCCTGCGGATTGAACACACGCACGCCGTCGAGTTTTTCCAGGTCGGCCTTGGGGTCACCGTTGCCGCCCCAGCCGCACCACAGGTTGCCGCTCTCGTCGCATTTGATGCCGTCCAGCGCTGCGTAGTCAAACCCTTCGATATGCTTGCGACGTGCGCCGAGCGTGCCGTCGTCCTTCACGTCGATGGCCCAGACCAGCCGGTTGGGTTTGGCCCGGCCTTCCACCACATACAGGATTTTTTCGTCCGGGGAAAAGCACAAGCCATTAGGCCCGCTGAGGTCATCGATCACCCGCGTGACCTTGCCGCTGTCTGCGTCGATACGATAAACGCCGTGGGGCTGGGCGGGTGTGATCTTGTGCCCTTCATAGTTATTGCCGGTCTGGAAAGGCGGGTCAGTGAACCACACCGAGCCATCACGTTTGCACACGATATCGTTGGGCGAATTGAAAGGCTTGCCGTCAAAACTGTCCGCCAGCACGGTGATGCGGCCGTTGTGTTCGGTCCGGCTGATTCGCCGGCCCTCACTCGTGGTGGTCGAACCTTCGCACACCAGCAGACGGCCCTGGCGATCACGGCACATGCCGTTGGAGAAATTGGCGTTGTCACGGTACACCGACAGGCTATCGGTCACTTCGTCCCAGCGCAGGATGCGGTTGTTGGGGATATCGCTGACCAGCAGGTAGCGGCCATCGCCGATCCATACCGGCCCCTCGGCCCAGCGCAGGCCGGTCGCGAGCCGTTCGACGCTGGCGTTGAACAGGCGCAACTCGAGGAAGCTGTCATCGAGCACGTTGATCAGTGGGTCGGGATAACGCTGGCTCAAGGGTTCGGCGGCTTCTGCCAGGCCAGGCACGTTGCCGAGCACCGCGACCGATGCGGAAACAGCCAGGGAGCGCTTGAGGAAGACGCGGCGACTGTGGTCGGCCCGCGCAGGCAGAGGAGGAAATGCCATGGTGTGTCTCCGTTATTTTATTGTTAGACGGAGGACCATTCTTGCTTAGTGATGGGATGTCGTACAAGAACAAAACAATCTCAATACAAATGCCAGGCGGGTGTTTATATAAATAATCGAAAATTTACATTCCAAAATCGAGCTGAATATTGCAATGTTGTACGATGACATAATCTGTAACGTGTCTATCCTCCAACAACAATAAGGAACCCCCATGCAAAAACTCAAACTGCTGATCGGTTTTCTGTGCCTGTTCACCGGGTATGTCGCAGCGGCGCCCGCTACCGCCGAGAAGGAGGTGGCCCAAGCGGTCGACCAACTGACCCAAGCCATGCTGCACCTGGACCTCAAGCAGCTTCACGCGCTGACGTCCGACAAGCTCACCTACGGCCACTCCAGCGGCAAGGTGCAGAACAAGGCGCAATTCATCGCTGACCTGGAAACCCGCACCAGCGCCTTCAAGACCCTGGAGATGCAGAACCAGACCATCACCCTGCAAGGCGACACCGCGCTGGTACGCAACCACTTCCACGCGTTGGCCGTGAACAGTGGCGTTGAAGTCCCCACCGACATCGACAACTTCCAGGTCTGGCAGAAGCAAAAAGGCAAGTGGCTGCTGATCGGGCGTCAGGCTTACAAGTACTGATGGCCGCGGGTGAGCCGCCGCATCCGGCTCACCATGCCACCAGCCTGCGCACGGTCAGCAGCGCGTCACGCAGTGCCGGCATCGTCACCGAGCCCAACGCCAGCCGCAACGCGTGCGGGACATGGGCAGAAACGGCAAACGGCTCGGCAGTGGACACCGAGATGTTCTCGCACTGCAAGGCCATGGCGACCTGATCGGCGCGGGCCTCTTCGGCCAGGGGCAACCACAAGAAATACGATGAAGGATGGCTGGTGTAGGCCAACCCTTTGAGCACTTGCGCCGCCAGTGCCTGCCGCGCCTGGGCATCCTCGCGCTTTTGCGCTTCCAGTTGCGCAACGGTGCCATCCTCGATCCACGCCACCGCAATCGCACTCATCACGCCTGGGACGTTCCAGGTGGTGGCCATGATCGTGCGTTCCAGTGTCTTCACCCATTCCAGGGGTGCCGCGACAAAGCCCACGCGCAGACCGGTCGCGACACTTTTCGAAAGCCCGCCCACATACACCGTGCGTTCCGGCGCCAGGCTCGCCACGGGCGGCGGCGGGTGTGCGGCGAGGAACGCGTAGGCCGCGTCTTCGATGATGATCAGGTCGTGCTGGCGGGCGATGGCGACCAACCGCTCGCGCTGGGCCCGGTCCATCACCCAGCCCAAAGGGTTGTGCAGCGTTGGCATGCTGTACACGGCCCGCACCGGGCGCCGGCGACACAGGTTTTGCAGGGCGTCCAGGTCTGTGCCGGCGGATGTTACCGGGATTGCGACGATTTCCAGGTGCAGGGTCTCGGCGAGCACCTTGAACCCCGAATAAGTCAAGGCATCGACGGCGACCACATCGCCGGGCTTGAGCAGCGCCATCAGCGTCACCGCCAAGCCGTGCTGGGCGCCGCTGACCAGCAGCACCTGCTCGGCCTGTACGGTCAACCCGCGACTGCGCAAATGCCGGGCGAAGGTGGCTCGCTCATGCAAGCGCCCCGCGTGAGGCTGGTAGCGCAGCAGGGCCTCGAGGTCGCCGGACAGCGCCAATTGGCGTAACGCCGTGCGCAGCAGATCGGCCTGACCCGGCAACGAGGGGTAGTTGAAATTGAGGTCGCGCATGCCCGCTGCAACGGTCATCTGCCCACTGCCCTGCCCTGGCGGCAGCAAGATTTCACGCACAAAGGTGCCACGCCCGGTTTCACCGCTGACCAGCCCCATGGCCGCAAGCTCGCTGTACACGCGGCTCGCGGTGACCAGCGCCAGGCCGTGCTCGGCAGCCAGTTGGCGGTGAGTCGGCAGCCGCGTACCGGGCGGCATCTTCCCGCTGCGGATGTCCTCGGCAAACCCATCGACCAGTAATTTGTAGCGGGCACGCGGCATTGGGGATGTATCCATGACAATTTTTTGATTGTCACAATGCTCGCCCCTAGGATGGCCCAAGCGCAACCTTTCTTTCTGGCGGGCACTTTTCATGGAACGTACATCCCCCTTCAGCACCCTGGATACAAGTACCCGAGGCTGGATCAACGGTTTTATCGGCGTACTGATTTTCAGCGGTTCATTGCCCGCCACGCGCCTGGCCGTGATGGAATTCGACCCGGTTTTCCTCACCCTGGCCCGTGCTGCCATCGCCGCCAGCCTGGGCTTGCTGCTGCTGTGGCTGTTCAAGGAACAACGCCCCGCGCGCCACCAATGGATGCCTCTGGCAATCGTCGCCCTTGGCGTGGTCATCGGCTTCCCGCTGCTCACCGCCCTCGCGCTGCAATACGTGACGTCCGCGCACTCCATCGTGTTCATCGGCCTGCTGCCGCTGGCCACCGCCGTGTTTGGCGTACTGCGTGGCGGCGAGCGGCCACGCCCGGTGTTCTGGCTGTTTTCAACCCTGGGCAGCGCGCTGGTAATGGGTTATGCCGTCGCCCAAGGCTTGAGTGCCGCGCCCGTTGGCGACTTGTTAATGCTGTTGGCGGTGCTGGTGTGCGGCCTGGGTTACGCCGAAGGCGCCACGCTGTCGCGCAGCCTGGGTGGCTGGCAGGTGATCTGCTGGGCACTGGTGATCTCGCTGCCGGTGGTCTTGCCGTTGAGCCTGCTCCTGGCGCCGTCGAGTTTTGCCGGCATCAGCCTGCCGGCCTGGCTGAGCCTGGGTTATGTGGCGTTGTTCAGCATGTTGATCGGCTTTGTGTTCTGGTATCGCGGCCTGGCGCAGGGGGGCATCGCCGCCGTTGGCCAATTGCAATTGCTGCAACCCTTCTTCGGCCTGGCGCTGGCGGCGGGCCTGCTGCACGAACAGGTGAGCCTGGGCATGGTGCTGGTGACGGTCGCGGTGATCGGCTGCGTGGCCGGTGCAAGGAAGTTCGCCCGTTAGCGCTGCGGCGCGACCATCTTGAACTTGATGTTGATGTCATTGGACACCACGCTGTTGCCGGCCCACTCGCCCTCACCGATCCTGAAGTCGCCGCGCTTGAGAATGAACTCACCGTCAAACACGCCAATGCCATCCAGCTCCTTGAGCAGCACCTGTACATCAACCGGCCGCGTGGTGCCTTTGATGGTCAGGTGACCGCTGATCCTGAAGCGGTTACCGCCCAGCGCCTTGACCGAGGTGGACTCATACACGCCCACCGGATAGGTCGCGGTATCGAACCAGGACGCACGTTGCAGGGTGTCATTGGCATCGTCGCTCCCCGCGTTGATGCTGGCGAGCTGAATCTTGAGCAGCGCATGCCCCGCCTCCGGCCGCTGCGTATCGAAGGTCAGCGTGCCCTCGAACTGGCCGAACGTGCCGTACACCCGCTGCCCCAATTGCTGGTAGGTGAAGCTGATCTGACTGGCGGCAGGGTTGACGGCGGTGTACTCCACCGCCTGTGCATTGGCGATACAACCCAGGGCGAGCAGTAAAATTCCACGTTTCATGCCGCGCTCTCCGAACAAATGCATGTATTCCCATCAGGCGCCTGTTTTGCTAAACAGAGTAGCCGCTCACCACAATAAGGACTTTGCATGCATTCCCCGTCTCTGCAAGACATCACGGCCCCGGAAGGCGTCTGCTACGGCTGCGGCGCCAGCAACCCACAAGGCCTGCACATCAAGAGCCGCTGGGACGAAGACCGCATCCACGTCATCGCCGAGTATCAACCCGAGCCCCATTACACCGGCTGGCCCGACCTGGTCTATGGCGGCCTGATCGCCATGCTGGTGGACTGCCATTCCAACTGGACCGCCATGGCCTACCACTACCAGGCCGAACACCGCGAACCGGGCAGCCTGCCGCGTATCGATTGCGTCACCGGCAACCTGGGCATCAAATTTATCAAGCCCACCCCCATGGGCATTCCGCTGACCCTGCGCGCGCGGGTCGAAGGCGACGTGGGCCGTAAAAGCCGCGTGGTCTGCGAGGTATACGCCGGCGACGTGCTCACTGCAATCGGTGACTCGGTGTTCGTGCGCGTCGACACCGCGCAACTGGCCGCCGCCGCCCATGGCCGCGAGGGCTGAACCTGGTCTACATTGATTGCCACCGCCAATCGAGGATTGCACCGATGACTCGTCTCACCGCCAAAGACTTTGCACCCGAACTGCTGGAGCTCTACGACGGCTACGCCCACGGCAAGATCAATCGCCGCGAGTTTCTCGACCGCGCCGCGCTGTTCACCTTTGGCGGCCTCACCGCCTCGGCCCTGCTGGCGGCGCTGAGCCCCAACTATGCCCTGGCCGAACAGGTGAAATTCACCGACCCGGATATCGTCGCCGACTACATCACCTACCCCTCACCCAAAGGCAACGGGAGCGTGCGCGGCTACCTGGTGCGTCCGGCCAAGGCTGCAGGCAAATTGCCGGCCGTGGTGGTGGTCCACGAAAACCGTGGCCTGAACCCCTATATCGAAGACGTCGCCCGACGCCTGGCCAAGGCCGGTTTCATCGCTCTGGCTCCCGACGGCCTGAGCTCGGTCGGCGGTTATCCCGGTAACGACGAGAAAGGCGTGGCGCTGCAACAGACCGTCGACCCGACCAAGTTGATGAACGACTTCTTCGCCGCCATCGAATGGCTGATGCACCACGACAGCAGCACCGGCAAGGTCGGCATCACGGGCTTCTGTTATGGCGGTGGCGTGACCAACGCGGCCGCGGTGGCTTATCCGGAGTTGGGCGCGGCGGTGTCGTTTTACGGGCGCCAGCCAGAGGCCAAGGACGTACCACGGATCAAGGCGCCGATCATGCTGCATTTCGGCGAGCTGGATACACGTATCAACGAGGGCTGGCCCGCGTACGAAACGGCGTTGAAGGCGGCGGGCACGACCTATGAAGCCTATATCTACAAGGGCGCCAACCATGGTTTCCATAACGACTCGACACCGCGTTATGACGAGGCGGCGGCGAATCTGGCTTGGGAAAGGACATTAGGTTGGTTCCGCAAGTATCTGGTGTAATGCAGTTTTTACTGCGCGGCAGGCGTTCATAAATGCGCTGCCCCCTGTTCGGAATCCCGCCATGCGCCAAACGTTCGTAGCACGCCATTCAACCGCACTGGCGTTGTGCCTCGTGGCCGGCAACTGCCTGGCCGCGCCAGACCTGCGGGCGGTGGTGGACGCCAGCGTCAAGCCACTGATGCAGCAACAGTCCATTCCCGGCCTTGTCGTCGGCGTCGTGAAGGACGGCAAGATGGCGTACTTCAGCTACGGTGTCGCCAGCAAAGACACCCGGCAGCCCGTCAGCGAAAACACCTTGTTCGAGATCGGCTCGGTGAGCAAAACCTTCACCGCCACCCTTGCCGGGTATGCCGTGTCGACCGGCAACCTGACCCTCACCGACCCGGCAAGCCAGTATCTGCCAGCCTTGCGCGGCAGCCCGTTCGAGCACATCAGCGTGCTCAACCTGGGCACCTACAGCGCTGGTGGCCTGCCCCTGCAATTCCCCCGTGAGGCCGATAACAGCCAGCGCATGATCAGCTACTTCCAGCACTGGAAACCCGACTTCGCCCCAGGCACCCACCGCCTGTATTCCAACCCGAGCCTGGGCCTGTTCGGCTACCTGGCGGCGCAGAGCCTGAAGCAGCCTTTCGATCAATTGATGGGGACTATCTTGCTGCCGAAACTGGGCCTTGAGCACACCTTTATCAAGGTACCCACTGACCAGATGAGCCTCTATGCCCAAGGCTACGGCAAGGACGGCAACCCCGTGCGCGTGGGCTCTGGGGCCCTCGACAGCGAAGCCTACGGCATCAAGACCAGCGCTTCAGACCTGCTGCATTACGTGCAGGTGAATATGCGCCCGGCGACACTGGACCCTGCGCTGCAAAAGGCCATCGCTATCACCCACACCGGCTACTACACCGTCGAAGGCATGACCCAGGGCCTGGGTTGGGAGATGTATCCCTACCCGATCAAGCTTGATGCATTGGTGGCCGGCAATTCGACACAAATGGCCATTGAGCCGCACAAGGTCAACTGGCTGACCCCGCCGCAGGCCCCCAGTGCCGACAGGCTGGTGAACAAAACCGGTTCCACCAACGGGTTTGGCGCGTATGTGGCGTATGTGCCGAGCAAGGGCCTGGGCGTGGTGATAGTGGCGAACAGGAACTACCCGAATGCTGAACGGGTGAAGGCAGCCCATGGGATCCTGGAGGCGATGGGCCGATAACGCCGGGTGCGAAACCCCAGTGTGGAAAAGCCCGCGGCGGCCGTGGAGCCGAGCGATTCCTTATGTCGGCCCCGGTCAAACTGTGGGAGCTGGCTTGCCTGCGAAGGCGGAGTATCAGTGGATGCATGCAGCGACTGACACAGCGCGAGCTAACCCGCTCCCCTATCAGGCCCCATTGCTCATTGGCGTCATCGTTCTCTGTCTCTACAAAGCAATGCTGACCTCATAGGACTCGGCAGTTCCTCCAGCGCGTATTGCACTGAGAGGAGCCACCGGGTTTGCCCGTTAACAGTCTTTGACAGTTTTCGACAAAGCTGTCAAAGACCTCCGGGCGTCGTGCCCCTAGCATCCCGGCATCCAAACCACCTGCCGGGTGCTCTTCATGCTTCGCACATTGCGCAGTATTCCACTGCTCGGTTGCCTGTTGGGCAGTATCGGCTGCCATGGGCAGCCGCCTGCTCCGCCGTCGATCCCCAAGGGCGACTACAGCGCGATTATCCGCTACCTGCAAAACCGCATCCCCCATGACATGGCTCAGGCCAATACCCCAGGCCTGTCGATTGCGCTGGTCAACGGCCAGGAGTTGATCTGGGCCCGTGGGTTCGGCATGGCCGACAAAGCCAAGGGCCTGCCGGTGACGCCGAACACCGCCTTCCGGGCCGGCGCGATCTCCAAGCTACTCACCGCCAGCGCCGCCCTGCAACTGGTTGAACAGCAGCGACTGGCGCTGGACGCGCCGATCCAGCAGACCCTGCGCGAATTCCATGTGCGCTCGCGCTTCCACACCGACCAGCAGGCCGCCGACCGCGATATCACCTTGCGTCGCCTGCTCAGCCACCAATCCGGTTTGCCCAGCGAACACCTGCGCGACCTTCACAACCGCTACGCCATGGGGCAGATGCCAATGCGCCTTTCAGGCGTCTGGCTGAGCACACCGCCCGGCACGCAGGTGGCCTATTCAAACATTGGGTACGCGCTGGTGGGCGCTGCGATCGAGCGCAGCAGCGCAAAAGAATTTGAAGTCCAGCTGCAACACAGCCTGCTCAAACCGCTGCAGATGGACCGCGCAAGCTTTATCGGGACCGCTGCACAGACAGGCTATCGCGCCCAGGGTTATCAGGACGGTATCGCCAGCACCGACGCGCAAGTCCGTGACCTCGCCGCCGGCGGCTTGTGGGCCAGCCCCAAGGACCTTGGCCATTACGTGCAGATGCTCTTTGCCAAGGGGCTGTACAAAGGCAACCGGGTGATGGCCAGCCGCTCCATCGATGAAATGTTCACCCAACAGAACACCGGCAACGCCCTGGACTTCGATTGCCAGATCGGCCTGGCCTGGTTTCTTGCGCCCTGCGGTGACGAGCCGGTGGGCCGTGGCGTGCGTGCCTTCCAGCACAGCGGCGGTGGTGATGATTTTGCCGCGCAACTGACGCTGCTGCCGGACCAGCAGTTGGCCGTGATCATCATGGCCAATGACAGCAATGCCGAAGACCTGGTCGCCACATTGGCCACCGATACCCTGCGCCTGATGCTCCAGGCGCAAAGCGGCGAGCCGGTGTGCGGCGACGACTGCCAGGCGCCCCGCCACGGGCTCAAGTTGCGCCAGGTGCCGGCCGCCGTCGACCGCCAACGCCTGGCCGGGTTCTATGCCACCGCCTGGGGAATCTTTCGAATCAAAGACGATGCCCACCGGCTGCACGGCGAGCTGGCTGGCCATGACTTCGAGCTGCTGCGTGACGATCAAGGTTGGCTGCGCGCGCAAAAAAAGGTACTGGGCTTTTGGCTCAAGGACCTGGATGAACTGGGTCGCGTGCAGCTCGACGTCATCACCGTGCAAGGCCGACAGATGCTCACCGCGCGCAGCCATGGCCAGCGCGTCGCCATTGGTGAGCGCATCAACCCGCCGCCGCTGCCGCTGGCCTGGGCCGACACCATCGGCACCTATCAAGTGCTCAACACTCACGAACCCGATGCGCCGTTGAGCGGCATCAGTGTGCGCCTGGAAGAAGGTTTCCTGGTGATTCGCGGCCAACTGCACGACGAGCCGCTGACCGACTACATCCTGCTGCCCGTGGACAACGCCCATGCGGTGCTCGCCGGCACCGGCTACGGCCTGGGCGATACCGTCAGCCGCCAGGTCAACGGCCTGAGCGCTTCGGGCTACTCCTTCAAACGTACCCACCCCTCCCTGAGTTTCTGAGCCCATGAAAACCCTGATGAATGCCAAACACCTTTGCCTGTCCTTCACGTCCCTGTGCTTGCTAACCGGCGTCGACAGCGTGATGGCCGAGGATTGGGCCTACAGCCTCAAGGCCGGCGTGGCCAACCTGCCGCGCTACAGCGGCAGCGACGAGCGCAGGACCACTCCCGTGGTCGGCGCCGCCGTCGTCAGCCCCTGGGGGATTTTCCTCGACACCGACAAAGGGTTGGGCTGGGGCTACGAAGGCCATGCGTTGAGCTTCAGCGCCTACGTGGGCGCCAGCGAATCGCGCAAGGATAAAAACGCGTCCCTGCATGCGGGCTCCAAACGCCTCAAAGGCATGGGCGAGATCAAGTCGCGTGCGCAAGTGGGGGTCAGTGTTCGCTACAACCTGGGCCGCATGATAGTCGGCGCCACCCTGGAGCACGCCCTCAAGGAAGATGACCACAAGGACAGCGGCAAAGCGTTTACCCACCTGGAGCTGAGCCTCGGCACCCAGCTGTACGAAGGCCGCTACGGCTGCGTCGATGCCAGCCTCAGCAGCCATTTTGGCGACCGCAACTACCTGCAGACCTGGTACGGCGTGACCACCGGCCAGGCCGCGCGCAGCCGCTTCAACGCCTACAAGGCGGGTGCGGGCAATATCAGCAATGGCATGAACCTGGTATGGAGCCTGCCGATCAGCGAGCATACCCAATTCTCGACCTTGCTGGACATACAGTACCTGGCGGATGAAGCGGGCAAGAGCCCGATCGTGGAGCGGCGGCTGCAGACGTCGGTGATGGGTGTGATCGAATACACCTTCTAGCCGTTGTACGCCCATGTCATCCGGAACGACGCCCCGCCCCATTCCGAATCCAGCACTTGCACCTGGCCGCCGTGCCACTGCGACACCCGCTGCACCAGCGCCAGGCCCAGGCCGAAGCCGCCGGTGCGACGGTCGCGGCTGGCGTCCAGGCGCATGAAAGGCTGGAAAATCCTCGACCGGCCCTCCTCCGGCACGCCGGGGCCGTCGTCGCACACCCGCACTTCGTAGCCGCTGCCGAACTTGACCAGCGAGACTTCCACGCGGCGCTCGGCGTAGCGGATCGCGTTGCGCAGCAGGTTGATCACCGCACGCGCCATGAAGCGCGGTTCGATCTCGATAAAATCCACCTCACAGGTGCGCAACGACAGTTGGATGCCGGCGGCCTCAGCCTCCAGCGCCACGCTGCCGATCACACTGTCGAGCCAACTGTGGGCCTCGATGCGCTCGCGGGTGACCTGGGTGGCGCCACGCTCCAGGCTGGCGTAGGTGAGCAGCTCGGAGACCATTTCTTCCAGCTCGCCGAGGTCGGCATACATGTCCGCGATCAATTCACTGCGCTGGCGCGGGTCGCCCAGCTGCTTGAGCTGGTCAAGCTCGAACGACAGGCGCGCAATCGGCGTGCGCAGTTCATGGGACACGGCGTTGGTCAAGTCGCGCTGGTTGGCGATCAGGCTTTCGATGCGCTCAGCCATTTGGTTGAAATGCCCGGCCAACGCGCGCACGGTGGAGCGCCGTGGCAACAGGATGCGTGAGCTGAGGTCGTTGTTGCCAAAGCGTTGTGCCGCCAGGCGAATGTGTTCCAGGTCGCGCCAGTGCGGACGCACCCAGAAATACAGCACGATCGCCAGGCTCAACCCCAGCAGGCCGTAGGCCCACAAGTACAGCCATTTGGGCTCTTCGGGCAGCTTGATATTGAGCAGTTGCGGGCCGCCGTCGATGGTGGCGATGAACTCCATAAAATCGCCACGTACCACCAACTGCCCGTCCGCCAGCAATTGCCGCTCGCGTTGGCTCAACCCCAGTTCATCGCGCTGCACCAGGTCCAGGCGCAGGCCGTAATAGGGCTGCAGCTCGCGCACCCGGGCCTCGCGGGCACTCGCCGGCAGCGGCCGCAACTGCTCGACCAAACCATAGGCCGGGCCACGCATGGCTTCGCGGTTATAGGTTTCATTGGCTTCAGGCAGCAGCTCGTCGTAGGTGTAATTGACCAGCCAGATCGCCCCCGCCAGGCCCAGCGCCAGGATGATGTACAGGCGGATATACAGCCGCAGCATCTAGACCTCCCACGCGAACGGGTTGAACAGGTAGCCCTTGCCCCAGATGGTCTTGATGCACACCGGCTCGCGGGGGTTGTCGTTGAGTTTGCCGCGCAGTTTGCTGATGTACACATCGACGCTGCGGTTGAGGCCATCGAAGGCAATGCCGCGCATACGGTTGAGGATGTCATCGCGAGACAGGATCGTGCCCGAATTGCTGGCCAGCAGCCACAGCAGCTCGAACTCCATGGTGGTGAGGTCGATCTTGTCGTCGCCCAGGCTGACCACCCGGCAACTGCGGTCGATGGACAAGCGCCCGAAGGCCAGGGCCCCGCGCACCGTCGGTTCCGGCGCCTGCCGCCGTTGCAGGGCGCGCAGACGGGCCAGCAGCACGGGGGGCTTGATCGGCTTGATCACGTAGTCGTCGGCACCGGACTCCAGGCCAAGGATATGGTCAAGGTCGTCTTCCTTGGCCGTCAGGATCACGATCGGCGTGTCGGACACCGTGCGGATCCCGCGGCACACATGCAGGCCGCTCTGGCCGGGCAGCATCAGGTCGAGCACGACGATCTTCGGCTTGAAGTCCAGGAACGCCGCCAGGGCTTCGTCGCCGCGGTGCTCCACGCGCACCTCGAAACCATGCTGCGACAGGAAATGCGCGATCAGCCCTGCCAGTTTTTCGTCGTCTTCAACGAGCAAGACCTTGCCCAGCCCCAGGTTTTCCATAAATTCTCAGTGTGCCGACGCGGATTGAAGAGCAGGCATTATAGGTGGCAAGCTGGGCAACCCGAGCAGCTGGCCAGCATTGCTCGACGAAGCTTCATGCTTTTAAGAGTTTTTAACAAATAACCTGCAATCTTTAACGCCACCCACAGGGAGTTGTATGCGCAAGGATTACCTGGCGTTCTTCGTATCACTGTTCCTGTCACGGCTGGCCGACCAGATTCTGCTGTTTATCGTGCCGTTGATTGTGTTCCAGACCACCCAGAGCGTCGCCTGGGCCGGGCTGGCGTTTTTTGTCGAATCGCTGCCACGTTACCTGGCATTCCCCGTGTGCGGTGCATTGTGCGACAGGTTCGCGCCGGCGCGCATCCTGCATATTAGCCAGGTTTACCGGGCGCTGGCTTGTGTGCTGGCGGTCGCCTTGTACGCGATGTTCGACGGTATTTACTGGATCGTGCTGCTCTCGGCGCTGTGCGGGGTACTGACTACCCAGGGCATCATGGCGCGGGAAGTGCTGATGCCGCGGGTCTTCGAGCAATACACTTACGCCAAGACCCTCTCCTATTCACAAATTGCCGACCAGAGCGGCCTGGTGCTTGGCCCGCTAATCGCCGCCCTGATGCTGGAGGTGTGGGCCTGGCATTGGGTGGTGCTGGGGATCGCCGGGCTGTTTGTGCTGGCCGACCTGGCGATGCTGGTCTGGCAGCGCAACACCACGGTGAACCTGGAGCGCGTCGATCGGAACGCGGGTATCTGGCTGCAACCGCTGCGTATCGCCTTCGGGCATATCCGCAACTTGCCGGAACTCAAGCGCATCATTGCCCTCGCGGTCGGTGTGAACCTGATCATCGGCGTGACGCTGGCCACCTCGGCAGCGCTGGTCACGGGGCAATTCGCCGCCGGCAAAGAGGCCTACGCGCTGTTGCAGGCGGCCGGCGCGGGGGTGACGATTGCCATCCTGTTTTACCTGGCACGCGCCACCCTGGCGTTGAAAGTGCTGGGCGGGCTGTCGTACTCGATGATCGTCGTCGGGGCACTGGTCATGGCATTCAGTCCAGACCTGTGGGCCTATAGCCTGGGCTTCCTGCTGGTCACCGGCTTCGACAAGATGTTCAACGTGTACATGCGCAGCATGCGTCAGCGGGTTATCCCCGCGCAGGATTTCGGCAAAACGGTGGGCGTCATCACGCTGCTCAACAACCTGGCGCAACCCTTGGCCGGTCTCGCGATTGCCGTGCTGGCCGGGCCCTTAACGACCCAGACAGTGATCCTGCTGCTGACCGGGGTCAGCGCATTGATCGGCGTGGCCGTGGCCTCAGGCTGGCACGCCACTGTGAAAGCGGAACTCGACATCGGGTGATTCGATCAGTGCCTGCTCGGCCGCCCTCACCCGCTCGATGACCTGGGCGATGTCCTTGGCGTCGCCGTACTGGTACGCCAGCTTCAGGTAACCCTGGAAGTGTCGCGCCTCGCTTTTCAACAGGCCGAAGTAGAACTTGCCGAGTTCTTCGTCCAAATGCGGCACCAACGCTTCGAAACGCTCGCAACTGCGCGCTTCGATAAAGGCACCCACGACCAAAGTGTCCACCAGCTTGACCGGCTCGTGGCTGCGCACGACCTTGCGCAAACCGGAGGCATAACGCCCGGCATGCAACTGGCGCAGCTCCACCTTGCGCTTCTTGATCAGGCGCATGACTTGCTCATGGTGCACCAGCTCTTCGCGGGCCAGGCGCGACATCATGCTGATCAGGTCAACATGGCCGTGGTACTTGGCGATCAGGCTCAGGGCGGTGCTGGCGGCCTTGAATTCGCAGTTCTTGTGGTCGATCAGCAGGGTTTCCTGATCGGCCAGCGCGGCCTGGACCCAGGCATCAGGGGTGCGGCAACCGAGGAATTCGTGGATTTCTGGCAGGTTCATCGGGCTCACGGGCAAAAGCGTCACAAAAGGGCGCCGATTATACCGACCGCGCCGCAGACCACCAGTCGCGGGCCTTGATGTGCATCAACATGACGTGTGCCGCGCAGCAACTATAGTTGTTGCCTATGCCCCTTCCTGGAGATCCCGACCATGCAAGCTATCCGCAGCATCCTGGTGGTCATCGAGCCCGAACATTCGGAAAGCCTGGCCCTCAAGCGTGCCAAGCTGATCGCCGGCGTCACCGGCGCGCACCTGCACTTGCTGGTCTGCGACAAACAGCATGAGCATTCGGCGCTGTTGAGCCTGCTCAAGTCGGGTTTGCAGGAAGACGGCTACAGCGTCAGCACCGAGCAGGCGTGGAACACCAGCCTGCATGAAACCATCATCGACGTGCAGCAGGCCGAAGGGTGCGGGCTGGTGATCAAGCAGCATTTTCCCGACAGTCCGTTGAAAAAAGCCCTGCTGACGCCTGCGGACTGGAAACTGCTGCGTTATTGCCCGTGCGCGGTGTTGCTGGCCAAGACGGCGACGCCGTGGACGGATGGCGTCATCCTGGCGGCGATTGATGTGGGCAACACCGATGCTGAACATCAGCAGCTGCACAACACGATCATCGACCACGGCTTTGAAATCGCCAGCCTGGCCAAGGCGCAGTTGCATGTGATCAGCGCCCATCCGTCGCCCATGTTGTCGGCGGCGGATCCGACGTTCCAGCTCAGGGAAACCATCCAGGCGCGTTACCGCGAACAGTGCAAGGCGTTTCAGGCGGAATTTGATGTGGACGACGCGCACCTGCATATCGAGGAAGGGCCGGCGGATGTGTTGATCCCGTTTGCCGCCCGCAAGTGGCAGGCCGCCATGACGATCATCGGCACCGTGGCGCGTACCGGGCTGTCGGGGGCGCTGATCGGGAATACGGCGGAGGTGATACTGGATGCATTGGAGAGTGATGTGCTGGTGCTCAAGCCGCAAACGTTGATGGATCACCTGGGAGAGCTGGCTACCAAGGCCTGATTCGATGTTCCGGACGACGCCGCTCAAAAATGTGGGAGCGGGCTTGCTCGCGAATACGGTGTGTCAGTGAATACATAATTGGCTGATACACCGCCTTCGCGAGCAAGCCCGCTCCCACATTGGGTTATGTGTTATTCCTGGGAAAATGCATCCTTCAGGAAACCGGGGGCGATATAACGCTGATAATGCGCCTCGGACAGGATAAAGAACTCCCGATCAATCGCATCCCGCAGTTCCGGCAAGGCCCAGTCGCGAAACTCCGGCAGCAGCACCATGCCATATGCCTCCAGATTGGAAATCACCCGCGCGCCCCGGGCAATCAGCTGGTAGGCCCAGCAGTATTCGGACTGATGCGGCACAAAGCGGATCTTGCGTTGCTCCAGTTGGCCGCGCAGGGTCTTGGGGTCGAACACTTCCAGCTTGGCGACCATCACCTGCACCAGCAGTTGCTCCAACCGCAGCCAGACCGCGCGTTTTTCTTCTTCGTTATAGCCGTTCCACTGGATCACTTCGTGGTGGAAGCGCTTGCAGCCCCGGCACACGAGATCGCCGTAAACCGTGGAGCACAGGCCGACGCAGGGGGTCTTGATGGTTTGGTGGGACATGGGCAACGACACGCAGATCAGCGAAACACTGCGCCATGTTAGCCCTTTGTCTAACCTTCATCACCCTGCAAACTTGGCGTGGCAACTTACCTTTAGCATTTTTTTGCCGTAGAATCACCCGGCCTTGTAAGGCGCCAATAATCCGCTGGAAGCTGTTTTCAAAGCGTCACGAGCACAGTCGTTCCTTCAGAACGGTGTTGGCGATGGTCAATGACTCGGTAGGTCATGCCCTCGCCAACCCTCATCAGCTCCGTTCTGCAGGCGTAAAACTTTGAAAGCAGCTTCTGTGAGAGATGCCGGCAGCGCTGGCTTTGCGGCCCAAAAAGCCCCCGAGCGCACGCGTGCCGGTCATTTCTGGATGAGCGTCCCGTGGGACCACTGATGAGGGTAATAACTGTGCTTGAAGCCTACCGCAAACATATCGAAGAGCGTGCCGCCCTGGGTATCGTTCCCCAGCCGCTTAACGCCGAACAAACCGCAGGCCTGGTCGAGCTGCTGAAAAATCCCCCGGCCGGCGAAGAAGAATTCCTCGTTGACCTGATCACCAACCGCATTCCACCAGGCGTTGACGAAGCTGCCTACGTCAAGGCCGGTTTCCTGTCCGCCCTGGCCAAGGGTGAAGCCACTTCCCCCCTGATCGACAAGAAGCGCGCCGTTGAACTGCTGGGCACCATGCAAGGCGGCTACAACATCGTGACCCTGGTCGAGCTGCTGGACGACGCCGAACTGGCACCTGTCGCCGCCACCCAGCTCAAGCACACCCTGCTGATGTTCGATGCGTTCCACGACGTGGCTGAAAAAGCCCGCAACGGCAACGCACACGCCAAGGCCGTAATCCAGTCCTGGGCTGACGGCGAGTGGTTCAGCAACCGCCCTACCCTGGCCGACAAGATCAGCCTGCGCGTCTTCAAGGTCACCGGCGAAACCAACACCGACGACCTGTCCCCCGCGCCGGATGCCTGGTCCCGTCCCGACATCCCGCTGCACGCCCTGGCCATGCTGAAAATGGCCCGTGAAGGCATCGTGCCGGACGAGCAAGGCAAGACCGGCCCGATGAAGCAGATCGAAGAGATGCGCGGCCAAGGCTTCCCGATCGCCTACGTCGGTGATGTGGTCGGTACCGGTTCCTCGCGTAAATCCGCGACCAACTCCGTGCTGTGGTTCTTCGGCGACGACGTCCCTTACGTGCCGAACAAGCGCGCCGGCGGCTTCTGCTTCGGCAGCAAGATCGCTCCCATCTTCTACAACACCATGGAAGATGCCGGCGCACTGCCAATCGAATTCGACGTTTCCAACATGAACATGGGCGACGTGATCGACCTGTACCCGCATGCCGGCAAGGTTTGCAAACACGGCACCGACGAAGTCATCACCACCTTCGAAATGAAGACCCCGGTGCTGTTGGACGAAGTTCGCGCCGGCGGCCGTATCCCGCTGATCATCGGTCGCGGCCTGACCGACAAGGCCCGTGCCGAGCTGGGCCTGGGCCCTACCGACCTGTTCAAGCTGCCTGAAGCACCTGTCGACACCGGCAAAGGCTTCACCCTGGCGCAGAAAATGGTCGGCAAGGCGTGCGGCCTGCCGGAAGGCAAAGGCGTTCGCCCTGGCACCTACTGCGAACCGAAGATGACCACCGTGGGTTCCCAGGACACCACCGGTCCCATGACCCGTGATGAACTGAAAGACCTGGCGTGCCTGGGCTTCTCGACCGATCTGGTAATGCAGTCTTTCTGCCATACCGCGGCGTATCCAAAGCCGATCGACGTGACCACTCACCACACCCTGCCTGACTTCATCATGACCCGTGGCGGCGTATCGCTGCGTCCAGGCGACGGTATCATCCACAGCTGGCTGAACCGTATGCTGCTGCCGGACACCGTGGGTACCGGTGGTGACTCCCACACCCGTTTCCCGATGGGCATCTCGTTCCCGGCCGGCTCCGGCCTGGTCGCGTTCGCCGCAGCCACTGGCGTGATGCCACTGGACATGCCGGAATCGATCCTGGTGCGCTTCAAAGGCAAAATGAAACCTGGCATCACCCTGCGTGACCTGGTTCATGCCATTCCTTACTACGCGATCCAGTCGGGCCTGCTGACAGTCGAGAAGAAAGGCAAGAAGAACGCCTTCTCCGGCCGCATCCTGGAAATCGAAGGCCTGAACGACCTGACGCTGGAGCAGGCTTTCGAGCTGTCCGACGCCTCGGCCGAACGTTCGGCGGCCGGTTGCACCATCAAGCTGTCCAAAGAGTCCGTCACCGAGTACCTGAACTCCAACATCACCCTGCTGCGCTGGATGATCGGCGAAGGCTATGGTGACCCTCGTACTCTGGAACGTCGTGCCCAAGCGATGGAAGCCTGGGTTGCCAACCCTGAGCTGATGGAAGCCGATGCCGACGCCGAATACGCCGAAGTCATCGAAATCGACCTGTCGGAAATCAACGAGCCGATCCTCTGCGCGCCGAACGACCCGGACGATGCCCGTCTGTTGTCCAGCGTTGCCGGCGAGAAGATCGACGAAGTGTTCATCGGTTCGTGCATGACCAACATTGGTCACTTCCGAGCTGCCGGCAAGTTGCTGGAGCAGGTCAAGGGCCAGTTGCCGACGCGCCTGTGGCTGTCGCCGCCGACCAAGATGGACGCTCACCAGTTGACCGAAGAAGGCTACTACGGCATCTACGGCAAGGCCGGCGCGCGCATGGAAATGCCGGGTTGCTCGCTGTGCATGGGTAACCAGGCCCGCGTAGAGCCGAACTCGACCGTGGTATCCACGTCGACCCGTAACTTCCCGAACCGCCTGGGTGACGGCGCTAACGTCTACCTGGCTTCGGCCGAGCTGGCCGCAGTGGCTTCGACCCTGGGTCGCCTGCCGACCGTGGAGGAGTACATGGGCTACGCGGCGAAACTGGACACCATGGCCAGTGACGTCTACCGCTACCTGAACTTCGACCAGATCGCCGAGTTCCGCAAGATCGCAGCAAGCGCCAACATCCCGGTGATTCAAGCCTAAGGGTGTGTTGATGTGAAAGGCGCCGCGTATCGCAAGATACGCGGCGCTTTTTTTTGCCTGGAACAGTATTAATGACAACCCGAAACAAATGTGGGAGCTGGCTTGCCTGCGATAGCGATGTCTCAGTCAGCCCATCTGACATTGATACACCGCCATCGCAGGCAAGCCAGCTCCCACAGTTTCAGCCCTGCTCAGTCATAGAGACCGCGTGAGGCTTAAGCAATAAACGAATACACCAACGCCGTAATTGCCACCAACCCCACCGCAGTGACAAACACATTCGACGCCTGCCCACGGTACTTGGCCATGGCCGGCACCTTGCGGATCGCGTACATCGGCATCAGGAACAGGATCGAGGCGATGATCGGCCCGCCCAGGGTCTCGATCATGCGCAAAATGCTCGGGTTGAGCGTGGCAACGATCCAGCACACCACCAGCATGAAGGCGGCCGTCATGCGGTCCAGGTTCTTGGCGCTCGGACGGCGGCCGGTTTTCAGCACCAGGCCCTTGAGGCCTTCGCTGGCGCCGATGTAGTGCCCCAGAAACGACTTGGCGATCGCCACGAACGCGATCAGCGGCGCGGCAAACGCGATGGTCGGGTTGTTGAAGTGGTTGGCCAGGTAGGACAGGATCGACAGGTTCTGCGCTTTCGCTTCGGCCAACTGCGCCGGCGACAGGGTCAACACGCAACTGAACACGAAAAACAGCACCATCGCCACCATCAACAGGTGCGCGCGGGACAGGATCTGCGAGCTGCGCTCATCGGCGTGGGCACCGTACCGGCGCTTCTGGTCCACCGCAAAAGCCGAGATGATCGGCGAATGGTTGAACGAAAACACCATCACCGGAATCGCCAGCCACAGGGTATTGAGCA
Source organism: Pseudomonas sp. SWRI18 (assembly GCF_014268345.1). Taxonomy (NCBI): domain Bacteria; kingdom Pseudomonadati; phylum Pseudomonadota; class Gammaproteobacteria; order Pseudomonadales; family Pseudomonadaceae; genus Pseudomonas; species Pseudomonas sp. SWRI18. Next base: position 131,914 of record NZ_JACCQQ010000004.1, read on the forward strand.
ATGTGGAGGGTGCCGGGACCACGCTGGCAGTGCTGAGGATGCCGCCATTCCAATGCGGGACCAGGTACACCGCCAGGAACAGCAAGGCGACGATAAACGGATACACCATCAGGCTCATGGCCTTGACGATCACCTGTTCACCGCAACGCACCACGGCCAGCAGGCCGAGGATCAGCACGAACGACAGGATCGCCCGTGGCGGCGGCAGGATATGCAGCTGGTGTTCCATGAAGCTGCCGACGGTGTTGGTCAACGCCACGCTGTAGATCAGCAGGATCGGGAAGATCGCGAAAAAGTAAAGCAACGTGATCAGCGCACCGGCCTTGATGCCGAAGTGTTCTTCAACCACATCGGTGATGTCGGAGCCTTCACGCCCGGACAGGACGAAACGGGTCAGGCCACGGTGGGCGAAGAACGTCATCGGGAAGGCCAGCAGCGCCAGGATCACCAGCGGCCAGAAGCCGCCCAGGCCCGCGTTGATCGGCAAGAACAGCGTGCCGGCGCCAATGGCGGTGCCGAACAGGCCAAGCATCCAGGTGGTGTCCTGACGGCTCCAGGTTGTGAGAGTTGCAGGTGTCGTCTCATAGCGTTCGTCGACGCTATTGGCCTGATCATTCATCCGGTAGGATCTCCGCATTGACATGGCCGGGACGAGTCAGAAAACCTGACAGGCAGCGCCCCAACTATAGAAGGGGCCGGATTGTCCGGGATTCTTTCGAATAAGCAAAGACTTAGCTGAGGAACGGTGGGCCGGTGCAGCGGCCGGAATTGGGAGCAACGCGCCGCTACCCGGGGCATTGCCGGTTGACAGCGCCTCGCCCACGCAAGCATGATCGGCCCATGAATTTTATTGCGCCGAACCTCACCCACACTTCCACCACGACCGCTTCCGGCGGGCCGTGCGGTGGCTGTGGGTGCTTGAACTAAGCACTTCACGGATTCAACCCAAGGCCCCGCCAGCAATGGACGGGGCCTTTTTATTGCTCCGCCATTCGGCAATCACAAGGAGCAACACCATGGCTGACGCCCTGCTGATCATCGACATGCAGACCGGTTTATACGATGGTCCGGAAAAACCCTTCGAACGCGAACGCGTGCTGCACAGCATCAACCAGCTGATCCAGCGCACACGCCGCGCAGGCAAGCCGATCTACGTGGCCTGTCACACCGGCCCGGCAGGTTCGCCGATTGAAGCCGGCAGCCCCCTCTGGCAACCGTGGCATGCGCTGGACGTAGACGCGTCCCGCGATCATCTGTTCAACAAGAGCCGCCCCAGCTGCTTCCTGGGCACGGACCTGGAGCAGCATCTGAAAGCGGCGCACGTCGATGAGCTGGTGATCGTGGGCATGAAAACCCAGTTCTGCATCGACACCACATGCCGGGTGGCGGTGGAGCTGGGCTTTTCGGTGGTATTGCCGCAGGACGCTCACACCTGCATGGACACGCCAGTACTCAAGGCCGAGGCGATTATCGAGCATCACAATGCCACCCTGACAGGGGCCTTCGTGAAGCGGGTGAAAGCAGCCGAAGTCTTTTTCTGACCGCGCGGCGACTGCAGGAGCGAATTTGCTCGCTCCTACGGTATATTTTTCTATCCCGACAAAACGCCCTGCCTTACAAATCCCGCATACTGATCCCCTCAAACCCTTCAGGAAGAGCCTTCCGATGACCGCCACTGTTCTGGTTCTGGTTGAAACCATCAACGAATACCTGCCCATCATCGAGAGCAACGACTTTCATGTGATCCTGGCGCCGACGCCCGCCGAACGCGCCAACGCCATCAAGGCTCACGGCGGCCAGATCAAGGCGGTGCTGACCCGCGGCCCGCTGGGCTTGTATGCCGAGGAAATTGCCGCCCTGCCCCTGCTGGAAATCATCTGTGTCATCGGTGCCGGCTACGAACACGTGGACCTGCAGGCCGCCAGCAATCGCGGGATTGTCGTTACCAACGGCGCGGGTGTGAATGCGCCGTCGGTGGCCGACCATGCCATGGCGTTGCTGCTGGGGCTGGTACGCGGCATCCCGCAGACGGACGCCGCCGTGCGCCGCGGTGAATGGCCGAAGGTGATGCGCCCTTCCCTGGGCGGCAAGCAACTGGGCATTCTCGGGCTCGGTGCGGTGGGCCTGGAGATCGCCAAGCGCGCATCGCTGGGGTTCGGCATGCAGGTGAGTTATCACAACCGCCAGCCGCGCGATGACGTCGACTACACCTATTGCGCCACCGCCGTGGAACTGGCGCGCACCTCGGACTTCCTGGTCCTGGCCACGCCCGGCGGCGCCGGCACTCGGCACCTGATCGACCGCCACGCCCTGGATGCCCTCGGACCCAATGGCTACCTGGTCAATATCGGCCGTGGCAGCGTGGTGGTTACCGCCGACCTGGTCGCAGCCCTGGAGCAACGCCGCATCGGTGGCGCCGCGCTGGATGTGTTCGACGATGAGCCCAAGGTGCCCGACGCGCTCAAGACGCTCGCCAATACCGTGCTCACCTCCCACGTCGCGGGTCTGTCGCCGGAAGCCGCCCATGACACCGTGCAGCGCGTGGCCGACAACCTGGTGGAATACTTCGCCGGGCGTTCGGTGCTCACGCCGGTGGCCTTGCCCGCGCCCAATAAATGACCGATCAGGCACGCTGATCATCCTGCAACACGCTAACCTATTAAGCCGCCCCGACCTTGTCGCTGGGCGGTTGCGCGCATTAGATTAGGAAATAGTCCAAGGCCTCTAGAATAAGCAGAAGGGATAAGCATGGCGCTGAACGACCAATCGACCCAGATTCGCCCAGGCGAAGAACTTGATGCCGGCCTGATCGATCCCTACCTCAAGGCCCATATCCCCGGCCTGAGCGGCACGCCCACGATCAGCCAGTTCCCCGGCGGCGCGTCCAACCTGACCTACCTGCTGGAGTATCCGGGCCAGGAATTCGTGCTGCGCCGCCCGCCCTTCGGACACAAGGCCAAATCCGCCCACGACATGGGCCGCGAATTCCGTATCCTCAACCAGCTCAAAGACGGCTTTCCGTACTGCCCCAAGGCGTATGTGCACTGCACCGATGAGTCGGTGATCGGCGCCGAGTTCTATGTGATGGAGCGCGTCAATGGCATCATCCTGCGCTCTGACCTGCCGGCACAGCTGGACCTGGACGCCAGCAAGACCGAAGCCTTGTGCAAAAGCTTTATCGACAAGTTCGTCGAACTGCACCAGGTGGATTACACCGCCTGTGGCCTGGCGGACCTGGGCAAGCCTGAAGGTTATGTGGCGCGTCAGATCCGTGGCTGGAGCGACCGCTACGAAAAAGCCCTGACCCCCGATGCGCCGAGCTGGGAAGCCGTGCGCGCCTGGCTCAACGACAAGATGCCGGCCGATCATCCCACCTCCAGCATCGTGCACAACGACTACCGCTTCGATAACGTAATCCTCGACCCGCACAACCCGATGCAGATCATCGGCGTGCTGGACTGGGAGCTCACCACCCTCGGCGATCCGCTGATGGACCTGGGCAACACCCTCGCCTACTGGATCGAAGCCGCTGACCCTGCGCCGGTGCAACTGATGCGCCGCCAGCCGAGCAACGCCCCCGGCATGCTGACCCGCCGCGAGTTCGTCGACTATTACGCCGAGCGCTCGGGCCTTCAGATCGACAATTTCGATTTCTACTACACCTACGGCCTGTTCCGCCTGGCCGGCATCGTGCAGCAGATCTATTACCGCTTCTTTCATGGCCAGACCCAGGACAAACGCTTTGCGCAGTTCATTCACATGAACAAGCTGCTGGAGCAGATGAGCCTGACCGTCATCGGCAAATCGGCGCTCTGATCACAATAAGGAACCCCCATGTCCAAGACCCACCTGTTCGACCTCGATGGCAAGATCGCATTCGTGTCCGGCGCCAGCCGTGGCATCGGCGAGGCCATCGCCAAGTTGCTGGCCCAGCAAGGCGCCCACGTGATCGTGTCCAGCCGCAAGCTGGAAGGCTGCCAGCATGTGGCCGATGCGATCATCGCCGACGGCGGCAAGGCCACGGCCGTGGCGTGCCATATCGGTGAAATGGAGCAGATTACCCAGGTGTTCGCCAGTATCCGCGAACAATTCGGCCGCCTGGATATCCTGGTCAACAACGCCGCGACCAACCCACAGTTCTGCAACGTACTGGATACCGATCTGGGCGCCTTCCAGAAAACCGTGGACGTGAACATCCGCGGCTATTTCTTCATGTCGGTGGAAGCCGGCAAACTGATGCGCGAAAACGGCGGCGGCAGCATCATCAACGTGGCCTCGATCAACGGGATATCGCCGGGTGTGTTCCAGGGCATCTACTCGGTCACCAAGGCCGCGGTGATCAACATGACCAAGGTGTTCGCCAAGGAGTGCGCCGAGTTCGGTATTCGTTGCAACGCCCTGTTGCCGGGCCTGACCGATACCAAGTTCGCCTCGGCGCTGGTGAAGAACGACGCGATCCTGAAAATGGCCCTGGCGCAAATCCCGCTCAAGCGCGTGGCTGAGCCAAGCGAAATGGCCGGCGCGGTGCTGTTCCTGGCCAGCGATGCCTCCAGCTATACCACCGGTGTGTCGTTGAATGTGGACGGTGGCTTTCTGTCCTGATCACTCAGAGACCGCAGAACTTAATGTGTGTGGGCTTGCTCGCGAGGGCGGAGTGTAGTGAGCGGGCTTGCCCCGCGCTGGGCTGCGAAGCGGCCCCAATAAAGACACCGCCGGCCTCCAGATAGAACCGGGTCGCCTAGTTTGGGGCGGCTTCGCCACCCAGCGCGGGGCAAGCCCGCTCACTACAGGCTGCATTCGCGAGTAAGCCCGCACATTTGAGAGGCGCCGTACTCACGCATTCGGCGGCTGTTGCCGAAAGCTTACCGCCAGGCGGTTCCAGCCACTGATGCTGGACACCGCCATGGTCAGGTCCACCAGTTCCTGCTCGCTGAATTCCACGCGCACCGCCGCGTACAACTCATCCGACACCGTCGAGCTCGGCAGCGTCGCGACCGACTCGCTCCAGGCCAGCGCGGCTTTTTCCCGCGCCGTGAAGAACGGCGAATCACGCCAAACGCACAACGCGAACAAGCGTCGCTCGGTTTCACCGCGCTGACGCGCCGCCATCGAGTGCATATCGGTGCAGAAACCGCAGTGGTTGAGCTGCGACACACGAATCTTGATCAGCTCCAGCAAGGGTTTCTCGATGGACAAGCCAAAGGTCGTCGCCTCCAGCATCAGCATGCCCTTGAGCGCTTGCGGCGAGGCGGTGTAGTAATCCAGGCGCGATTCCATGGGGCAGTTCTCTGACGGCGGGTGCAATGAAAGTCCAGCCTAGGGCCCGTCAGGCATAAGCCCTATAGCCAATCGGGCGGTTTATGCGCAGACCATTTTGCGCCTGCCACGCACGCGCGTAATCTTGGCGCAGACTCAATGCCTGGAATACAACATGGAATTGCACGTGGTGATCAATGGCCGCAAGGACCTGGCCGAACAGCTCTACCAGCAGTTGCGTGAGGCCATTGGTTCCGGGCGCCTGGCCGCCGGCGCGCAACTGCCGCCCAGCCGCCTGCTCGCCGAACAATTGGGCGTGTCGCGCAAGACCGTGTCCGACACCTACGCCACCCTCACCTATGAAGGCCTGCTGATCGGCAAGACCGGGCGTGGCACCTTCGTCAACGCTGGCACGCCACAGAGCGAGCACCTGCAAACCGCCACCGATCTGGCCTGCGCCGCCCAACTGGCGAAGTGGCAAGCGCTGCCCTCGCCCATGCGCCACCCCACCCGCGACGGCACGCTGCGCTATGAATTTATCGGCGGCGCCACCAGCCGCAACCAGTTCCCCCAGGACGAATGGCGGCGCTGCACCCAGGACGCGCTGCGCCGCATTGCCCAGAACAGCGGGTTCTACAGCCAGCCCGAAGGCTTGCCGGCGTTGCGCAGTGCAATCGCCGGGCATATCGCGTTCTCGCGCGGCGTCAAATGCCGCGACAGCGACATCATCGTCACCAACGGCGCCCAGCAGGCGCTGGACCTGATCGCCCGCGTGGTGCTGGAGCCGGGCAGCATCGTGGCCATGGAAGACCCGGGCTACAGCCCCGCCCGCCAGCTATTCATGGCGATGGGGGCCCGCGTCGCCGGCGTGCCGGTGGATGACCAAGGCATCCAGGTCGACCGGATTCCCGACGGCACCCGGCTGATCTACGTGACGCCCTCCCATCAATTCCCCCTCGGCATGCCCATGAGCCCGCCGCGCCGCGAAGCCTTGCTGGCACGGGCGTTCGAGCTGGGCGCGATCATTATCGAGGACGATTACGACAGCGAATTCCGCTACGAGGGGCGGCCTACCGACTCCCTGCAAAGCATGGACAGCCGCGGCGTGGTGACTTACGTCGGGACCTTTTCCAAAACCTTGCTGCCGGAGCTGCGCCTGGGCTACGCGGTGCTGCCTCCGGCGATTCATGGTGCGGTGCTCAAGGCCAAGCAACTCACCGACCAGCACAGCTCGACGCTGCCGCAATGGGCCTTGGCCAAATTCATCGGTGAAGGCTACCTGCTCAAGCATATCCGCCGCTGTCATACGGTCTATGCCGGGCGTCGCGAGCGAATCCTGCAGCGCCTGGCGGGGGATCTGTCGCCCTGGTTCGAAGCCGTGCCTACCGTGGCCGGGTTCCATATGGCGGCGCTGTGCAAGGTGCCGGTGGACATCCCGCTGCTGATGCAGCTGGCGCGCCAGGTCGAAGTGGGCTTGTACCCTCTGGATGTGTTTTTCCACGACACCCCGGTACGTCCAGGCCTGATCGTCGGCTTTGGCGCCATCGAGACCCTGGATATCGACCCGGCGCTGGACAAGGTCCGCGATATCCTCAAGCAGATTGGCTAGCGGACTTTGCGCCGGATTGGTCATTGGTCCCCCAGGCCGCGCGGCGTAGGGTGAAGTGGTCTCGAACTACTTGGAAACCTTGCCATGAAACGCCTACTCGCAGCCTCCCTGATGCTTGCCTCGCTCAGCGCCTTTGCCCACGAACCGGTTTACCACCAGGAGTCGATCAAGGTCTTGCAAGAACACGCGTTAACCAATGTGCCCGGCAAGAAAACCCTCCTGCTCACCGTCGACTACGCCCCGGGGCAGGCCACCGTGCCCCACAGCCACACCGGCACCGCCGTGGCCTATGTACTGGAGGGCGCGGTCACTTCGCGGGTGAATGATGAAAAGGCGAAAACCTACAAGGTGGGTGAATCGTTCTATGAACCGGCGGGCTCGCGGCATTTTGAGTCGAGCAATGCCAGCCGGACGAAACCTGCCAGGTTGCTGGTGGTGATGGTGCTGGATGACAAAGCTGAGGTGCTCACGCCATTGCCACACTAACCCGCCACACCACAAAACCCATGTGGGAGCTGGCTTGCCTGCGATGGCGGTGTTCCAGGCACAGTTGTGTTGGCTGAACCGCCGCCATCGCAGCATAGGTATCTACACATCTTTGTAGTGAGCGGGCTTGTCCCGCGCTGGGCTGCGAAGCAGCCCCAAACCAGGCGAATTGGGTTTGTCTGAAACTGCGCGGTGTCTTTATTGGGGCGGCTTCGCCACCCAGCGCGGGACAAGCCCGCTCACTACAGGGAGATTTGTAAGCCTTTGAACGTTGTGTAGATACCTATGGCCATCGCAGGCAAGCCAGCTCCCACAGTTTGAATCGCATACAGCCAGGAACTCACGGACGTATGAACTGATGCCGCAGCGCTTCAATCCGTGGCCGACACGCGCAGCCGTCCAAGTGATCATTAACCATCCCCACCGCCTGCATCAGCGCATACATCGTGGTCGGCCCCACAAACGTCCAGCCGCGCTTCTTCAACGCCTTGGATAAACGCACCGATGCCGGCGACGTGGGGTTTGCCGTCCAGTAAGCCAGGTCCACCACCGCAGGGCGCTCCTCATCGCCGGGCTCGAATGCCCATAGCCAACGCGCCAGTGAACCCGTCTCCTCCACCAGCTCACAGGCCCTGCACGCATTGTTGATAGTCGACACGATCTTCGCCCGATTACGCACGATGCCAGGATCGCGCATCAACCGCTCGATATCCGCCTCGCCGTACTGCGCCACCCGGTGAAAATCAAACCCGTCGAACGCCGCACGGAACCGCTCACGCTTACGCAAAATGGTGATCCAGGCCATGCCCGCCTGGAAGCCCTCCAGGCAAATCTTCTCGTACAGCGCACTGTCACCCGCCACCGGCACGCCCCACTCATGATCGTGGTAGCGCGGATATTCCGGCGCGGCCGTGCGCCAGGTGCAGTGGGCTTGCCCGGTTTCGTCGGTGGTCAATCCTGGTTTGTCCATCCATCACCTCATGAGCCGAGCGGTGATGATAAGCGAAAATTTTTCCACCCCGCCAACCGCTCAAGCACCGCCCTCGCCGAGCAACTGGTCAGACCGGGACTCGTCAACCGACAAATAATGAGTTGTTATTTCAAAAATACCTGGCCTAGACTGGCGACGCACTGGACTTACCGGTATGACCACAACAATTAAGCCCTGGAACCACCAGGGCACCGAATAGAGATCCCTCCCATGCTCAGATGGTGCTCGCGTTCGATTTTCCTGCAAGTCGTGATTGGCCTGATGCTCGGCATCATTTGCGGCCTGGCCCTTCCCGAATTCTCCTCGCAACTCAAACCCCTGGGTGATGGCTTTATCAAGCTGATCAAGATGCTGATCGGCCTGATCGTGTTCTGCGTGGTGGTCAGCGGCATCTCCGGCGCCGGCGACTTGAAGAAAGTCGGGCGCATCGGCCTCAAGTCGGTGATCTACTTTGAAATACTCACCACCATCGCCCTGGTGATCGGCCTGGTCATGGCCTTCAGCACCGGCATCGGCACCGGCGCCAATATCCACCTGGAGCAACTGTCGTCGGCGAGCCTCAATGAACTGGCCGCCAAGGGTCAGCACATCAAGGGCACCAGCCAGTTCCTGATGGACTTGATCCCCAACTCGGTAATCGGCGCCTTCGCCGAAAACAACGTGCTGCAAGTGCTGTTGTTCTCCGTACTGTTCGGCAGCGCGTTGAACCTGGTGGGTGAAGCAGCTTCGGGCATCACGCGGCTGATCAATGAACTGAGCCATGTGATCTTCCGCATCATGGGCATGATCGTGCGCCTGGCGCCGATCGGCGTGTTCGGCGCAATCGCCTTCACCACCAGCACGTACGGGCTGGACTCCCTGCAACACCTGGGCAGCCTGGTGGGCTTGTTTTACCTGACCTGCTTCGCGTTCGTCGGCCTGATCCTCGGCGTGGTGATGCGCGTATCGGGCCTGCGCCTGTTGCCGCTGCTCAAGTACCTGCGTGAAGAGTTGCTGATCGTGATGGGCACCGCCTCTTCCGACGCCGTGCTGCCACAAGTCATGCGCAAACTGGAGCACCTGGGCATTGGCAGTTCCACTGTCGGCCTGGTGATTCCGACCGGGTATTCATTCAACCTCGACGGGTTCTCGATTTACCTGACCCTGGCCATCGTGTTCATCGCCAACGCCACCGGTACCCCGCTGTCGATGACCGACCTGATGACCATCCTGCTGGTGTCGTTGATTACCTCCAAGGGCGCCCACGGCATACCCGGTTCGGCGCTGGTGATTCTGGCGGCGACACTCACCGCCATTCCGGCGATTCCGGTGGTGGGCCTGGTGCTGGTGCTGGCGGTGGACTGGTTCATGGGCATCGGTCGCGCCTTGACCAACCTGATCGGCAACTGCGTCGCCACCGTGGCCATTGCACGCTGGGAGAAAGACATCGACATCCAGCGCGCCAACAAAGTGCTGGAGGGTCAGCAAGGTTATGCCTTCCAGGCCAAGAAACCGGTGTTGCCGGCGCATCAGGAGTTTTGATCTCAATGAGCGACACAGTTCAAATGTGGGAGCGGGCTTGCTCGCGAAGGCGGTGTGTCAGTCACCTGATGTGCAAGCTGAACCAGCGCATTCGCGAGCAAGCCCGCTCCCACAATTGAACGTCGCCATATTGACTAACGTATTCGCAACATGAAGGAGAGGTAGACGTGATCAGCACCTCAACCGTCGTCAATTCAGTGGTAGAAAAACTGCGCGCCGCCCTCGCGCGGGGCCAGTGGCGCCGGGGCGAAATGCTCCCCGGCCAGCGTGAACTGGCCGAACAGATGGGCATCAGCCGCCCCAGCCTGCGCGAAGCGGTGATTGTGCTGGAGACCCTCGGCCTGGTGCGCTCCATGCCCGGCAAAGGCGTGGTGGTCCTCGAAACCCGCATCAGCGAACCACAGTCCAGCGACGCGGTGGCGCACGCCAGCCTCGAAGACATCCTGCAACTGCGCTACACCCTCGAACCTTTCATCGTCGGCCTGGTGGCGCAGTCCATCAGCAGCAAGGAAGTCGGCCAACTGCGCCTGACCCTGATGGACATGCGCGAAGCCCTCGACGCAGGCGACGCCGAAGCCGGCATGAATGCCTACATCGGCTTTCACGAAGAACTGTTTGCCCTCACGTCCAACCCGATCTTCCAGAACGTGGTGCAGCAGACCAGCAATGCCCTCAAGCAAAGCGCCCAGGTGCTGCGCAATTCGCCCGAACACTTGGCCGAACGCCTGCAGGAAAACGAAGCCGTGGTACGCGCCATCCGCAACAAGAACAGCGCCCTGGCCAGTGCCGAAATGCGCCGGCACATCCTCCAGGAAGGCTTGCGCATGGGCATTGCCCTGAACATCCCGGACGACCATCTGGGCAGCTGACGTTTGGAGACCGGCCATGACCGCTCATGCACTGCAACGCGACCCGATCTTCCCTGCCCTGCGCCTGATCGCGGGTAAAAAGCTTTCAGTGGACGATATCTACCCACGCCTGTTCGACGCTATCCTCGAACAACGCATCGCCCCGGCCAGCCGGTTTACCGAAGAGAGCCTGGGCGAAACCTTTGGCGTGAGCCGTAGCGTGATCCGCCGCGTATTAGCCAAGCTGTCCCACCAGCAAGTGATTATTCTGCGCCCCAACCAGCGCGCCCGGGTGGCTGCACCGGACGTTCAGCAAACGCGGCAGATTATCGAAGCGCGGCGCATGACCGAACTCACCGTGGTGCAACTGGCCTGCGCGCAAGCAACAGCACCGCAAATCCGCCAGTTACGCGAGCTGATCAGCCGCGAGCGAGACTACCTTGAACGGAACCAGCGCGGGCCGGCGATTCGCTTGTCGGGTGAGTTTCACCTGCAACTGGCGGCGATCGCGGGCAACGCGCCGTTGGCGCAGTTTCTCAATAGCCTGGTGCCGTTGACGTCGCTGTTCATCGCCCAATACGAGGCACACGCCTGCACCTACTGTGCGTGGCAAGAGCACATGGCGATTGTCGATGCCGTTGAGCAACGGGACGTGCCCAGTGCGGTCAAGCTGATGACTCGACACCTGGATCACTTGGCGTCAAAACTGCTTGGCCGCCAAGCGCTATAGGTATGTAACGCCTGCGATCCCCCGCGATACCGGACCCTGTATTCGCACAATTTGAGTGCGTATTACAGGTATCAAACATGAACATGAGTTCAAACGTCGACCCCGTGCTGTTCAACTTTCTGTCTCAGGTGACTACGCAAAAAGCTGCGTTATCGCCACAAACACAGGCTACGTTGGATCAGTTATACAGCGCCGCACATGAGGCTGGAGCGAAGTTGTTTCGGCTGGGTAATCTTGAAAAAGCCGAGCCTTTGCTGAACATCGCCGCTGCGTCCGGAAACGGCTGGAGCCAGTTTGCCCTGGCGACATGCAATGTCTATCGAGACGGCATTTGGCATTCCGAGCACGACAGCCTGGTTTCTTACCCCAGTGAAGAAACAAAAAAATGGCTCAGGCTTGCGGCGGCCAATGACTATCTCCCTGCTCTCATCCAACTGGGTGATAGCGCCAGCGTGGAAAAAGCCAAGGCGCTGATCAGCCAATTGCCGGCCGAGGAAAAATCCCAGGGCCTGTATTACCAGTACCTGCTGACCGACGATGCAAAATGGCTGGAGAAGTCCGCCGCCGCCGGCTCCAACAAGGCTCAGCACGCGCTCGCCACGCTCTATCGCCGAAAGCCGCAGATGATTGCCAATGACGCATACCGCACGGCACGCATCGAAGAACTTTACCAACTGGCCGCGGACGGGGGCCTGCCCTTGGCGGTTTATTCACGGGTCTTTTCGGCGGATTCGAGCGCCAGTGTTGCTGAAAAGCGAAGCCGACTGGCTCAACTGGCTTGGTTGGGACACGTGGAAGGCATGCTGGAATATGGTTACGCGCTCGCCAACCTGCCACGGCGTTCAACCCGCAATCACCTGCCGTACGAAGACCAGCAGCCGAAACCGCGTACCTATGGCTTGGCCAAAGACCTGGGCGTGGCGTGCGCGATGCTGAAATTTGTCCTGAAAAACACGGCGGGGGCTATCAGCACGCCCATGCTCGCGGACGACGTCCACCGGATCGAAACGCACATGACGCCAGCGGACCAGGAACAGGCAGACACGACCCTGCGCCAACTGACGGAGAAGCAAATTTCACCGTTTTACCGTCTTGAGGAATTGATTATTCCAGGCACCGCTAAATGATTACCCAGTCATAGCGCTACCGGCTTCGGCCACGCAAAAAAAATCCCCGAACCATCAGATTCGGGGATTCTTTTAACACCAGTGCTTGCTTACAGCACCGACTGACCACTCAACGCCAGGTCCAGCAACTCACGGTTGGCCACTGCATACATGGCGTAGTCCGTGCCCACGGCGGCACGGATTTCCACCATCATTGCGCGCCAGCGATCGGCCATGTCCTGGTGCTGCTCAAGCCACAGGGCCACGCGGGCTTCCATGTCTTGGGGCGCATCGGCCATTTGCAGGACCGAGATGGTGATCGCGCGCTGCTGCCAATCCACGTCGTCGCGGAACGCTTCACGGGCCTGGGCCTGCCAATTGTTGGCCACCGGCAGATCGCTGATCTGCTGCAGGTACCATGGCAAGTCAAGCGCGCTGCCCACGGCGAAGTAGGCCTTGGCCACTTCGGCGGCATCGTGGCCCGTGACGTCGGCGGCCTCGATGATCGGCAGCAAGGTGTACAGGTGCGTAGTGCCTGCCACCATGCGCGCCAGCAACTCCGGCACGCCGGCCTCGGTGTAGGCCTGGTAGCGGGTCTGCCAACCTTCGCGGGTCGGACCTTCCAGCAGTTCGTCGAGCTTGAGGCCCAACGCGGCCAGGTGCGGACCGAAATGCGCGGTATCACGCCCGGCATCCTGCTCGTTGCGACGGCTGCGCAGGAACCAGCGCGTGGCGCGACGGCCCAGGCGCATCAGCTCGTCCATCAACTGCAATTGCACATCGGCCGACACCTGGTGGTCCAGGGCTTCGATCTGGCGGAACCAGTGCGGGAGGTGGAAGATGTCGCGCACGATCACATAAGCGCCCGCCACGTTCGCCGGGCTCATGCCGGTCGACTCTTTGAGCCGTTGAACGAAGGTGATGCCCATGTGGTTGACCAGGTCGTTGGCGATCTGGGTGCTGACGATCTCACGCTTGAGGCGGTGACGGCGCATGGCTTCGCCGAACTTGGCCACCAGGCTCGGCGGGAACGCGGTCTCCATGTCACGGGTCAGGTACTCGTCATCCGGCACCTGGGACTTGAGCAGCGCTTCCTTGAGGTCGATCTTGCTGTAGGAAATCAGCACCGACAGCTCCGGACGGGTCAGGCCCTTGCCATTCGAGGCGCGCTCGACGAGCTGCTCTTCGGTCGGCAGGTACTCGATGGCGCGGTCCAGCTTGCCACGGCCTTCCAGGTCGCTCATCAGACGCTTGTACTCGGCGGCACGTTCGTAGGCACGGCGCGCCGCCAGGGACAGGGCCTGGGTCTGCTTGTAGTTGTTGCCCAACACCAGGTGGCCGACTTCGTCGGTCATGCTCGCCAGCAACTGGTTGCGTTGCTTGTCGGTCATGTCACCGGCCTGCACCACTTCGTTGAGCAGGATCTTGATGTTCACTTCGTGGTCGGAGCAGTCCACGCCACCGGCGTTGTCGATGAAGTCGGTGTTGGAACCGCCGCCATTGAGGCCGAACTCCACGCGACCCAGCTGGGTCATGCCGAGGTTGCCGCCCTCGCCCACTACCTTGCAGCGCAGCTCGTTGCCGTTGACGCGCAGCGCGTCGTTGGCCTTGTCGCCGACGTCGGCATGGCTTTCGGTGCTGGCCTTGACGTAGGTACCGATACCGCCGTTCCACAACAGGTCCACCGGCGCCTTGAGCAAGGCGTTCAGCAGTTCGGTCGGGGTCAGCTTGTCGGCCTTGATGTCGAAGCGTTCCTTCATCTGTGGCGAGATGGCGATGCTTTTGGCGCTGCGCGAGAAGATACCGCCGCCTTCGGACATGATGCTGGTGTCGTAGTCGGTCCAGGCCGAGCGCGGCAAGTCGAACAGGCGCTGGCGCTCGACGAAGCTGGTCGCCGGGTTCGGGTTCGGGTCGATGAAGATGTGCATGTGGTTGAAGGCTGCAACCAGTTGCAGCTTGTCGGACATCAGCAAGCCGTTACCGAACACGTCGCCGGCCATGTCGCCGACGCCCACCACGGTGATGCTGTCTTCCTGCACGTTGATGCCGCGCTCACGGAAGTGACGCTGCACACCGACCCACGCGCCCTTGGCGGTGATGCCCATTTTCTTGTGGTCGTAACCGGCCGAGCCACCGGAGGCGAACGCATCGCCCAGCCAGAAGCCGTAGTCGATGGCGATGCCGTTGGCGATGTCGGAGAAGGTCGCGGTGCCTTTGTCGGCCGCCACCACCAGGTACGGGTCATCGTCGTCATGCCGCACGACGTTGGCCGGCGGCACCAGGGCGCCGTCTTTCAGGTTGTCGGTGATGTCCAACAGGCCGGAAATGAAGATGCGGTAGCAGGCGATGCCCTCGGCCGCGATCTCGTCCCGGCTGCCGCCCAATGGCAGGCGACGCGGCAGGAAGCCGCCCTTCGCGCCCACGGGCACGATGACCGAGTTCTTCACTTGCTGGGCTTTTACCAGGCCGAGCACTTCGGTACGGAAGTCTTCCTCACGGTCGGACCAGCGCAGGCCGCCGCGGGCCACGTTGCCAAAGCGCAGGTGCACGCCTTCGACGCGCGGCGAATACACGAAGATTTCAAACTTCGGCACCGGCTTGGGCAACTCGGGGATCGCGTGCGGGTTGAACTTGAAGCTGAAGTACGACTTGTTCTGGCCGTTAGCGTCGGTCTGGTAGAAGTTGGTGCGCAGGGTCGCCTTGATCAGGTCCAGGTAGCGACGCAGGATGCGGTCTTCGTTGAGCACCTGGACGTCGTCCAGCGCCGTGAGGATCGCTTGTTCCAGGCGATGCTGCTTGTCTTCCAGGTCGTCGGCGGTGAGCTTGCGCGCCAGGTAGAAGCGGGTCTTGAACAACCGGGTCAACTCGCGGGCGATGTCGGTGTGGTTGTTCAGGGTACTGGCGATGTAACCCAGGTCGAAGCCCAGGCGGATCTGCTTCAGGTAACGCGCGTAGGCACGCAGCAAGGCCACGTCACGCCACGGCAGGCCGGCGGTCAGCACCAGGCGGTTGAACGCATCGTTCTCGGCGTCGCCATGCACGATGTGCACGAACGCATCCTGCAGGGTGTCGTTGAGCTGCTGGATATCCAGGTTCACGCCTTCGGCGGCGATGAACGCGAAGTCATGGATCCAGAACTCACGGCCATTGGCATGACGCAGGCGGTAAGGGAATTCGCCCAGCACGCGCAGGCCGAGGTTTTCCAGGATCGGCAGCACGTCGGACAATGCCAGCGGGGTGTCCGCATGGTAGAGCTTGCAATGCAGCTCGCGCTGGCCGGAGACCTGGCCCAGCGGCTGATAGAAGCTCATCACCAGCGGGTTGGCTTCGGTGAGGCTAAGCAAATGCTGCATGTCGACCACGGCCGAGTGCGCGGCAAACCGCTCGCGGTAGCCGGCCGGGAAACCTTTCGGGAAATCCGCCAGCACGTTGGTCCCATGGGCTTCGCCGAAGCTTTCCACCACCAGGCTGGCGTAGTCGTCCTGCCAGCTGCGGCAGGCCTGTACCACTTCTTTTTCCAGTTGCAGCGGGTCGATGTCCAGGCGGTTCTTCGGATCCACCCGCAGAATCAGCTGCACACGGGCCAGCACGGATTCGGAGAAGAAGGTCCAGAATTCGCAATCCGAGGCTTTCAGGCGATCCATCAGTACTTGCTGGATCTTCTGGCGCACTTCGGTGGAATAGATGTCGCGTGGCACATAGGCCAGGCAGTAGCAGAAACGTCCGTACGGGTCTTTGCGCAGGAACACGCGGATCTTGTTGCGCTCCTGGATCTGCACGATCGACATCACGGTGCTGAACAGTTCATCGACCGGAGTCTGGAACAGGTCATCGCGCGGCAGCACTTCAACCACTTGAGCCAATTCTTTGCCCAGGTGAGCCTTGGGCTGGAAGCCGGAGCGGCGTTCGATTTCCGCGACCTTGCGCCGGATGTAAGGAATCACCCGCACGCTCTCGCCATACACCGAGGAGGTGTACAGGCCCATGAAACGGTGTTCCTTGATCACCTTGCCGTCGGCGCTGATCTCGCGGATCGACACGTAGTCCGGGTAAGCCGGGCGGTGCACGCGGCTCGGGTGCGCGGCCTTGGCGAACGACAGCACGGTCGGCTCGCGCAGGTAGGCCACGGCATAGTCCTCGATGCGCAGGTCATCGGCGGTGAGGCCGGCGCGCAGCAGCTTGGTCAGACCGAGGAACGAGCTGGCGTCATATTCGAGATGACCGCCATCGGCCTCGTCACGTACCACGAACTCCTCATAGCCGAGGAAGGTGAAGTGGTTGCCCACCAGCCATTCGAGGAAGTTCTTGATCTCGGCTTTTTCTTCACCGTCGATGCTGAACGGGCTGGCATCGATACCGGCCAGCAGGTCCTGGACCTTGGCTTTCATCGGTTCGAAATCGGCCACGGCCACGCGCACTTCGCCCAACACCTGCTCAAGCTCTTTGCTCAGCACGTTCAGTTCGGCGGCGTTGGCGCAACGGTCGATTTCCAGGTACATCAGCGATTCTTGCTGGATGCCTTCGCCCTGGGTGCCCTTGGGCAGGATCTCCAGCAGTTCGCCCTTGCTGCCACGACGTGTACTGAGCACGGTGGTCTGCAGGGTGTGGATGCTGTAGCCACGGCGGTTCAGTTCGGTACGGACCGAATCCACCAGGAATGGCAGGTCGTGGTGCAGCACTTCGACCGCGGTGTGGGTCGATTGCCAGCCATGACGTTCGTAATCGGGGTTGTAGACCCGCACTTGCGGTTGGGTGTGATCAAAGCGCTCAAGCAGGCGCCAGGCAGACAGGGTGCAACCGGCCAGGTCGGACAGGCGACGCTGGGTCAGTTCATCCAGGGAAATAATGCCGAAGAATTGCTCAGCGAACAGCGCCACTTGTGGCAGTGCCTGTTCACTGATGTGCTGCGCCAGTGCCGCTTGCAGTTGGTGCTGGAAGTCGGCCTTGCTGGCTGCGGTGAAGAACGCCATCTGTGGTACTCCGCTTGGGCTTGTTATTGATGGAAGCGTCGCGTGTTATCCCCTTGCGGGGAGACCGTCAGCTCTGATTCGCAGGTAAGCATAGGGCACCTTAACGGATCGGAGTGACAGGTGGGTGAAGCTGGACAAGACAATGAGGTCACATACAACTTCCATAAGATGCGCACCGTGCCGGGTGACGATACGACGGGCAGGTCAGGCGCCAGGCACATGCACATCCGTTGCGCAGCTTAACGAGTGTGGGAAGACAGCTGCTTGCGACGCTGCGACATATTCGGTCATCGGTAAGCAGGCTTCGGGTTGCGACTTGGGCAACCCGCGATATCCGGCAGCAAAACCGGGTATTTACACGCCTGCGAGTGTCGGAAATGACTGATACAGCCCGTCAGGTCATGCACTGGGTCTGACACAGGATGCAGCACAAAATTCGCCGCAATGGCACAATTGCCGCATTACTGCCAAGCCGAGACAGGATTCCCATGCTGCAATTGAAAACCGACGCCCTCATGGCTACGCCGTGCGACGAAGAAGAAGACAACATGGCCATGCTCTGCTGCCACGGCAAGAATGGCGAAATGTTCATGCTCAGCCGTTACCCGGATGAAGAGGAAGTCGAGCTTACCTGGGACTACGAGCCATCGACCCTGGATGGACTGAAGATCACCCTGGGCGCCACGACCTTGCTGGTTGAGCTGGCGGCCGGCGATGCCGATGCGCTGGGTGGCAAGGATCAACTGCACATCACTCACGACACGAGCGCGTCGGACCTGGCTGAAGTCGAAGAAACCCTGCAGAACATCCTCAAGGGCACCGGCACTTTCGTCCGGATCTAGGCCGGCACTTTCATGCACCGAAGATCAAATGTGGGAGCGGGCTTGCTCGCGAAGAGGCCGTGTCAGCCACTGCATCAGGTGACTGACACACCGCATTCGCGAGCAAGCCCGCTCCCACACTGACCGCGTTCACTACAGTGCGTACGCGATCTACACAAAAATCCTACAAGTTTTGCCAAAAATACCCGTTACGTCGTTAGTCGCTACCCCCTCCCATGCATTAAAGTAGGCGCCCCAGCCCGGCGCACGTGTCATGACGCTCCAGGCTCATCTTTCCAGGAACCGTCATCGATGGAACATCGTGAAGCGCTGCTTGCGCTGCGAACCTTTCTTTCTACGCAGATTCTCGGCCAGGAAAAACTCATCGATCGCCTGCTGATCGCCTTGCTCGCCGACGGCCACATGCTGGTCGAAGGTGCGCCGGGCCTGGCCAAGACCAAGGCCATCAAAGAGCTGGCCGAAGGCATCGAAGCGCAGTTCCATCGTATCCAGTTCACCCCCGACCTGTTGCCCGCCGACATCACCGGCACCGAGATCTATCGGCCGGAAACCGGCAGCTTTGTGTTCCAGCAGGGGCCGATCTTCCACAACCTGGTGCTGGCGGACGAAATCAACCGTGCACCGGCCAAGGTGCAGTCGGCGCTGCTGGAAGCCATGGCCGAGCGCCAGGTCAGCGTCGGGCGCAGTACCTACGACCTGTCGCCGCTGTTTTTGGTAATGGCCACGCAAAACCCCATCGAGCAGGAAGGCACTTACCCGCTGCCCGAAGCCCAGCTCGACCGCTTCCTGATGCACGTCAAGATCGGTTTCCCCGACGCCGCCGTCGAACGACGTATCCTGCAACAGGCCCGTGGCGAAGCGCTCAATGGCGAAACCAAGCCCGAGCGCCGCGTCAGCCAGCAGGCGATCTTTGCCGCGCGCAAGGAAATCCTCGGCCTGTACATGGCCGATGCGGTGGAGGAATACCTGGTGCAGCTGGTGATGGCCACCCGCACCCCGGCCAAGTTCGATCCGGAGATGGCCGAGTGGATCGCCTACGGCGCCAGCCCACGCGGCTCTATTGCGCTGGACCGTTGCGCGCGCGCCCATGCCTGGCTGGCCGGGCGTGATTTCGTCAGCCCAGAGGACATCCAGGCCGTGCTGTTCGACGTGCTGCGCCACCGCATCATTCTGTCGTTCGAAGCCGAAGCCGCCGGCATTGATCAGGACCGCGTCGTGCAACGCATTCTCGACGTCGTTGCCGTCGCTTGAACCCGATGAACGCCAGCGATGGGATCCGCGTCACGCTCAGCGAATTGATCGAGATGCGCCATCGCGTGCGCGAAGTGCAACTGTTCTCCACGCCAAGCCAGCGCAGCCCATTGATCGGCCTGCACCATTCCAAGCTGCGCGGGCGCGGCGTCGACTTCGACCAGGTGCGCGTGTACCAGGCCGGCGATGACGTGCGCACCATTGACTGGCGCGTGACCGCGCGCACCCAGGAACCGCACACCAAACTGTTCCATGAAGAACGCGAACGGCCGATCTTCATCATGGTGGAACAAAGCTGCCGGCTGTTCTTCGGCTCGGGGCAGATGTTCAAGTCGGTATTGGCCGCCCAGGCGGCGAGCCTGATCGGCTGGGCCGCGCTGGGGCATAACGACCGGGTGGGCGGGCTGGTGTTCGGCGACAACGAGCACTACGAAATCAAGCCGCGCCGCAGCAAGCAAAGCCTGCTGCAACTGCTCAACCGCCTGGTGCGCGTCAACCAGAGCCTGAGCACCGAAAGCCGTCCCGAAGCCGACGCCCTTGGCATGGCCCTGCGCCGTGGCCGCGAAGTGTTGCGGCCCGGCAGCCTGGTGATCGTGATCTGCGACGAGCGCGCGCTCACCGAAGGCGCCGAGCAACAGCTGAGCCTTTTGTCACGCCATTGCGACCTGCTGCTGTTGCCGATTTCCGACCCGCTCGACCACGCCCTGCCCGCCGCCGGGCTGCTGCGTTTCGCGCAGCGTGGGGCGCAACTGGAACTGGACACGCTGAACTTCGACTTGCGCCAGGCCTACAAGGCCCAGGCCGAAGCGCGCATCGCCCGCTGGGAGCTGCTTGCGCAGAAACTGCGGATTTTGCTGATGCCCTTGAGCACCCAGAGCGAAATGGTCGAGCAACTGCGCGACTACCTCAACCCGCAACGCCCGGCTAAAAAACAATGAGCAGCCTTGACCAACTGCAACCGCTGATCGCCCCGCCGGCCATTGGCTTCTGGCCGCCTGCGCCGGGCTGGTGGCTGTTGTTGCTGATCATTCCCCTGCTGGGTTGGGGCCTGTGGTCGCTGCGACGGTTCCTGCCGACCCGCCGCCCCATCGCCCGCGCCGAACAACCCTTGGACCCCTTGCGCATCGCCGCCCTGGCGGAGCTGGCGCTGATGCCCAAGCCTTACGACGGCGCCCCGGCCGGCGCCTGGCTGCAGCAACTCAACGGCCTGCTCAAGCGCCTGTGCCGCAACGACTATCCCTACAGCCAAAGCCACACGCTCAACGGTCGCAAGTGGCTGGCATTCCTCGACAACCGCTGCCCCGCCGCCGGCCTGACTCGCTGGATGGTGTTGGTGGAAGGCGCCTACAAGCCTGAATGCAAACTCGACGACAAGGCTATCGCCGGCCTGACCCAAGCCGTCGACACCTGGATTCGCAAACATGTTTGAGTTCGCCTGGCCGTGGATCTTCGCCCTGTTGCCGTTGCCGTGGTTGATGCGCCTTGTGTTGCCGGCGGCCGACAGCGGCGAGCCCGCGCTGAAAATCAGCTACCTCAGCGACCTTGAAGGCCTGGCCCGGCGCCGTGCCCGCGTCAACCTGCCCGGCTGGCGCCAGCAAGCGCCGTTCGTGGTGCTGTGGCTGTTGCTGTTGAGCGCCGCCGCGCGCCCGGAATGGCTCGGCGAGCCGCTGCCGATCGCCGCCAGCGGCCGCGACCTGCTGGTGGCGGTGGACGTGTCCGGCTCCATGGATTTCCCGGACATGCACTGGCGAGACGAGGACGTGAGCCGCTTGAGCCTGGTCAAACACCTGCTCGGCGATTTCCTTGAGGGCCGTGAAGGCGACCGCGTCGGCCTGATCCTGTTCGGCAGCCAGGCCTACCTGCAGGCGCCACTGACCTTTGATCGGCGCACCGTGCGCACCTGGCTGGATGAAGCGCGCATCGGTATCGCTGGCAAGAACACCGCGATCGGTGACGCCATTGGCCTGGCCCTCAAACGCCTGCGCCAGCGACCGGCGCAAAGCCGCGTGCTGATCCTGGTCACCGACGGCGCCAACAACGCCGGGCAGATCGACCCGCTGACCGCCGCGCGCCTGGCCGCGGAGGAAGGCGTGAAGATCTACCCGATCGGTATCGGCGCCGACCCTGAACAGACCGGCTCCCTGGGCATTCTGGGGGTCAACCCGAGCCTGGACCTCGACGAGCCGGCGCTCAAGGCCATCGCCGAAACCACCGGCGGCCAGTATTTCCGCGCCCGCGACGGCGAAGAACTGCAAGCGATCAAGCAAACCCTCGACACACTTGAACCCGTCGAGCAACAACCCACCCAAGCACGTCCGGCGCTGGCGTTGTACAGCGCACCGCTGGCCCTGGCCTTGCTGCTGAGCATGCTATTGGTGATCCAGGAGCGCTGGCCGAACAACGCCGTGCAGCGGCTGTTCAATCGACTGTCGAGCCAGGGGATTTTCCTGCAACAACACCCGCAATGGCGCCAGCGCCTCAAACGCCTGCGTTTGCGGAGGCGTCGATGATCGACCTGTGGCCGCATTGGTTCCGTCCGTGGTGGTTACTGCTGCTGCCGTTGCTCGGCGGGTTGTTGTGGCAGTTGTGGCATCGGCAAAAGCGCGCCGGGCGCTGGCAGATGATCCTGCCGCCGGCCTTCCACGCCGTGTTGCTCAGCGGCGGCAATGGGCGCGAAAGCAAGTCACCGTGGGTGGTGCTCGGCATCGCCTGGCTGTTGGCCGTATTGGCGTTGCTCGGCCCCAGCTGGCAGCGGGTTGAGCAATCGAGCCAGAAGCCGTCCGATCCTTTAGTGGTGCTGCTGGAACTGACCCCGGAAATGCTCGCCACCGACAGCCCGCCGAACCGCCTGGAACAGGCTCGACGCAAACTGTACGACTTGTTGCAGGCACGCAGCGATGCGCAAACCGCCATCGTCGTCTACGCCGGCAGCGCCCACACGCTGGTGCCGCTGTCGGACGACCTGGGCACCAGCCGCAACCTGCTGGAAGCCTTGCGCCCGTCGATCATGCCGGAGCCCGGTCACCGTGCCGACCTGGCCGTCGAGAAAGCCCTTGGCCTGCTCAAGCAAGGCGGCCTCGGCCAAGGCCGCTTGTTGCTGATGGGCTCCTCGCTGTCCAAACAGGAACGCCAAGGCATTCGCCTGCAACTGCAAAGCGCCCAGGCGCCGAGCCTGTCGATCCTGGGCATCGGTAGCCGCGAGGGCACCCCGGTAACCCAGGAAAGTGGCGAGTTCCTCAAGGACGAACAAGGCGCGATCCTGGTACCACGCCTCGACAGCCCGACCCTCAAGGCCTTTGCCAGCGAAATGGGCGGACGCTACCGCGCCGCGCGCCTGGACGACAAGGACCTGCGCCAGCTTGGCGTGCTCGACCCGCCACAAAGCCTGCGCAATGACGGCCAGCTGCTGCACCTGGACACCTGGGCCGACCAGGGTTACTGGCTGCTCTTGCCCTTGTTGCTGCTGGCCGCCTGCGCCGGGCGGCGAGGCTGGTTGTTCTGCCTGCCGCTGCTGCTGTTGAGCGCGCCCCAGCCCAGCTATGCCTTTGGCCTGCAGGACCTGTGGCTGCGTCCCGACCAGCAAGGCCACTACCTGCTCAAGCACAAACGCCCCGCCGAAGCGGCCGAACGCTTCCAAGACCCGCAGTGGCAGGGCGTGGCGCTGTACGAAGCGGGCAACTATGCCGAAGCCGCCAAGCGTTTCGCCGAGGGGAATGACGCCTATGCTCATTACAATCGGGGTAACGCCCTGGCCAGGTCCGGTGAGCTGGAAGCCGCCCTCGACGCCTATGAACAGGCCCTGGAAGCGCAGCCCGACCTGCAACCGGCGCTGAAAAACAAGGCGTTGGTCGAAACCCTGATGCAACAGCAGGCGCAACCGGAACCCCCTGCGCCTGCAAAAAACGAGGATGACGAAACCACCCAACCCGGCCAAACTGCGCAACCGGGCGCCAATGGGCAAAACGCCACGGGTGGCGAGCAGTCTTCCCAGGGCCAGGGCGAGGCCGGCACCGGCGATACCCAAGCCGGCGCCACGCCCCACACCGGCGGCAACGAAGTGCCCGGCAGCGAACTCGGCGATGAACAGACCACCACCCCGCCGCTGCGCCCGAGCGATGCCAGCCTTGACGGCGAGCAGCGCCAGGCGCTGGAGCAATGGCTGCGGGAAATCCCGGACAACCCCGGCGAACTGCTGCGCCGCAAATTCTGGTACGAACAGCAACAACATCAGGACAAGACTCGATGAGCCGCCGCACCACCCTACTGCTTCTGCTCGCCTTGTCGGCCGGCCACGCCCAGGCGGCGAACCTGAGCGCCAGCGTCGACCGCAGCCGCCTCAATTCGGGGGAAACGGTGGAACTGACGGTGCAGTCCAGTGATGTCACGCAGTTCGGCAAGCCCGACCTGTCGCCCCTTGAGGCACAGTTCGAAGTCAGCGGTACGCGGCAGATCAACCAGCTCACCACCCTGGACGGCGACAATCACGCCACGACGCGCTGGATCATCACCCTGTTGCCCAGGGAAAACGGCACGGTGATCATCCCGCCCCTGCAAGTGGGCGAGTACAAAACCCAGCCGATCAGCCTGCAAGTGTTGGAAACCGCCAGCCAGAACACCGCCGCCGAACTGGCGCCGGTGTTTGTCGAGGCCGACCTCGACCAGACCAGCGTCTACGTCCAGGCCCAGGCGCTGTTGACCGTGCGCGTGTACCACTCGGTGTCGCTGTATGACGACAGCAGCCTCACGCCGTTGCAGATTCCCGATGCCCGGGTGGAGCAACTGGGCGAGTCGCGCACCTATGAGAAGGTCATCAACAGCATCCGCCACGGCGTGATCGAGACCCGCTACGCCATTTACCCGCAACACAGCGGCACGCTGGCGATTCCTACCCAGACCTTCAGCGCGACGCTGGTGGAGTCGCGCCCGCCGCAGGAGAACACGCTGCAGGGCACCAAGCCGGGCAAGCTGATCCACGTCAGCTCGGCGCAGCTGCCACTGGTGGTCAAGCCCAAACCGGCGCTGTACCCGGCCGACACGCCGTGGCTGCCGGCGCGCAGCCTGACCCTGACTGAAAGCTGGAACCCGGAACCCGAGCAGGTGCAAGTGGGCGACTCGCTCACCCGCAGCCTCACGGTCAAGGCCGAAGGCCTGTCCAGCGCGCAATTGCCAGCCCTGCCCAGCACCGACATCAACGGGCTGCGCCGCTACCCGGACCAGCCGGTGCTCGGCAACCAGGCTAGCGACCGAGGCCTGACCGGCAGCCGCGAAGACCGCGAAGCGCTGGTGCCCACCCGCGCAGGCCCGCTGGAACTGCCCGCCGTGGACGTGGTGTGGTGGAACACCCACGAAGACCACCTGGAACGCACCAGCCTGCCGGCGCGCACCCTGCAAGTGGCGGCCAACCCGAGCCTGGCGGTAGACACACCCGCCACGCCCACCGTGATCACCGCCCCCGACGACAACCACCTGTGGCTGTGGCAACTGAGCACCCTGCTCCTCGCCTGCACCACCCTGCTGGGCTTTGGCCTGTGGTGGCGCGCGCGCTGGCAACCTGCCGTGCTGCGCGCCGCGCAAACCGGCCCAAGCCCGCGCACCCTGCTCGACGACCTCAAGCGCGCCACCCAGGCCAACGACCCCCACGCCACCCGCCAGGCGCTGGACGCCTGGGCGCGGCAACAACCGGAAACCCTCGCCGACATGGCGGCGCGGTTCGTGCCGCTGTCGGATGCCTTGGATGGGTTGAACGGCGCGCTCTACAGCGAAGGTGGCCACTATTGGCTGGGGGAAGATCTGTGGCGCGCGGTGAAGGCCATTCCAATGGCAGAACGCGAGCTGGACCCGGCGACGGATACCACCAGCCTGCCGCCGCTGTACCCCAAATAACCGAAACATCTCTGGCACCGCATTGGATCTCCATCGAAAGTGCCTTCCCTGATCGTTCCCACGCTCTGCGTGGGAATGCCGCCTGGGACGCTCCGCGTCCCGCCGAACAGCTCGTAAAGGTGAAGCAGAGCGTCACGGGATGCATCCCCACGCGGAGCGTGGGAACGATCAAAGTAACCGAAATATCTCTGGCACCACACAAACCAAAATGTGGGAGCGGGCTTGCTCGCGAAGGCGGTGTGTCAGTCAGTACATCTTTATCTGACACTCCGCATTCGCGAGCAAGCCCGCTCCCACATTGGTTCTCCATCGAAAGTGCCTTGGCTGTCCACTTCAACTCCATCAGCGCGGCATCGGCAATGGCGTTTCGCTGCCAAGGCTATGAGCCCAGGCCTGAACTGCCTGGTGATCAATTACGCGACCAGCCTCAACATCGGCCAAGGCGTCGAGGGTCAGACTATTACGCTCCCTGGCGATCCAGTTTCTGGAGTGATCAAAGCGCTCTGCCATCAACTCGACCTTTTGGGGCAGGTGCTCAGGAACAGGAGCGGTGACGGATCTGGTTTTATCGGGAGTTGCCATGATGGGTGGCTCCTGCTTTGTTGCATGTTCTCTTTGCACTTTAGTCATGCGCCACTGTGCGGCACTCTGAATCAAAACTAATCACAGCGACTCACTGTACAACATCAAGAGCCTGTATCCACTGGGCGGTAATTGCCTGATCGACATCGGTTGTTAAAGGCCAGCAATCCATATCCCTTTAATTTGCAGGAAGTTTCCTAGACAATCCCACGGCCTTGCGCCTGCTCAGTTCACTGGCTAGCCTTCGCTCCGTCGCTGCCTATCAGCGATCAGGGGTGAGATCCTGTGTTCGGGAGAGCAAGTGTCACAACCGCGAGCAACATGCTCTATGGCGGCTGTGTGCGGGTAGACTTCGGTCTGACCGGGTTCTCCTGTCCCGGTAATCTCACCCCGCACATAGCTGCCACCTTTTGACGAGTGAGATCGGCAAAAGAATGGCTCCCAGGACTACAGGAGTTTCATTAGATGAACAAAATCGTCCCCGACCCACCCCACTTCACCCCCGACCGCAAAATCTTCGAACGCGCCCTGAGCCACTACCTGCAACCCGCCTCAGCGCCACCCTTCACCGTGCACCAAGACCTCAGCTTCGAAGACGCCCTCGCGCAAATCTGCGACCTGCTGCGTTGCGCCGCCGCGACCGCAGCCGTCACCAGCCAAGGGCTGAGCGGCGTACAGCACCACATGGCCGGCGCCACCGAGCACTTGATCAACAACGCCAAAACCCTGGCCGACCGAGCGCTGGATTGCCTGCACACCAAACCCACCCACACAGCCTAACCCCTGTGGGAGCGGGCTTGCCCGCGATGGCGGCGTGTCAGCCAGCACATGTTCAACTGACCGAGCGCCATCGCAGGCAAGCCAGCTCCCACCGTTGATCTGCGTCGTCCGTACGTCTGCGTGTGCTTTTACAGGTAAACTCCCCTCCTTTTCATCTCTTCAACGGAGTTCGCCTTGCGTCTGTTCCACACCTCCGACTGGCACCTGGGCCAAAACCTCCACGGCCAGGAGCGCGACTTCGAACATGCCTGTTTCCTGGCGTGGCTGCTGGGCCAACTCAAGGCCCACTGTCCGGACGCGCTGCTGATCGCCGGCGATATCTTCGACACGGTCAACCCACCGCTCAAGGCCCAGGAGCGGCTGTACGATTTCATCATCAGCGCCCACGAACAAAACCCCAACCTGACCATTGTGATGATCGCCGGCAACCACGACTCCGGCTCGCGCATCGAATTGCCCGCGCCATTGATGCGCCGCTTGCGCACCCATGCCCTCGGCCGCGTGTTGTGGCTGGATGATGGCCAACTCGATGCCGAACGTTTGCTGATCCCGCTGCCGGATGCCAAGGGCAAGATTGCCGCGTGGTGCCTAGCGCTGCCCTTCCTGCGTCCGGCGGAAGTCACGGGTGCGCATCTGGGCGACGATTACCTGCGCGGCATCGGCCAGGTGCATGAATGGCTGATCGCCGCCGCCAACGCCAAGCGCAAGAAAGGCCAGGCGCTGATTGCCATCAGCCATGCGCACATGGCGGGTGGCTCGGTGTCGGAAGACTCCGAGCGCAGCCTGATCATCGGCAATGCCGAGGCGCTGCCGGCCAGTCTGTTCGATAGAAGTGTCGCCTATGTGGCGCTCGGCCATTTGCACAAACCGCAAAAGGTCAATGGCGAAGAACGCATTCGCTACAGCGGCTCGCCGATTCCGCTGTCGTTTTCAGAAATCAACTACAAGCACCAGATTCTCGACGTGACGTTCCAGGGCCAGGCGCTGGTCAGCGTCGAACCGCTGCTGATCCCCCGCGCCGTCAACCTGCAGCGCCTGGAAGCCGCGCCCCTGGCCGATATTCTCAAGCAACTGGCCGACCTGCCCGACGTCGACCTGCTGGCCGACACCCAGCGCCAGCCGTGGCTGGAAGTGCGCGTACGCCTGGACGAGCCGCAACCCGACCTGCGCCAGCAAATCGAAAATGCCCTGGACGGCAAGGCCGTGCGCCTGGTGCGCATCGCCGCGGAATACGCCGGCAAACGCGGCAGCGACGCTACCGACGAAGAGCGCTTGATCGAACTTGACCAGCTCACGCCCCAGGAGCTGTTCAGCCGCGCCTGGCAAGACAGCTACGGCAGTGCGGTGGATGAACAGACCTTGAAGGATTTCGCCGTGCTGCTCCAGGAAGTGCAACAGGAGAGCGAACAGCCATGAAGATCCTCGCCATCCGCCTGAAGAACCTTGCCTCCCTGGCCGGCCCGTTCGAGATCGACTTTACCGCAGAGCCCCTGGCCAGCGCCGGTCTGTTCGCAATCACCGGGCCGACCGGCGCCGGCAAAAGCACTTTGCTCGATGCACTGTGCCTGGCGCTGTTTGGCGCCGTACCGCGCCTGGGCGATACCGGCCAGGCGAAAATGCCGGACGCCGACAGCGATATCTCCATCGGCGACCCCCGCACATTGTTGCGGCGCGGTACCGGCGGCGGTTATGCCGAAGTGGACTTTGTCGGCGTCAGTGGCCGTCGCTACCGTGCGCGCTGGGAAGCCAACCGCGCCCGCGACAAGGCCAGCGGCAAGTTGCAGAACAGCCGCCAGAGCCTGATCGACCTGGACAGCGACCAACTGCTGGCCAGCCAGAAAACCGAATACAAAACCCAGCTGGAATTGGCCCTGGGCCTGAACTTTGAACAGTTCACCCGCGCCGTGCTGCTGGCGCAAAGCGAGTTCAGCGCCTTCCTCAAGGCCAACGATAACGAGCGCAGCGAACTGCTGGAGAAGCTCACCGATACCGCGCTTTACACCCAGCTCGGCCGACGCGCCTTCGACAAGGCCAAGGACGCCCGGGACGTGCACAAGCAGTTGCAGGACCAGGCCACCGGCGTGGTGCCCCTCGCGCCCGAAGCCCGTGCCGAACTCGACCAGCAATTCGATGCCGCGCAAGCCCAGCTCAAGACCCAGCAAGCCCAGCTCAAGCAGTTGGAGTTGCAGCACACCTGGCTCAAGGAATTGCGTGAATGGCAAGCGCGCCAGCTTGCCGCCACCGAAGCGCTGCAGCGGGCGCAGGCCGAATGGGATAGCCAGGCCCAGCAACGCCAGGACCTGAGCCGCCTGGACCAGTTGGCGCCGCAGCGCCACCACTTCGCGCGCCGGGCAGAACTGCGCACCGTGCTTGAGCCGTTAGCCGCGCAGATTCAGCTGTATAACCAACAACAAGGCGAATTGCATACCCGCCAGGAACAGGCCCAGCAACAACAAGTCACGGCGCAAGCCGCATTGGCCCAAGCCCTGCAAAACCAGGGTGACGCCCTGCCTTTGCTGCGCCAGGCCTTTGAAGAGCAAAGCACCCTCGCCCATTTGACCAAAGAACTGGCCAAGCGCACCGAGGACAAGCAGCAGCATGAAAACGCCTGCCATGAAGGGCAGGTCCAGCTCAACGGCCTGCTCGAAAAGCAGCGCCAGGTCGCCGAACGCCTGCAAGGCCTGGCCACCGAGCTTGAACGGAGCGCCGCCCTCGCCCCACTGAGCGAGGCCTGGAGCGCCTACCGCGACCGCCTGCAACAGCTCATGCTGATCGGTAACCGCTTGAACAAAGGCCAGGCCGAGCTGCCGCAACTGGAGCAACGCGCCACCCACGCCGCCGCACAGTTCACCCAGCAACGCGAGGCCCTGGACCTGCTGTATCAGGAGGCCGGCGCCGAGCCCCACGCCGTGGCCGAACAGATTCAGCTGCTGGCCAGCCTGCTGCAAGACAATCGTAAACAGCAACGCGCTTTCGAAGACCTGACGCGCCTGTGGGACAGCCAGCAGCAGCTCGACCACCAGGCCAGTGTCCTCGCGCAGAAGCTTGCCGATGCCCAGCAGCAACGCGAGCAACTGAACCAGACCGGCCTGCAGACCAAGGCCGAGCTGACCGTGGCCGAACAGACCCTGACGGTGACCAAACAGCTGCTGGAACGTCAGCGCCTGGCCCGCAGCGCCAGCGTCGAGGAACTGCGCGCGCAATTGCAGGACGACCAGCCCTGCCCGGTGTGCGGCAGCCATGAACACCCGTACCATCAACCCGAAGCGCTGCTGCAAAGCCTTGGCCGCCATGATGAAAACGAGGAGGCCCTGGCGCAGAAAGCCGTGGATACGCTCAAGGAAAAACTCACTGAGCTGCGCGGCGAAGTGGGCGGTTTGATCGCCCAGCAAAAGGAATACCTGCAACAGCAGGAGCAACTGGCGGCGCAACTGCAAGCGCTCAAGCCGAGCATGGACGCGCACCCGCTGTGCGCGGCATTGCTCAACCAGGATGCGGCCAAGCGCAGCGCCTGGCTTGACCAGCAACTGGCCCAACTCACCCAGAGCATCGCCCAGGACGAACAACGCCAAGGCGCCCTGCTCAACCTGCAACAGAACGCCGGGCGCCTGCAGCAGCAACTGCAAGCCGCCCAGGAAGCCAGCCAGCAGGCCCGCCAATTACTGGCAGACCAGCAACGCGAGCTGGCCAGCGACCGTGAACGCCTCGACCAGGAACTCAACGCCTTCGCCAGCCTGTTGCCGGCCGAGACCCTGCAAGGTCTGCGCGCCGAACCTGCCGCCACCTTCATGCAACTGGACCAGCAGGTCAGCCAGCGCCTTGAACAGCTCGGTTATCAACGCGACGAGCTGGCCGAACAACAGGCACGCCAACAAGCGATCGAGAAGGAAACGACCCACCAGCAGCATCGCCAGCAGCAACTCGATGCGTTGGTGCAGCAGGTCACCGAACTGGCCGCCCAACAACAGGCGGCCCAGGAAAAGCTGGGCGCATTGCTCGGCGAACACCGCAGCGCCGAACAGTGGCAGCAGCAGTTGGACCAAGCCGTCACCCAGTCACGCCAGAATGAGACCGACGCCAACAAGCAGTTGCAAGAGATCCACAACGCACTTGTCCAACTCGCCGCAGATCTCAAGGCCCAGCAGGAACGTCAGCAGGCGCTGCAGGCCGAGCAACAGACACTCGACACGCGCATCAGCGAGTGGCGCGCCCTGCATCCGGAGCTCGACGACGAAGGCCTCAACCGCTTGCTCGCCGTTGATGAGGCCCAGGTCAGCCAATTGCGACAGCAGGTGCAGCACAGCGAAAAAGCCGTCGAACAAGCCAAAGTCCTGCTGCAAGAGCGCGAACAACGGCTCGCCGAGCACCAGGCGCTGCACAACGGCAACCTCGAAGCCGAAGCACTGGACAGCGCCCTGGCCACACTCAACCAGCAATTGGCCGAGGCTGAAAAAGCCTGCGCCGAGCTGCGCGCGCGCCAATCCGAAGACCAGCGCCGCCAGGAGGCCAACCAGGCCTTCGCCGCGCAGATCGCCCAGGCTTATGACGAATGGCAGCGTTGGGCACGCTTGAATGCACTGATCGGCTCGGCCACCGGCGACACCTTCCGCAAGATCGCCCAGGCCTACAACCTCGACTTGCTGGTGCACCACGCCAACGTGCAACTGCGCCAGCTGGTACGGCGCTACCGCCTCAAGCGCGGTGGCAGCATGCTTGGCCTGCTGGTGATGGACACCGAAATGGGCGACGAGCTGCGTTCGGTGCATTCGTTGTCCGGCGGCGAAACCTTCCTGGTGTCGTTGGCACTGGCCCTGGGGCTGGCATCGATGGCCTCCAGCACACTGAAGATCGAGTCGCTGTTTATCGATGAAGGCTTTGGCAGCCTGGACCCCGAGTCGCTGCAATTGGCCATGGACGCACTGGATGGCTTGCAGGCCCAGGGACGCAAGGTGGCGGTGATCTCCCACGTGCAGGAAATGCACGAACGCATTCCGGTACAGATCCAGGTCAAGCGCCAAGGCAATGGCTTGAGCACCTTGGAGGTCACGTGAGCGAGGTATTGCTGTATTCGTTCCGGCGCTGCCCGTATGCGATGCGTGCGCGTTTGGCCTTGCGCTATTGCGGCGTGCCCGTGCGCATCATCGAGGTAAGCCTGAAGGCCAAACCGGCGGAAATGCTGGCGTTGTCACCCAAAGGCACAGTGCCGGTGTTGAGTGTGGATGGCGCGGTGATCGATGAAAGCCTGGCGATCATGCTGTGGGCGCTGGAGCGGCACGATCCGGATGACTGGCTGCTGCAAGGCGATCCCGCGGTGTTGGCACTGATTGCCGAGAACGACCACGGCTTCAAGTATCAATTGGATCGATACAAGTACGCCGAACGCTATCCCGAACAGCCCATGGAAGATTACCGGGCCGCGGGCGAAGTGTTCCTGCGAAAACTGGAGCAATTGCTGGCCGAACGCGCGTACCTGCTGGCCGATCACCCGAGCCTGGCGGACATGGCCCTGGCGCCTTTTGTGCGGCAGTTTGCCCATGTGGATCGGGAATGGTTCGCCGGTGCCCCGTATCCAAGGTTGCAGCGGTGGCTGGAGTGGTTTTTGAATTCGCCGCTGTTTATTAGCGTGATGGCAAAACCCCACCTGCTGACGATTTAACCCTGCACCAGGTTCAACAACCGCTCGCGGGCAATCTCCGGCTCGCCGTCCGCCAGTTGCGCCGAGGACAGGATAGGAGCGGAATAAAGGACCAGGATAAGTGCCGCGAGTCGGAGTGCCATGCTGTCGATTCCAGGAGATAGGCGTCAATATTCGAGCGCCAAATTTAAACTCATGGCAATGTGATATCAATGATTTTATGCAGCCGATGCACAAACGCCAAACCACTCGAACGAGGCAGGCTTCGTTCCAGTGGTTTGGCGTCTGCGGGTGTGCAGGGTCAATCAGCGTTCACGGCTGGGTTTTGTGATCCAGCGCGGCGTAGAAATTAGCGCTTTGTTGCAGGTATTTCTGGGTATAGGCGCTGGACGGCTTGCCGGAGACTTCCACGCTGGCCGCGGCCGGCAAGGCAACAGTGGCGGAAACGGCAGAAGCGGCAATGACGGAGAAAAGATTCAAGTTCATGGCGGTAACCCTCGTGTGCGTTTGGTTGAGTGGCCGGGGAAGGCCTTGGAACTCAACTTACGCCCGAGGGCTGAGCCTTAGAAATGCTTTGAAACACTAGCCGCTATCAATAGAATTAATAGCAAGGCTCAGGCCCCGTTGCGCGGGGCCTGTGGCTTATTGACGCACCAGGAACTTGAGATCGCTGGGCGCATCAATCGGCAATTTCTGCACGGTTTTACCGAGCAGGCCGGTTTTAGGGTCGCGTTCGACCACCACGATTTCATTGCTTTTTTGGTTGGCGACCAGCAGGAATTTGCCGGTCGGGTCCAGGCTGAACTCGCGCGGATGGTCGCCCTCAACGGAACGGCGTTGCAGCTCCTTGAGGTGCGCGGTGGCCGGGTCGATGCCGAACACCACAATGTGGTTGGCCGTGCCGCGATTGCTCACGTACAGGAATTTGCCGTCGCTTGACGCATGCAGCGCCGCACCGGCCTTGTCGGACACCGGTTGGCCGGCGGCGTAGTCCACCAATTGGGTCTGGGTCAGTTGGCCGTCTTTGTAGTCGAACACCGCAACCTGGGCGCTCATTTCGGTGGTCAGCCAGGCATGCTTGCCATCGGCGCTGAACAACAGGTGGCGCGGGCCGCTGCCGGGTGGCAACTGCACCGAGGCCGGAGTGGCCGGTGTGAGTGGCAGTTCATGGTTGGCCTTGGGGTCGTAGCGGTAGGCGAACAGCTTGTCAGCGCCCAGGTCCTGGACAAACACGTAATTGCCATCCGGCGACGACACCACCGAATGCACATGGTTGGACGCCTGCCGCTCGGGGTTCACGCGACTGGCCGGGTGCCCGCTCAGCTGCACCGGGGCCGACAGCTTGCCCTGGGCATCGACCGGCAGTACCGCCAGGCTTCCACCCGGGTCTTCGACCACCGAATAGTTGGCGACGAACAGGTAGCGGCCATCGGCGGCGACGCTGGCATGGGTGGGCTCGTTGCCCAGGCTCTGCACCTGGTTGATCAGGGTCAGTTGGTGATTGCGCGGGTCAATGCTGTAACTGCTCACGCGGCCTACCGGGTCTTTCTGGCCGGGACCATTCTCGTTGACCACAAACAGGTGCTTCTGGTCCTTGGAAAGCGTCAGCCATGAGGGGTTATCGGCCGTGGCCGCCAATACCGGCGGGCCCTGGAACTGGCCGGTGCGGCTGTCGAACTGCAGGCGGTAGATGCCTTCGCTGGTGCCGGCGGTGTAGCTGCCCACCAGCACTTCATACGTCTCGGCCGGTGCAGCCTGTACCGACATCGCACCGACACTGCCCGCCATCAGCAGGGGCCAGAATTTACGCATCATCCGCTTCGTCCTCATCGTTGTTGTTGTCGCCCTTGATCGCGCTCAGGCAGACCAGACGGTGTTCACCGTCCTCGTTGCTCAGCAGCCAGCTTTGCAAGCTGTCATCAAAGGTCGCGGCGTTCAGTTGATCTGGACTGAACGTCCAACGCTTGAGTTCCCGGCCGTCCATGCTTTCGATCTGCAAGTGCTGGTCAAAGGTGAAGTCGAAGGCGTGCAGCCCGTCGATGATCAGCATGTCGCTGGTGGCAAGGGCGGTGGTCAGGGGGGTGGCGGTCATGGGGGTCGGTCATTTACGAGGAAGGTCGCAATGATAGCGGAAACAGTCGCATGGACACAGAACCCAATGTGGGAGCCGGCTTGCCCTAATGCCGATCAGTTAAGCGAACGCAATGTTTAAAGCAACGAAGATCAAATGTGGGAGCTGTCGAGCTTTAGCGAGGCTGCGAAAGCGGTGGGTCAGGCGAAAAAATGCCAGCAGTGCCGCCGCCTTCGCAGCCTCGCTTGGGCTCGACAGCTCCCACATTTTGAACCGAGTTCGACATGAATACCGGTCGGCTCTAAGGCCGCCGCGCTTTGTTTTTGATCTTGATCTGAGGCGCCCCGTCAACCACGCTGGCCGGAATTCGATATTGATTTGGGGGGTAAACCGGCAGGACGCCGGTTTAGCCGCCCCGCGCCATGGATGGCGCGTGGCGGCGGCCCCCCAAATCAATGTCGGATTACGGGCATGCCGAGCCTAGGCGAGGCACCGAGTGGTGGGGCGAAGCGTTTTTGGTTACTTTTTGCGCTCTTCAAAAAGTGACCCGCCGTAAGGGCGGAACCCTAAGCCGCCGTTACCGCAGCAACGGATATGTACTCGGTCAAACCCAAAAAACGGTCGGCCCGAAGGCCGCCAAGCAAGCTCCTCGCCACACACCGTTGAAAGTTGTGTAGATACCCATGCCGCGATGACGGAGTGTCAGCCATACATCTGTTGACTGAACCACCGCCATCGCAGGCAAGCCAGCTCCCACAGGTTGGAATGTGTCGGGCCCTGAATCAGTGGGCAAACAACGAATTGCCCTTCTGCCCCGCCAATTTTTCAGGCTTGATCAGGAACCGCGCCAGCGCCGGCAGCAGCCACAGCGCGCCGAACATGTTCCACAGCAGCATGAAGGTCAGCATCAGGCCCATGTCGGCCTGGAACTTGATGGCCGAGAAGATCCAGGTGCACACGCCGATGGCCAGGCACAAACCGGTGAACAGCACCGCCTTGCCGGTGGACTTGAGCGTCTGGTAGTACGCCTCTTGCAGCGGCAGGCCGGCGCGCAGGAAACTTTCCAGGCGGCTGTAGATGTAGATGCCGTAATCCACGCCGATCCCCACGCCCAAGGCCACCACCGGCAAGGTCGCGACCTTGACGCCGATGCCCATGAACGCCATCAGCGCGTTACCCAGCACCGAGGTCAGCACCAGCGGCAGCACGATGCACAAGGTCGCCGCCCAGGAACGGAAGGTGATCATGCACATGGTCGCCACGCACAGGTAGACCAGGATCAGGATGGTCAGCTCGGACTCCTTGATCACTTCGTTGGTGGCCGCTTCGATCCCGGCGTTACCGGCGGCCAGGATGAACTCCAGGCCGTCCTTGTTGTTTTCCTTGGCGAAGTCCTGCACCGCATGCACCGCACGGTCGAGGGTTTCGGCCTTGTGGTCGTTGAGGAACACCAGTACCGGCGCCAGGGAACAGGTGTTGTTGTACAAGCCATCGGCACGGGCGATGGAGTTGTTCAGCACATCGGGGTTACGTGACAGGGTTTCCCATTTCAGGTTGC
Organism: Pseudomonas sp. SWRI18; assembly: GCF_014268345.1. NCBI lineage: Bacteria > Pseudomonadati > Pseudomonadota > Gammaproteobacteria > Pseudomonadales > Pseudomonadaceae > Pseudomonas > Pseudomonas sp. SWRI18. Next base: position 168,033 of record NZ_JACCQQ010000004.1, read on the forward strand.
CCTCGTTCATGCCCTTGATCATCTGCTTGGACACGGTCACCAGCGAGATCGCCGACTGCACGCCCTCGGTGTTCTGCATTTTCCACATCAACTGGTCGATGGGCGCCATGGCTTCATAGCGCGAGCAGCCTTCGGCCTTGGTCTTGACCATCACCACCAGCACGTCGGAGCTGGTGGAGTAGTTGCTGATGATGAAGTTGTTGTCTTTGTTGTAGCGCGAGTCCGGGCGCAGTTCCGGCGCGCCCTGGTCAAGGTCACCGATCTTCAGGTTCTGGCTGTACCAGAGGCCGCCACCGAAGGCGACCAGCGCCAGCAGGATCGAGACCGGTGCGACCTTGGCGCTGGCGAACCTGGACAGCAGGCGCCAGAACGGATGCTCGCGGTGTGCGTCTTTCTTGCTGATGGCAATGGCACGCTGGCTGATGCCGACATAGGAGATCGCCACCGGCAGCAGGATCAGGTTGGTGAACACAATCACCGCCACGCCGATGGACGCACCGATGGCCAGCTCGCGGATCACGCCGATGTCGATGATCAGCAGCGTGATAAAGCCCACGGCGTCGGCGAGGATCGCGATCATCCCCGGCAGGAACAATTGCCGGAACGTGCGTCGCGCCGCCGTCAGCGCATTGTCGGCCTCACTGGATTGCAGCGCGATACCGTTGATCTTCTGCACACCGTGGGAAATACCGATGGCGAAAATCAGGAACGGCACCAGCATCGAATAGGGATCGAGGCCAAAACCGAAGAAGTGCATCAGCCCCAATTGCCAGATCACCGCCACCAGCGTGGTGCTCAACACGGCGATGGTGCTGCGCAGGCAGTGGGTGAACCACAGCAGCAACACCAGGGTAATGACGAACGCGATGCCGAAGAACAGCACCACCATCACCAGGCCGTCGATCAGGTCGCCTACCTTTTTGGCAAAACCGACGATGTGGATTTTGACGTTGGGGTTCTGCGCTTCGAACTTGTCGCGAATCTTGTCTTCGAGCTCATGGGAGAACTTGCGATAGTCCAAGGCCAGCAGCTTGCCCTGGTCCTGCGGGTCCGGGTAAGACTCCAGCAGCGGGATATCGACGATGCTCGATTTGAAATCGTTGGCCACCAGGCGCCCAACCTGCCCGGACTTGAGCACGTTGTTGCGCAGTTGATCGAGGCTTTGCGGCGAGCCGTTGTAGCTCTGCGGGATCACTTCGCCACCGGCAAAGCCTTCTTCGGTCACTTCGGTCCAGCGCACGCTGGGGCTCCACAGCGACTTGAGGCCCGAGCGGTCAACGCCGGAGATGTAGAACACCTCGTCGTTGATCTGGCGCAGGGTCTCCATGTACTCCTGGGTAAAAATGTCGCCGTCTTTGGCCTCCACCGAGATGCGCACCGTGTTGCCAAGGTTCGCCAAATCGTTGCGGTGCTCCATCATCTTCTCGATGAAGGGGTGCTTGAGGGGGATCATCTTTTCAAAGCTGGTGGATGGGCGAATCAAGGTCGCCTGCCAGAACAGGAAAATGCTCACCAGCAGGCAGATGACGATCACCGCCGGGCGGTTGTTGAAGATCAGGCGCTCAAGAAAGGTCGCTTTATCGTTGTGATGACTGCTCATTCTTTGCCCGCCTTCTTATTGTTTTTTCGGTTCGGCGCCAGCAGCTGTCGCGACGCGAACGCCGCCCTGCCCGACCAGAATCAAGTTGCCATTGCCCGCCGCTGTGACCGCCGAGAGGGAAATACGGTCCGGGCGATTGAACACGCTGAAGGTTTGCCCGTCGTCGCGGCTGACCACCACGCTGCCGCCATTGCCGACAACGACAATGGCGCCATCTTCCAGCAAGGTCGCGCCGGACAGACCAAACTCCAGCGCTCCCCGCGCCGCGTTCAATTCGACCTGCTCCCAGGTGCCGCCGAAATCCGTGGAGCGGTACAGGTTGCCGCGCAAACCGTAGACCAGCAGGGTCTGCGGTTGAGCGGTGCCGATCACGCCAAACAGCGAGCCCTCGTAGGGGCCTTCGAGTTTTTCCCAGGACTGGCCGTCGTCGCTGGAACGGAACATGCTGCCCTGCTCGCCGACGATAAACAGGCCGGCGTCCTTGATGTGGGCGATGGCGTTGAGGTGATACTGGTCTTCGTTGTCGAGGCGGTCGCTGACGTCTGCCCAGGTTTTGCCGCCGTCGGTGGTTTCGATCAATGCACCGTAGGCGCCGACGGCCAGGCCGTGGCTGGCGTCGTTGAACCACACATCGAGCAACGGGGCTTCGCGCTTGAGGTCCTGGTATTGCTGGGTCCAGGTGGCGCCGCCGTCGACGCTTGCGAGAATTTGCGCATCGTGGCCCACCGCCCAGCCCTGCTTGTCATCGACGAAAAATACCGCCGTGAGCAGTTGCCGGGTGGGGACTTTGGCTTGGGTCCAGGTATTGCCCTGGTCATCGGAAAAGAGGATGTGCCCGCGATCGCCGACGGCCACCAGGCGCTTGCCGGCATGCACCACGTCGATCATCAGGCCTTTAACGGCCTTGGGCGATTCAATCGCAAACGCAGGCGCTGCGGTGGTATCGCTGGCTGCCAGTACCGGTGTCGACAACGCGCCACCGATCAGCAGCGAGAGCGCTGTGGCCAGCAACGCAACCTTGCGTGCGGCGCGCGGGCGGCAAACAACCCAACCCATGACAGGCTCACTCATAGACCTTTCTCCCATTTATTATTGTTATCGCTGCCTTCCGCGGCCTTGAAACCTGCAATCTAGAGCGCCCGGAGGAAGCAGCGGCCATCCTATCGGGCTTTCGAATCGTCTGACAATCGGCGCTACGTTATCTTTTGTTAACTGACGGCGTTTGGCCACAGGGTGAATGTAGCTGTATTCGCCGGGGTGATCATTGATCATGATATGAATTTTTATTCCATATATTGAGTTTTGCGAATTTTTATTCCATTAATACGCCCTCTGAACAACAATAATTCAAAGGACCCTGGCGATGCGTGAACTCGGAATCGGCTTGATTGGCACGGGCTTCATGGGGCGTGCCCATGCGTTGGCGTTCAATAATGCGCGCACGGTGTTTGAACTGCCTGTGCACCTCAAACTGGCCGCCTTGGCCGATGCCGATACCGCACGCGCCCAGCACTGCGCCACGGCGTGGGGCTTTGCCAGGGCCCATGGCGACTGGCAAGCGCTGATCGATGACCCCGATGTGGACGTGGTAGCGATCACCACGCCCAATCATTTGCATTACCCCATGGCCATGGCAGCGATTGCAGCGGGTAAGGCGGTGTATTGCGAGAAACCGTTGGCCGTGAGCCTGGAACAGTCCGAGGCGATGCGCCGTGCCGCCAGCGTGGCCGGTGTGGTGACGCGGGTGGGCTACAACTATCAGCACAACCCGATGATCGTTTTGGCCAAGCAGATGATCGCCAGCGGTGTACTGGGCCAGATCACCACCGTCCAGTTTGAGAACTCCGAGGACTTCCTGGCCAACCCGCAAACGCCATGGGGCTGGCGCTGCGAAGCCACCCATGCTGGCGGCACGCTGGCGGACCTGGGCAGCCACGCGCTGGCCATGGCGCGCTATCTGGTGGGCGATATCGTCAGTGTCTGCGCCGACACACAGACCGTGCATCCCCTGCGTCCCGCCAGCCCCGCCAGCCTCGACCTGCGTGCGATCAGCGTCGACGACCAGGTGCATGCGTTGCTGCGGTTCGCCAACGGTGCGCGGGGTACGTTGAGCAGCAGTTGGATCAAGCACGGCTACAAGAACCACTTGAGTTTCGAGATCGGCGGCACCCTGGGCACCCTGGCCTTCGATCAGGAGCGCCTGAATGAATTGCGCCTGTATTGCGCCGGGCAAGCGGGGTTCCAAACGCTGCTGGCCGGCCCGGAACTGCCTGGTTATGCGGCATTCAGCCCGGCGCCGGGGCATCAACTGGGATACAACGAGTTGAAAACACTGGAGGTACAGGAACTGATCATGGCCGTGGCCGGCCAGGGCGCCGATGGCAGTGACTTCGAAGCGGCATGGGAGGTAGAGCGGCTGGCGGCGGCGATTCGCGTGGCGGCCAAGGAAGAGCGCTGGGTCAACGTGAGCTTGATCTAAAGCCCAACGCGGGTCCCATGTGGGAGCGGCGGTGCGACGATTCGACTTGCTCGCGAATGCGGTGTATCAGCCAGAAAATCGGTGACTGACACAGCGCTTTCGCGAGCAAGCCCGCTCCCACAGTTGGGTCCATCCAAACCTTCAAATCAGCGCAAAGCCCGGCGCAGCACTTTACCCACGGTGGTCTTGGGCAATTCAGTGGTCCGAAACTCCACATACCGGGGCACCTTGTACCCCGTGAGGTAGACCCGGCAATGGGCAAGGAGCTGCTCCTGGGTCAGGTTCGGGTCCTTGCGCACCACAATGATTTTCACCCGTTCCCCCGTCACACCGTCTTCCACACCAATGGCCGCCACTTCCGCGACCCCTGGGTGCAACGCCACCACGTCCTCGATTTCATTGGGGTACACGTTGAAGCCCGAAACCAGGATCATGTCTTTCTTGCGGTCCACCAGGCGGATATAGCCGCGCTCATCCATCACGCCGATATCACCGGTCGACAACCACCCGTCGGCGTCCAGCACCTCGGCCGTGGCCTCCGGGCGTTTCCAGTAACCCTGCATCACTTGGGGGCCGCGCACTTGCAGTTCGCCCTGTTCACCGATGTCGGCCAGTTCGCCGTCTTCGCGCATGAAGCGCACCCAGGTCGACGGTAATGGCACGCCGATACTGCCGGTGAATTCCATCTCACGCATGCGGGCGATGTTGATCGGGCTGATGCTCACCACCGGCGAGCACTCGGTCAGGCCGTAACCTTCGATGATCGGCAACCCGGTGACTTCCTTCCAGCGCTTGGCGATCGCCGTGTGCGTGGCCATGCCGCCGGCGATCACCATGCGCAGGTCGGAAAAGTCCCGCGCGCAAAACGCCTTGTTTTCCAGCAAGCCATTGAACAGCGTGTTGACCCCGGCAATGCCGTTGAAGCGTTCCTTGCGCAGGATCATCTGCACCCGCTTCACGTCCCGAGGGTTGGCGATCAGGATGTTGCGCCCGCCCAGGCACATGAACATCAGGCAGTTCACCGTCAGGGAAAAGATGTGGTACAGCGGCAGCAGGGTGACGTTGGTTTCCTGCTTGTCCTGGTCCAGTTGGTCGCCGACCCAGGCCTTGGCTTGCAACAGGTTGGCGATGATATTGCGGTGGCTGAGCATTACGCCCTTGGCATCGCCGGTGGTGCCGCCGGTGTATTGCAGGAAGGCCAGGTCGTCGCGGTGCAGATCCACCGGGAAATGGGTGAGCCCGCGCCCCAGCTTCAATGCCTGGTTGAACCGCACCGATCCCTGCAAATTGAACGCTGGCACCTGCTTCTGCACAGTGCGCAGGATGAAGTTCATCGCCGCCCCCTTGAAGGTGCCCAGCAAGTCGCCGATGGCGGCGATCACCACGCGTTTGACACTGCTGCCGGCGATGACTTTCTCCAGGGTGTGGGCGAAATTCTCGAAGATCACCACGGTTTGCGCGCCGCTGTCCTTGAGCAGATGCTTGAGCTCGTGGCCGGTGTACAACGGGTTGACGTTGACCACCACCGCGCCGGCCAGGATCGTCCCCAGCAGGCAGATCGGGTACTGCAAGCAGTTGGGCATCATCAGCGCCACGCGATCGCCTTTCTGCACGCCCTGGGCCTGCAGCCAGGCGGCGAATGCAATGCCCTGCACCTGCCAGTCGGCGTAGGTCATTTCGGTGCCGATGCTGACATACGCCACACGCTCGTGGAATTTTTCCAGGTGCTCGAGGAACACCTCGCGCAACGAGGGGTAGTCTTCGATGGCCGCATCGATATCCGCCGGGACGCCGGGCAAGTAAGCGTTCAGCCAGATCCGTTCGGTGTGTTCCAGGCTTACAGCGTTCATGGCAGTTTCCTTGTTGTTGTTTTTGGCAAAACTACTTTTCGACGATGGCGGTAATGCCCAGCCCGCCCGCCGCGCAGATGGAAATCAGGCCGCGCCCGCCGCCGTTTTCGTGAAGGGTCTTGGCCAGTGTCGCCAGTTGCCGGCCACCCGTGGCGGCGAAGGGATGGCCGCAGCCGAGTGAGCCACCGTTGACGTTCATCTTCGCCCGGTCGATGGCGCCCAGCGGCGCATCCAGGCCCAGGCGCGCGCGGCAGTAATCGGCGTCTTCCCAGGCCTTGAGGGTGCATAACACCTGGGCGGCAAAAGCTTCGTGGATTTCGAAGAAGTCGAAGTCCTCCAAGCCCAGGCCTTCGCGCTGGAGCATGCGTGGCACCGCGTAGGCCGGGGCCATCAATAAGCCTTCGGTGCCGTCGACAAAATTCACCGCCGCCGTCTCGCCGGTGCGCAGATAAGCCAGCACCGGCCAGCCATTGGCGGCAGCCCATTCTTCGCTGGCCAGCAACACCACCGAGGCGCCATCGGTCAGCGGCGTGGAGTTACCCGCGGTGAGCGTGCCGTCCTGTCGGTCGTAGGCCGGCGCCAGGCCGGTGAGTTTCGCCAGGCTGGCATCGGCGCGCAGGTTGTTGTCCTTTGCCAGGCCGCGATGGGGGCTGATCAGGTCGTCGAAGAAACCACGGTTGTAGGCCGCCTCCAGGCGCTGATGGCTGGTGAGGGTCAGCTCATCCTGGGCCAGGCGCTTGATCTGCCAGCGCTTGGCCATGGCTTCGCAGTGCTCGCCCATGGACAAACCGGTGCGCGGCTCGCCATTGCGCGGCAGCAGCGGCTTGAACAACATCGAGGGCCGGGCTTTAAGCAGCGCCTTGAGCTTATCGCCCATGCCCCTGGCGCGGTTGGCCGCGAGCAAGGTGTGACGCAAGGACTCGTTAATGCCGATGGGCGCGTCGGAGGTGGTGTCGGCACCGCCGGCAATGCCCACTTCGATCTGCCCGAGGGCGATCTTGTTGGCCACCAGCAACGCCGCTTCCAGGCCGGTGCCGCAAGCTTGCTGCACGTCGTAGGCCGGCGTGTCGGGGGACAGCGTGGTCGAGAGCAACGACTCACGCGCCAGGTTGAAGTCCCGCGAATGCTTGATCACCGCGCCGGCGGCGAACTCACCCAGGCGTTGGCCGTGCAGGTTGTAACGATCAACCAGGCCCTGCAGGGCGGCGACCAGCAGGTCCTGGTTGCTGTCGTGGGCGTAGACGGTGTTGGAACGCGCGAACGGGATGCGGTTGCCGCCGATAATCGCGACGCGGCGGACCGGGGCCGGGTTGAAGCTGTAGTCAGTCATTTAAGGCTCTCATTCCAGATGAACAACCCACGCATATGGGGCTTGTCGCCCGCGAAATTGCGCACTTCGAACTCACGGCGCGGGCCTGTTACCGGGCGGTTCCAGAGCGCGACCTGACCGGGCAGGAAGATCGGCAGCTTGAAGTCGCAATGGGCCTCGGCCTGGTCCAGCCCGCCGGGCGGTTGCTGCGCCGCCAGCGCGCGGCCCAGGGTCCACATGCCGTGGGCGATGGCGCGGCGAAAGCCGAAGAGCTTCGCGCCGATCACCGACGTGTGGATCGGGTTGAAATCGCCCGAGACCCTGGCGAAGCGCCGGCCCAGGTCGGCGGGCAGCACCCAGCGTTGGGTGCGCAACAAGCCCTCGTCCTGCAACGACAGGGCGTCGACCCAAGGTTCGCCAATCGGGCCCTTGACGTCACGGCGCAGGTACAGACTGTCGCTCTCCCACACCAGGCAGCCGTTGCCGTAGGCGCGAGTGGCGATGCTCAGCGCCTGGCCTTTGGGATGGGCGACCCAACGCTCGCAATACACTTCCAGGCGCAACGCCTGGCCTGCGTTCAGGCGCTGGTGCTGACGAATGCGATTGGCCAGGTGCACCATGCCGCTGGCCGGGTACGGGAAACTCGGGCGGGTCAACAGCATCAAGTGCAACGGGAATGCCAACACATGTGGGTACGACAACGGCACGCCCTGCTCGCGGCGAAAACCACAAGCACGCGCATACGCGGCGATGCCGATGGCGGACAGTTCCACCGCCGAGCGCACCAGGCGCGCCCTGGGCAGAACAGGCGCACCGTCGAGCTTGGGCTTGCGCAAGGCACGCACGCCATCCAGCAACAAGCGGGTACGCGAGGGTGGCGGGTCGATAATCTGCGTCACGTAGTCCATGGCTCAGGCTCCCAGCAGGCTTTGGCCGCACACGCGTACGACTTGGCCGTTGACCCCGCCCGACGCCGGGTGCGCCAGCCAGGCAATGGTCTCGGCCACGTCGATCGGCTGCCCGCCCTGGGACAGCGAATTCATGCGCCGCCCCGCTTCGCGGATCATCAGCGGGATTTTTGCAGTCATCTGGGTTTCGATGAACCCCGGCGCCACTGCATTCACGGTGACATGCTGCGCTGCCGCACGCGGTGCCAGGCCCTGCACCAGGCCGATCACGCCGGCCTTGGACGTCGCGTAATTGCTTTGCCCCAGGTTGCCGGCAATGCCGGAGATCGACGACACGCAGACGATGCGCCCGCCGGGGTTGAGCCCCTGGCTCTCAAGCAATGCATCGCTCAACTGCAACGGCGCTTCAAGGTTGACCGCCAGCACGCTCCGCCAGGCGGCCTCGGTCATTTTGGCGATGGTCTTGTCGCGGGTAATCCCGGCGTTGTGCACCAGCACATCGAAAGCGCCGTATTGGCTGACGTGGTCCTGCAACCGTGCGACGGCATCCGCCGCAGTGATATCCAGGGGCAGCGCCGAACCGCCCACACTGTCCGCCGCCCGTTGCAGCGCGGCCTGGGCCTGGGGCACATCCACGCAAACGACGTGGGCGCCGTCTCGCGCCAGCACCTGGGCGATCGCCAGGCCAATGCCTCGGGACGCGCCGGTGACCAGGGCGCGGCGGCCGGCAAAAGGCTTGTCCCAATTGACGCTGACATGGCCGTCCACCGGTTTTTCAAGGCGCACCACTTGCCCCGACACATAGGCCGAACGGCGCGACAGGAAGAAGCGCAAGCTGCTGTCCAGTGCATCTTCGGCGCCAGGTGCCACGTAGATCAACTGCACGGTAATTGCCCGGCGCAGTTCCTTGGCCAGCGAACGCACCAAACCCTCGAGGGCGCGCTGGGCGATGGCCTGGGGCAAACCCTCGCAATGTTCCGGCGCGGTGCCAAGTACCACCACCCGGCCATGTTGGCCGAGGCGCCTGGCATTGGCGTGGAAGAACCCGTAAAGCTCGTCCAGTTGTTGCGGACCGGCCACGGCGCTGGCGTCGAATACCGCGCCTTGCACCTTGACCGTGGACGGCGCCGTGAGCGTGGCCGGGGTGGCGGTAACCGTGTCGGTGGCCGCGAAAATCCGCTGCACCTCGGCGGCCAGGCGCCCTGCCCCGGCGACGATGACCGGGTTGGCCAGGCCTTGTTGGCCGCTGCGATGGCGTTGCAGGGGCAAGGGCTGCGGCAAACCGACGGCCTGGGCCAGGCGACGGCCCCAGGGGGAATTGACGAACGAAAGGTAGCTGTCACTCATAGTTGGCTCTACTCACCACACTGTCTTGGCCTGTAAACCCGATCAGTGTGGGAGCGGGCTTGCTCGCGAATGGGCCCTTTCAGTCACCGGATACTTTGACTGATCCACCGCATTCGCGAGCAAGCCCGCTCCCACATTTGGACCGCGTTTCTCCTAATTAACCGAGGTACTTTCGACCGGGGTCGTGCGGCGTTTCGCCGTCGGTTCCAACGCCTGCTTACGCTGCTGCAACGCCTCCAGCAAGCCGAAGTCCTGCGGGAAGTCATCCACCTGGATCGCGTGATCGGCATATTCCACATAGCGCGCCAGCAAGGCTTCTTCGTCGTCGCTGATCAGGTCCAGCGCCCGCGCCTTGACGCGCCAGGTGGTGAAGGCGGTGGCGGAGATCGGCAGCGGTTCGATCAGGCCTTGCTTGACGGCGGGCTTGAGTCGGGCGTCGATCAGCTCGACCTGCGGCAACAGGCGCAAGCCCAGTTCGCCGTAGGCCAATTTGTCGATTTCCGGGCGAGGAATGTAGGAGTTGGCCAGCAAGCGGTCGCGGGTTTCGCCCGGTACCTGCACCACATCGGCCACCTGGGCCAGCAGGCGGTCCGAAGGTTTGCGCAGCGGGATACCGAACGGGAACGTCAACGCCTTCAGCACTGCGGCAGCAGGCTTGGACGGGTAGTTATCGAGCACTTCGGCCAAGGCTTCATGGGCGCGCAGCAACGCATCCTGGGCCGACCAATGCACCAGCGGCAGATCGGCCTGGGGCCGGCCGTCGTCCTCAAAACGCTTGAGCACGCAGGACAGGATGTACAGCTGCGAAAGAATATCTCCCAGGCGCCCGGTGATACTTTCCTTGCGCTTGAGAGCCCCGCCCAGCACGCCCATGGAAACGTCCGAAATCAGGGCCAACACCACCGACAGGCGATTGGCCTGACGGTAGTAGGACGCCAACGCCGGCTCGGTTTTGGCCGGTACGGAAATCAGCCGCCCACCGGTCAGCGAATGCACCGCTGCGCGTACGGTGTTGGCCAGCACAAAGCTCACATGGCCGAACATGGCACTGTCGAAGTCTTCCAGCGCCTTGCGCCGGTCAGGGTTGCGCGCCGCTTCCATCTCGCGGAACACATAGGGATGGCAGCGGATCAGCCCTTGGCCAAAGATGATCAGGCAGCGCGTCATGATGTTCGCGCCTTCCACCGTAATGGCGATGGGGCTTTGCTGGTAGGCCCGGGCCAGGAAGTTGTTGGGGCCCATGCAAATGCCCTTGCCGGCGACAATGTCCATGCCGTCATTGACGATGATCCGCGCGCGCTCGGTGACATGGTATTTGGCGATGGCCGAGATCACCGACGGCTTCTCACCCGCATCCAGGGAGGCCACCGAGACTTTGCGCACCGCATCGCAGGCATACAGGTGCCCGGCCATGCGCGCCAGGGGCGCCTGCACGCCTTCGAATTTGCCGATGGGCAGGCCGAACTGCTTGCGCATCGCGGCATAGGCGGTGGTGCCGCGCACCGCGACCTTGGCCAGACCAACGTTGGACGACGGCAGGGAAATCGCGCGCCCGGCGGCCAGGCATTCCATCAGCATGCGCCAGCCGTTGCCGACTTGCTCACGGCCGCCGATCACCCATTCCAGCGGGATGAAGACATCCTTGCCGGTGGTAGGACCGTTCTGGAACACGGCATTGAGGGGCCAATGACGCCGCCCGCTGTTGACGCCGGGGTGGGACGTAGGAATCAACGCGCAGGTGATGCCCAGCGAACCCGGCTGGCCGAGCAGCCCGTCCGGGTCTTCTGCGCGAAATGCCAAGCCGAGCACCGTGGCGATCGGGCCGAGGGTGATGTAGCGCTTGTCCCAGGTCACACGAAAACCCAGCACTTGCTCACCTTCGTGCAGGCCTTTGCAGACAATGCCCAGGTCCGGGATCGCCCCCGCATCGGAGCCGGCATAGGGGCTGGTCAGCGCAAAACAGGGAATGTCTTCACCCCGCGCCAGACGCGGCAGGTAGTAATTGCGCTGGGCATCGGTGCCGTAATGCAACAGCAGCTCGGCCGGCCCCAGGGAGTTGGGCACCATCACCGAAATCGCCGCCGCCGAACAGCGCGTCGACAGCTTCATCACCACCTGCGAGTGCGCATAATGGGAGAAACCTTTGCCGCCGTACTGCTTGGGAATGATCATGCCCAGGAAGCCCGCGTCCTTGGTGTACTGCCAGCCTTCGGGCGACATGTCCTGCCAGACCTGGGTGGTTTCCCAGTCGTTGGCGATGTCGCACAGGGTTTCCACTTCGTTGTCGAGGAAGGCTTGCTCTTCGGCGCTCAGGCTGGCCGGTGCGGCTTGCAACAAGCGCTGCCAATCGGGCTTGCCGCTGAACAGCTCGGCGTCCCACCACACGGTGCCGGACTCGATGGCGGCACGCTCGGTGTCGGACATCGCCGGCATGATTGTGCGAAACAGGTTCAAGGCCTTGCGGGTGAGCAAGGTGCGGCGCAGGGGTTTGAGGGTCATCAGCAACGCCGGCAACACCACCAGCACCGCCGCGACGCCAGTGCCGAACCCGGCCACTGCATTGAACAGGTAACCCGCCGCCAACCAGAGCACGCCAGCGCCCAACCACATGGCGGCAGCCGCTTGTCGATAGGCCAGGGCGATCGCTGCTGCGAAACCCACTATTAACCAGATAACCATGGAAATACCTCTACTCGATTCAGGGTACGGCTACGTGCGCCAGGTCGGATGACATGCGGCGTAACGCCACACTACAAAATTCGAAAACTATATTCAAATTTTGTTTTGAAATTATTATTTAATCCCTGAGCAAAAAAAAGGCGGCTGAGCGGGCCGCCTGGTCAATCAGTACCTTGGAGGAGTGGTTCTCCTTAAACGTCAGAAGGCGTAAGTGGCCGAAAGGCTGACGACGTCACCGGACGCATTGACCTTGCCATCAAGGTTCGCAGCGCCAAGGCGGTCGACGTTGCGGTTCTTCAACTTCACCTGCTGAACGAATTGGTGGGAATACGCAACATCCAGCGTCAGGCCCTCGACTGCCCTCACCTCGTACCCGGCGCCAAGGGACAGAAATGTGCGATCCCCATCCGGTATCCGCGGGTCACGGGTCGAATTGCGCGTGGGCGTCTGGTCAATGGCCAGGCCTGCACGCAAGGTCAATTCATCGGTCGTGCGCAAGTCACCACCGAGGGCGTACATCCAGGTGTCTTTGTAGTTGTAGGGAATAGAGACAATCGTGACGTCACCGGACGTGAGCGTCAGGTCTTTGAACGACGACCACTGCGTCCAGACCACACTTGCGCCCAGGGTTAAACGATCATTGAACCGGTGCACCCAGTCCAGGCCCGCAGTGGCGGGAATATCCAGCCGGGTGCTGGCTCGGGCACCGTCCGGAAACAGTTCTAGCCCCGGATACGCCGTGCCGACCAGCGTACCGCTACCGCCGAACGGGCTCGGTTGGGTCATGAGGTTGTAGGAAAATTTATCGGCATGGATGTTGTACTTGCCGGTCATCCTGTTCTTGATCCTGGCGTGGTAGTTCAAGCCCACGGTGTCTTTGTCCGTGGGTTTCCAGGCGACGCCGGTAAACCAGCCTGCCGAGATATTGTCGACCTTGACGCGCATCAGCGCGCCCCCGACATCAGACGGAAAAGGAATGCCGCCCAGTTCGGAATCGGACACCGCCGCCGCCGACAACAAGTCGATATTCTGGCTGACGAAGCCTTTGCTGTGTTGGACGATCATGCCGCCCCCGATGGAAAACCGCTCGTTGACTTTGAACGACAAGGACCCTGTCAGCCCTACGGTTTCAATTTTGGTGTCCACTGCAAAGCCGCGCAGTTTCGAGTCTTCATCCCAGGTTGAACGCATGCCCTGGGGCACAACCTGGCTCAGGCCAAAGGCGAATCGATCGCCCAGGGGCATCACCATGAAGCCCGTCGGCAGCCAGGCCGTGAACCCGCCTTGTCCGCCATCATTGGTGTTGACAGTGGTTGCCGAGCCGTCGGGAAAGCCATCGCTGTCCAACGGCGTAGTGGAGATGGGGTTGCCTGCATAGTCAGAGGCGTCGCCTTTGTACTTGATCCTGATGCGTGCGTAGTCAACCGTGAACTGCGCGATGTTGCGATCAACGAAGGCCATGGCGGCCGGGTTGTTATACGCCGAACTGGGATCGTTCCTGAACAGCGAACCGCCCGCGAACGCCCTCCCCCAACCGGGTGCACCATAAGTCGGCGTGGAGAAACCGCCGGCCTGCACAGGCAAGGCAATCAGCAACTCGCCGATCAATGCCAGCCCCAGCAGAACCCGTACCTGTCGCCTTTTATCATTCATACGGCACTCCTTACTGCGATAGCCCTCAGCCTGCGCAACCGGCGCCTCGCTTGAGGCGCCGGTCTTTTAACGGGCGATCAGCCCTGTGTGCTCAAGCCAGCGTCAAGGCACAATGGTGAATGCAGGCGTCGGCTTGACGCTCAGGCTCACCACGGTGCAGTTGCCCGCCAGGGATTGATTGGACGCGGTCAGCACGCCACCGCTGTAGCTGGAGGTGATGGTCGAAGCACCACACTTCGAGGCCGGGTACAGGATTGACCCGGCGATGGTGTAACCGACGTTGGACACAGAACCCTGGGTGGTCCCGGTCGCCGTCAATGTCCACGGCAGCCCGGTAATCTTGGGCAAGCTGCAAAGGCCGCCACCGGTGACGGCAACGCCGGTGATCTTCGCAACACCCGCGGCGTCGACATTGCCGGTGAAGGTCGCCCTACAGTTAACGGCAGCCTGGTAGGAAGACGGCGATTTCACCGAGATCGTGCCAGGAGCGGTGAAGTTGGTGTTTATCGGAGTGATGCTATAGGCATTGGCCAGTGAAGCTGCGCTCATGCAAACAGCCAGGGCAGACAATGATACGAGGGTCTTGAAGTTCATCTTTATTATTCCTCATCTATAAAGGCGAGTGACTCGCCGGGGGTAATGGCCATGATCAAAAAGCCCTGCGCAAACAACAGGCCCTTTGGTCCAGCCAAATCATCAACTCACTGATCGGCACATAAAAAGAATCTCAGCGGAATACTTTAATGAGGGCGCGCTCGGCAACGCCATCCAAGTAAGACTTGATGACAAACGACAGGACCACAGCGATCCATTTAATATGAGCGGCTGACTTGCCAGAGGCGTGTTCAATCATTGCTCTTCCCTGGAAACTTACATCAATTAGGTAGAACAACTTTCTTGCATCTGAACACAAGCCGAAATAGGAATAATCTGAGCGATTAGTAGTACCAAACCACGCAACTAATATGCGCAATTGGTATATTCCTATGAGCGTAGGAAGTTTGCCCAACAGCGATAACTTCGCACCTTGGACAAGTAGGAGATATGAACGGGTTGCGTGAGTATCCCGTTAAGAAGGAGCGCAGAGGATAAAGCGCCAAGACGCGCTTGGCGCTTTATCCTTAATGCTGGGGTACAGGCTTAGAACGCATAGGTAGCCGAAACAGAGACAACATCGCCTGAAGATTCGGCCTTGCCATTGAGGCTTGCACCCCCCAGGCGATCAACGTTCTGGGTCTTGAGCTTGACCTCTTGCACGAACTGGTGGGAATAGGCCAAGTCGACACTCAGCCCCTTGATTGCCTTGACGTCGTAGCCAGCCCCCAACGACAGGAATGTACGGTCGCCATCCGGGATACGTGGATCGCGAGTCGAATTACGTGTAGGTGTCTGATCAAAGGCTACACCTGCACGCAGTGTCAGCTCATCGGTAACACGATAGTCCCCCCCGAGGGAGTACATCCAGGTGTCCTTGTAGTTGTACGGAATGGACACAATGGTGGTGCCGCCAGACTCAAGCGTCAGGTCTTTAAACGAAGACCACTGAGTCCAGGTTACGCTGGCCCCCAAGGTGAGCCGATCATTGAACTGGTGCACCCAATCCAGACCCGCCGTGGCAGGAATATCCAGTTGGACGCTGGCATGGGCGCCGTCTGGCGCCAGATTCAGCCCTGGGTAAGCAGTATTCACCAACGTACCGTCACCGCCAAACGGGCTCGGTTGAGTCATCAGGTTGTAGGAAAATTGATCGGCATAGACATTGTATTTGCCGGTCATCTTGTTCTTGATTTTGGCGTGGTAATTCAAGCCAAGCGTATCTTGGTCTGTAGGCTTCCAGACAACACCGGTAAACCAGCCAGCCGAAATATTGTCAACTTTGACACGCATCAGCGCACTGCCGACATCCGACGGGAAATTGATACCTCCCAGCACCGAATCAGACACGGCAGCGGCAGACAACAAGTCGACGTTCTGACTGACGAACCCCTTACTGTGCTGCACGATCACGCCACCACCAACGGAGAACTGGTCATTCACTTTGAAAGACAGGGATCCGGTCAACCCTACGGTTTCAATTTTGGTGTCCACTGCAAAATCGCGCAGTTTCGAGTCTTGATCCCAAGTGGAGCGCATACCCTGGGGTACAACCTGACTCAAGCCGAAAGCGAAGCGATCCCCCAGGGGCATGACCATGAAACCGGTTGGCAACCAGGCAGTAAACCCGCCTTGACCACCGTCGTTGTTATTGACCGTGGTCGCCGCTCCATCGGGGAAACCATTGGCATCCAATGGCGTACTAGAGATGGGGTTGCCTGCATAATCAGAAGCATCCCCCTTGTATTTGATCTTGATGCGAGCGTAGTCGACTGTAAATTGCGCAACGTTGTGTTCCACAAAAGCCATGGCCGCCGGGTTGTTGTACGCCGAGCTCGGATCGTTCTTGAACAGGGAACCGCCGGCAAATGCGCGTCCCCAACCTGGCGCGCCGTAGGTCGGTGTTGAAAAACCGCCGGCCTGTGCGGGCGCGGTCGCTATCGCCCCGCCAATCAAAGCCAGCCCCAGCAAAACCTGCACATGTTGTTTTTTATTATTCATGCGGCACTCCTTTTGTTATCTCTCTGAGCCAGCCCTGCCGGTTCGTCTCGCGGCTTGCAATTGAACTGGCGCCCAGTCAAGGCGCCAGTTTTTTCAACGGGCGATCAACCCTTCGTTCCTATGCGTTCTTCAAGGCACGATGGTCAGCGCAGGGCTCGGGGTAACGCTCAGGCTCACCACGGTGCAGCTGCCGCTCAGGGTCTGGTTGGTAGCGCTCAGCACACCACCGCTGTAGCCCACGGCGATGGTAGAAGGGCCGCAGTTGGAGGCTGGATAAAGAATCGAACTGGCAATGGTGTAGCCGACGTTCGTGACCGAACCGACAGCAGCGCCGGTGGCAGTCAACGTCCAAGGCAAACCGGTAATCTTAGGCAGTGCACACAGGCCGCCACCGGTGACCGCGACGCCGGTGATCTTGGCAACGCCTGTCGCATCGACATTCCCGGTAAACGTGGCCCCGCAGTTCACAGTGGCCTGGAAGGACGATGGCGACTTCACCGAAATGGTGCCCGGCGCGGTAAAGCTTGTGCTGACAGGGCTGATACTATAAGCATTCGCCATCGAAGCAGCGCCCATGCAAACAGCCAAAGCAGACAACGACACGAGGGTTTTCAAGCTTTTCATTGTTGTTCCTCACATGTTAAGGCGAGTCAGTTCGCCAGGGGTAATGGCCATGAACGAGAGGTCACGGTGAAACTGCAGAACTTCCCTTTCCAGCCAAATTTCAATTCATCTACCGCAACAATATCCGGCGGTTACTCAACAACTTTGAAGTTCGGCGGCATCTTGATCGACACCGTCTTGATCGTGCAGTCGTCGCCAATCGGTACATTGGCGGCTTCCAACTTGCCGGTGGCATTGTCCCAAGTACCTTCTGCGGTAGAAGGCCCGCATTTGCCGCCCAGGCCAAACGCATGCACATCCACGCTGATCTTCGACATGGAACCGCTCTTGGTGTCCTTGGCAACCAATACCCAGGGCAAGTTAATGGCTTCGACCCGGCTGCACTTGAGGCCGCCGTCGAATTCAACCTTGTTTACATTCACCGATGAACCATCGGCCGCCACGTTGCCGGCCACCTTGATGGTGCAATCGGCGCTGATCAGCGCACCTTTGGAGAAACTGATGGGGCCTTGGGCCGTGAAGGCGCTGCCGGCGGGTTCGATGCGGGCAGCCTGGGCCTGGTGATAAGCGATCAGCCCCAGGGCGGCCAATACAAGATGAGCAGTGAACTTGGCGGGTGAGTGCATGGTGCGTCCTTCCCTTTAAATTATTGTTGTTCGGGTCAAACTACTTAATGTGCAACTGGCGTGGGAAACAGTGGGCGACAGCGACCGCCAGATACACAGCCCCGAGCACACCCACACCTTTCAATTCACATCAGAACGGCTTGGCAGCGCCGCTGTATTTCTCCAGATACTTCAACCGCTGTGAAGGTTGAAGATTGGCCAGGCTGATATCGCCGGCATAATGGTTGAGCACGCGATGATCCATTCGCCGCCGCCATAAGTAAGGCACATAGGCCCAGACAATCATGCTTGCGTAGCCGTAGGGCAGTTGCGGCGATTCATCAAAGTGGCGCAACGACTGATAACTACGGGTCGGGTTGGCATGGTGATCGGAGTGACGCTGCAATTGGAACAGGAAGATATTGGTGACAATACGATTGCTGTTCCATGAATGCCGTGGCGAACAACGTTCATAACGACCATTGGGCAACTTCTGGCGTTTAAGCCCGTAATGCTCGACATAGTTCACCACCTCCAGCAGCGAGAACCCATAGATGCCCTGGATGATCAGGAACGGGATCACCGCCAGGCCCAGCCAGGCGATCATCGCGCCCCACAGCACCAGGCTGTACATCCACGCGCTGAGCACGCCGTTGCGCCAGTGCCAGGTCGGCAGGCCGAGTTTGCGCAGGCGTTCGCGCTCCAGGTTCCACGCCGAGCGCGCACTGAACCAGACCGAGCGCGGCAGGAACGCCCAGAAGCTCTCTCCCAGGCGCGAGCTGGCCGGATCTTCCGGTGTGGCGACGCGTACGTGATGGCCACGGTTGTGTTCGGTGTAGAAGTGCCCGTAGAAGGTCGGGGCCAGGGTGACCTTGGCCAGAAACACTTCCAGCGCATTGGGTTTATGCCCCAGTTCATGGGCAGTATTGATCGCAATGCCGGTGGCGGCACCGGTCGACATGGCCATGCCCAGGTAGGTAAGCGCGCTCACTTCACCATGCAGCTGAGTGCGCTCGGTGATGTAGCTGGCGAGTTGAGACAGCGCACTGGAGGGTTCGAGGTTCGCGGTCGTCTGCAACAAGCCGCCGTGGATGATCCAATCGATCCCGCCGGCGGCCAGCCAACCGGTGATCACCACCGATGAGAGGACGAACAGCACGCCGGTGTAGACGATCCAGCGGTAATAACGCTGGGACTCAAGGTGGCTGACGGCGGATTCGGGCGGGTTGCTTACGTCCTCACCGAGCAGGGCGTCGATCAGCGGGATAAGGCCGAAGATCACCAGCACGCCGACCCACCAGAGTGACTGAATACCGGTGGTGATCGCCAGGGCTCCGGACAGCAGCGGCGTGGCCAAAGGCATGATGCCCAGCCACCAGAGGTGACGCTTGCTGTCGGTCCATACGCTTGGGGCTGCCAGGGTCTGGTTCATGGCAGTCTCCGCGGCGGGAAAGCGCAAAACAGGTTCAGGGAGCGCTGAGTGCTCCAGGAAATCAACCATGCGATAAAAGACGTTTTTTTCATTTTTATTCGCTCTTAGGCATTTCAAAAACAATTTCAAAATAAACATTGAAATATTTTTTTAAAGAAATAGCGCGGAATCGATAGGTCGTCAACTACTTTTTCGAGGCCTTTTCAACGTGACCGGGCAGTCTGTTTTTCTGCGCCTGGGTCAGGTCTCTAGGGCAAGCATTTCGCAGCGGCTGCCCCGAAATGACAGCCACGATTATTTGTCGACCAGGGCAAACGGCGGATGCAAAATCGGTGTGGTCTCAGGTGGCCGCACGCGCTTGGCCAGCTGTTGAACCGCATCGACTACACGCGCTGTGGCGGTGATGGGCAACATATGCCCGCGCCCTTCCACCAGTTGCAGCTTGAGGCCCGGAACCTTGTCAGCGAGGGCCTGGCCGTGTCTGCGAAAGTCCAGGACCTTGTCGCGCGCGCCATAGACCAGGCTGATGGGCAGCGTCAGCTGCGGGTAGCGCTTGACCATGCCCGGCAGGTCGTTATTGACCAAGGCAATTTCGCTGGACGCGGCGTAGAAGTTATCGGGGCGCATGCCCAGCAGCCCGCCGCCACGGGTGGCGAAATCCTGAGGGGCACTGTCCGGGGCAAACACACCCTTGACGACCGATCGGCGTGTCAACAGCCCCATGGGCACGGTCAAGGTGTGCGACACCCAGCGTCGCAGCCAGGCCGGGCGCACCGCCAGTGACCAGAACACCAGCGGCAGCGTGGGCTGGGGATGGGTCAGCGGAGCCACCAACACCAGCCCCGACACCGCGTGGGGATGGTCCAGGGCCAGCGCCAGGGAAATGGCCCCGCCAAGTGAATGCCCCAGCACCAGCGGTTTATCCAGGCCGAGGGTGTTGATGAACCCAGCCACCTGCCGCGCCTGGGCCGGCAGGTCCGCGGCGGCGCCTTTATGGCGGGTGGAATAGCCCGACCCCGGGCGGTCAAGCGTGATGACGCGAAACTGTTCGCGCAGTTGCCCGGACAAGGCATAGGTCAGGTTGCGACTGCTGCCCATCAGCCCATGAATCATCACCAGTGGCGGGCCCTTGCCCTCCTCGTAGTAATGAAAGCGCTCGCCGTTGACCTCCACGAAACGCCCGTCGTTTGGCACGGCCGCTTCGATACGGCGCGTCATCCAGGCACTGAACCCCCATAAAGCGGCACTCACGCCGATAAAAACAGCTGCAGCGATCACCCATTCAACAGCCATAGCTCGGTCCTCTGCGTCCCTGCCGCTGGCGACCCGACCGGAATTGATCAAGGCCTCAGCCATCGCCTCACCAGGACCTGAACGGCGTGCCTGTCCGTCGGACAATCAGCACATAAGAGACCTGGGACTAGCGTAGGCGATATTTTCAGGTAGATTATTTAAAATCTTTTTTAAAATAAGTAATTCAATTTTTCTTTGCAATGGTGTTCTATCTAAAAAGACACAACAAGAAAAGGAGCACATCCAATGCCTACGAAGGACTGCTTATGAATGTCCGCAGTGAGTCAATTGACATCGCCATCATCGGCTCAGGCTTTGCTGGCCTGTGCATGGCGATCAAGCTCAAGGGAGCCGGGTTCACCGACTTCTTTATCGCCGAGCAGGCCGGCAGCCTCGGCGGCACGTGGCGGGACAACCACTACCCAGGTTGCGCCTGCGATGTGCAGTCCCATGTGTACTCCTTTTCCTTCGCGCCCAACCCGAATTGGACGCGGCAGTTCGCGCCGCAGGCGGAAATTCGTGCGTACCTGGAGCAATGCGCTAAGCGCTTTGAATTGGCGCCCTACCTGCGCTTCGGCATGGGACTTGTGCGCGCGGTGTTCGATGAAGCCCGGCAACGCTGGCAATTGAACTTCAGCGACGGCAGCCAGGTGAGCGCACGGGTGCTGGTGTCGGGCATGGGCGGCCTGTCGCGCCCGGCGCTGCCGGATATTCCAGGGCTGGACAGCTTCAAGGGCAAGCGTTTCCACTCCCAGCAGTGGGACCACGACTATGCCTTGAAGGGCAAGCGCGTAGCGGTGATCGGCACCGGCGCCAGCGCTATTCAGTTCGTGCCGCAGATCGCGCCGCACGTGGCGCATCTGGACCTGTTCCAGCGCACCCCGCCATGGATCATGCCCAAGCCCGACCGGCCGGTTTCACCGTTCGAGCGCTGGTTGTTCAAGCATTTGCCCTTCACTCAACGCCTGGTGCGTAGCGCTTTCTACTGGGCGCTGGAAGGCCGTGTGGTCGGCTTCGCGCTGCACCCACGCCTGATGGGCATGGTGCAGAAAATCGCCCTGCGCCACCTGCATAAACAAGTGGCGCGCCCTTCCCTGCGCAAGACGCTGACGCCGGACTACACCATCGGCTGCAAGCGCGTGCTGATTTCCAACGACTACTACCCGGCGTTATCGCGCAGCAATGTCGCGGTGGTCACCGATCACATAGCGCGCATCGAAGCCGATGGGGTGATCACCGCCGACGGCATCAAGCACCCAGCCGATTGCCTGATCTTCGGCACCGGCTTCCAGGCCACCGACCCCTTGCCCCGCAACTGCATCATCGGGCGTGGCGGCGTGGACCTGATGGACACCTGGCAAGACGGCGCCCACGCCTACAAGGGCACCACGGTGCCGGGCTACCCGAACCTGTTCCTGATCGTCGGCCCCAACACCGGGTTGGGGCATAACTCGATGATCCTGATGATCGAAGCCCAGGTGACCTACATCCTCGACGCACTCAAGCAGATGCAGCGCCATTGCATCGCCACTGTGGACGTCAAGCCCGCAGTGGAAAGCGCCTACAACAGACAACTGCAAGACAAACTCAAGCGCACCATCTGGAACACCGGCGGTTGCCAGAGTTGGTACCTCGACCCGCGCACCGGCAAGAACACCACCCTGTGGCCGGGGTCCACCTGGCGTTTCAAGCAGGCCACCCGGCAGTTTGCGCTCAAGGACTATGCGACCGACCTGCAGCCGATCAATGCGCCTGGCCATCCTGTGGCGGCGCCCCACTCCACCGTAGAAGGCAGCCTGTCATGAAGTCATTCAACGGCCGCGTCGCGGCAATCACCGGCGCGGCATCCGGCATGGGACGCGCCCTGGCCTTGGCTCTCGCGCGGGAAGGTTGCCACCTGGCCCTGGCGGACAAAAACGCCCAGGGGCTGGAACAAACCTTGGCATTGATAGAGCGCTCAACCCTGGTCCCTGTGCGGGTCACCACCCAGGCGCTGGATGTTGCCGACCGCCAGGCCATGGAGGATTGGGCCGCCCGATGCGTTGCCGACCATGGCCAGGTCAATCTGGTGTTCAACAATGCCGGGGTTGCGTTGTCGAGCACGGTGGAAGGTGTGGACTACGCCGACCTGGAATGGATCGTCGGCATCAACTTCTGGGGCGTTGTCTACGGCACCAAGGCGTTCTTGCCGTATTTGAAGGCCTGCGGCGATGGCCATGTGGTGAACACGTCCAGCGTGTTCGGCCTGTTTGCGCAGCCGGGCATGAGCGGCTACAACGCCACCAAGTTCGCCGTGCGCGGCTTTACCGAGTCCCTGCGCCAGGAGCTGGACCTGCAATGCTGCGGCGTATCGGCCACCTGCGTGCACCCCGGCGGCATTCGCACCGACATCTGCCGCAGCAGCCGTATCGACGCGAATATGACCGGCTTCCTCATCCACAGCGAACAGCAGGCCCGCGCCGACTTCGAGAAGCTGTTCATCACCGACGCCGACCAGGCCGCCAAAGTGATCCTGCAAGGCGTGCGTAAAAACAAACGTCGCGTGCTGATCGGCCGCGACGCGTTTTTCCTCGACCTGCTCGCCCGCTGCCTGCCGGCGGCCTATCAAGCGCTGGTGGTGTTCGCCAGCAAACGCATGGCGCCCAAGGCACGCCGGCCGGTGCTGGAAACCAATGACGAACCCCGCCACTGAACAGGAGCACGCACTATGTTGCCGATCCGCCGAGACATCCGTTTCGCCCTGCCCGCCGAGCGCATCAAGGACTGGCATGAACAGGGCCCGTTCATCACGCATTTCTTCAATGCCCTGTCGCTGCTGTTCCCCCAGGGTGAGCTGTTTTTCATGGACAGCGTGCGCCACTACCGCCAGCGCATCGACGATCCCGAGCTGAAGAAGGCGGTCCAGGGTTTTATCGGCCAGGAGGCCATGCACAGCCGTGAACACGTGGCCTACAACGACCTTCTGCAGGCGGCTGGCCTGCCGGCGCACACCCTGGACCGTCGGCTGAAATTCATCCTTGACCTGCAGAAAAAACACCTGCCGGCGTCCTTCAACCTGGCGGTGACCATTGCCCTTGAGCACTACACCGCGATGCTTGCGGAAATACTGCTGAGCGACCC
This sequence comes from Pseudomonas sp. SWRI18, assembly GCF_014268345.1. NCBI lineage: Bacteria > Pseudomonadati > Pseudomonadota > Gammaproteobacteria > Pseudomonadales > Pseudomonadaceae > Pseudomonas > Pseudomonas sp. SWRI18. The sequence goes on from NZ_JACCQQ010000004.1 coordinate 191,527, forward strand.
GTCACGCTTCGGAAACTCACTCAAGGGCTACCAGCAAATGTGGTATTGGCACGCCCTTGAGGAGACCGAACACAAGGCCGTGGCCTTCGATGTCTGGAACCGCGTGATCAAGCCTGGCCCCAAGCGCTACTTGTTGCGTACCGGGACCATGCTGACCACCACGCTGTTGTTCTGGCTGGTGGTGTTCGATTTCCACCTGCGCCTGCTGATGGCCGATCGCAAGTCGGGTGGGCATCTGAAGGGTTTCTGGCGCATGTTGAAATTTCTGTATGGGCCCAAGGGGGTTTTCCCACGGATGGTGGTGCCATGGCTGCACTACTTCAAGCCTGGGTTCCACCCCTGGGACCACGACAACCGTGCGCGCCTGGCGGGCATTGACGAGCTGGTCGAAGAGATCGAGCAGACCCAGCGCGGGTATTAGCTCTGCGCCAGGGCGGCGCGCTCACGCACGAAACCCTCCAACTGATCGCCCGGCAGCGCCTTGCTGAAATACCAACCCTGGATAATCAGTTCGGCGCCGGTATTCAGGAAGGCCAGTTGCTCAGCGGTTTCCACGCCTTCCACCACCACGCCCAGGTTCAGCGCTTCACAGAAGCGCAACATGCCCGTCATGACCTGGGCGCCCTTGGGGTCGTGCTGGGCCACGACGAAACTGCGGTCGATCTTGATGAAATCCACCGGGAACTGGTGCAGGTAACTCAAGGCTGAAAACCCGGTGCCGAAGTCATCGATATAGACCTTGGCGCCGATGGCCTGCAACTTCTGGATGGTGCGGCGCGTGACCTGGATATCACCGACCAGCGCCTCTTCGGTAATCTCCACCGACACCTGGCCGTGGGCTTGGGCGAGGATCTCCACAAGGCGATCGCCATGGGCGGCATCGGTCAGGGTCGCGCTGGAAACATTGATCGTCATCGGCAATGCAAAGCCGAGCTTGCGCCACTTCTGGTACTGGCGCACCGCCTGGGACGCCACCCACACATCCACATCCGGCATCAACCGCGCCTGGGCCAGCCATTGCAGGAACTCCCAGGGTGAATGCACCGTGCCCTTGGCGTCACGGGCACGCATCAATGCTTCACAACCGGTGCACAGGCCGGTGCGGGTCGAGACCTGCGGTTGGAATTCGAGGTAGAACTCGTAGTCGCTGATCTGCTGGATGCGGCTGAACTCGCTGGCCTGGCGCGCCAAGGTCCTGTGGGAGGCGAGCACCGGGTCCAGCTCGCGCAGCCGGCCCTTTTCCTCAAGGCCACGGAAGGTCATGTCCAGGGACTTGAGGTACACCGTGCCGCCTTCGCTGGCCTGGCGATGGATCGCGCGGACATACGGCACATACACCAGGGTACCCAGCCCCACTAACGCCACTTGCAGCAACACCGCCGCCAGGTCGCCGTGAGTACTGAGATAGGCGTTGAGCAGCACCGGAGCCGTAAATGGAACGCTGACCACCGCCGGTGCCACCCATCCCATGTGCACGACGGACAACGCCACCATGGCGTTTAACGCCGGTACGATCAAAAACGGTATGAATAAGCGCGGGTTGAGGATGATCGGCAAGCCGAACAGCAACACTTCACTGACATTGAACAGTGAAAGCGGCAAACTCGCCATCGCCAACAGGCGCATGGACTGGCTTTTGGAGATCAACAGGATCGCCAGCAGCAGGCACAGCGCACCGCCCGAGCCACCGATAAACGCAAAACTGCCCAGCAGGCCACCGTTCAATATGTACTTGATCGGCTCGCCCGCCGCCAGCGCGGCACCATTCAGCACCACGGCCTGGTCGAGCACATCGAACAGCGGCTGCATGGCGTACACACCGTGGATCCCGAAAAACCACAGCAACGAATTCATCAGCGTCACAAACAGCCCGCTGCCATAAGGCGATTGCAAGGCGTCGAATACCTGCGGCCCCTGAAGCTGCGCTACATAGGGGACCTGCAGCAACAACGACAACGCCACCACCAACGCCAAGGCGGTGATGAAGCCCGGCACCACCATATTGATCGTGCCGCGCAGGTTGTGCCCCACCAGTTCTTCGTTGACCAGGCGGGTCCAACGGTAACGGTGCAGCCAAGCCATCGTCGGCACATTCAACAGCGGTGATGCAATGGCGATGAACAGCACGAAGGTGGCCGAAGCGCGGGGATATTCGCGCAGAATAAACGTTGCCAGCAGCACATTGGCCAGGCAAAGAAACGCGACCGGCAATTGCGGCAGGCGATGCTGGATAGCCAGCATGTAGCCGATGGAAGCCGCCACCAGCAGTGGGATGACGGAGCTGATCTGATTGTGCAGGCCAGCCAGGAACGCCACCACCTGCGGATCGAATCCGAATACCCGGGCACATTCGGACAACACCAGGAAGCCAGCCGACACCAGCAGGCACGGCAGGATCCACAACAAACCTTCGCGGATCGCTCGCAGCGACTCCGTGCTGGCCAAGGCGGCCAGCCGTTGGGTAAAGAAAAGCTTGAACAGCGTTTGCGCCATGACCTATCCCTCTGCCCATCGCACACTGTCCCTGGAAGGCAGCGCCGTAAACACGGGCTAACGCTACACGTCCTGGCACGGTGAGCGAAAGCCTTTTACCATTCGTCCGTGTGAATTTTCCGTATGGGATGACAGGCAATTCCCTGGTTTTTGCGCTTATTTGAATTTCCCGCCCAAGCCAATTTCTGAATCTGCTTCAATGCGTAGTGTCTGTACTACGCGAAGACGCACGATGCCACGGCGTTCAACGCAACCCCTGACCTTGCTATTGTTTGGAGTAAGCCCTTGTCAGCACCCGGCGATAACCACCAGCTCGCGCTGGACAGATTTCTCGACGCACACCCCGATGTGGCCAATGAACTCGACACCCTGAACCCGTTGGCCGCCCAGGCCAAGGGCGAAACCCTGGCGCAATATCGCGCCGAACGGCTGCATGAAGCCTTTGAGGCCGAAGCCGAACGCCAGGGCCTGTTTGCCTGGGAACTGACCCTCAAACTGACCGCCGAATCCCTCGACGCCTTTGAAACCCAACGCCTTGAGGTGCACAAGGAAGTAGCGCAGATGGCGGGCATGAGTTGGGAAGAATACTGCCAACTGCACAACCTGGACGGCTGACGCATTACCCGATGAACCAGCGACGACGCTGGTCCGCCATCCCTTCACGTAGCTCGGCGGCGCAGACGGTTCGCTGTTCGGGGTCCGGCGCCAATGCCGCACGCAACGGGGGCCAGCACTGCCTGGGCAACTGCCTGGGCCGAGGCAGGCGCAGATTGCTTTGGCGCTCATCGGGGCGGCGTCCCTCGGCCAGTTCATACAGCACACAGGCAGCGCCGTACAGATCAGCGCTGGCCGACGGCAGCCCTCCCGCCATCAGCTCCGGTGCGGCATACGCTGGGGTCCAGGCATTCAGGCGACTGCGGCTCAAGCCGGGCAATCCTGCCCTTGCCTGGGCCTCAGCGTGGCCCAAGCCAAAATCGAACAAGCGCACTCCCTGCTCCCCCACCATGATATTGGTTGGCTTTACATCGCCATGCGCCACACCCTGGCGTTGGATGTAGACCAGTGCATCCAGCAATTGCAGGGCCATGGGTTGCAGCTCATGCCACGCCAGCCCCTGCGGATACTGCGCGAGCATGCGGTCCAGGGTCAGGCCAGGCATCACTTCCATGGTGAAGAATGCCACCTGTTGGGCCGTATCGACCTCAAACGAAAACGCACGCACCAGGTGATCATGTTGCAGGCTTCGGGTCAGCGCGAATTCGCTGTACAGCAACACATGAGCATCAGCGCACGCGCAAAGGCTGTCGCCCAACAGCTTCAGCGCCACACGGCAATCCGGCTCGCCGAACGCCTCATGCAACAGGTCACGGGCGCGATAGACCACCCCCATGCCCCCAGTCCCGAGGATGCGTTCAAGCTGATAGCGTCCCGCAAGCAGTTTCGGTGGGCCAGCAGCGCTGTTCATGGCTGGATCACCACGGCCGTGAGGTCATCCCGCGCCGGCCCCCGCAGTACGTCGCTGAACAGCTGTTCCACCACTTGTCGGGGCGTTCCTGCACTCATGGCACGCCCCAGTTCCCGGTGGCTGAGGCCTTGGTACAGACCATCGCTGCATAGCAGGAACACATCCCCGGGCCGGGCGCGCAGTTCCAGGATCTCTAGGCTCAGTGGCTGGCGCGCTCCCACCGCGCGGGTCAAAGCCCTTGCGCCTGGATGAGCCTGGGCCAGCGCTGGACTCAACTGCTGCTTGTCCATCAAATACTGCTGAAGGGAATGGTCCCGCGACAGTTGATACAGACGCTGCCCTCGCCATAGGTAGCATCGGCTGTCACCTGCCCAGAGACAGGCCGCGCGGTTTTGCTCCAGTAACAGCACGACTACCGTACTGCCCATGACGCCGCCCACACCACAGGTCTGTTGCAATTGGCTGTCGAGGCCTCGCAGGCAGCGTCGGACGGCCTCGATCCGCTGATCCAGAGCGCCCTGGCCTAACAGCGCGGCAAGGCCGCTGACTACGCTTTGACTGGCTACATTCCCGGCATGGTGGCCACCCATGCCGTCGGCCACCGCCCAACAACCGCGCTGCGGGCAATCGAGGAATGCGTCCTCGTTGCGCGAGCGACTCTTGCCCTGCGCCGTGCGTCCGGCACTTCGCCAAGGGTGAGCCGGGCTCATAATTGGTCCGGCAGGCGGAAGGTGCGCCATGTCGCCATCTGGAACGGGCTGGGGCTGCGTTGGCTGGTCAGCACGTAATTGGCACGCAGGCCCGCCAGGTCGGCCTTGAGTATCTGGCCATCCCTGCCGCTGGCAGGCTCGGTTTGCATCAGCTCGAAAAACCGGAACAACGACCAGGCACCCCGGTCTTTTTCGATCCCCAACGGCCGCTCTGAACCGCGCTCCAAGACCAGGCTGCTACGGCCATTCTCTGCCTCGCTCGGCCAATGAAACGCCACCGGCACGATCGGGCCGTGACGGTACTCCAACTGCTGATTACCCACCCGCAGCGTCGCCCGGCTGACAGCCTGGTCCAGGCTATAGGGCGCCAGCGTGAACCGCACGGCCCAATCCCCCTGGTCCTCGCTGAAAAAACCCTGGCGAATGGTTTGCGCCCTGGCCAGTTGCTCCAGCACCAGACGCGACATCGGCAGGCTGCGTCCCTCCAGGGTCCGCAGACGATAGCGGTTGCCCTCGGCACTCACAAACGGTCGCAGGTACGCCTCATAAAAGCGCGCCATGGCCCCCCGTGGTTTGAAAAACTCCTGAAAATCGCCCAGGGCAACGTCGCTGCCGGCGTGTGCATCAAATGGGTATCGGCGCTGGATGGCCTTCGCATAGAAGCCATGAAGCTCGCTTTGATACCGCTGATTCACATAGCCATAGGCATCCTCGAGCAGGTAGCGCCAGCTCTGGTCGGCCATCCCTTCGAACCATCCCCTGAGCGGTTGCGGCAAACGCGCCGCCACATCACGCAGGTTGCCCAGGAGCGGCTGCTGCCCATCCATGCGTTGCCTGGCCATATTGAACGCAGCCTGCTGCGGCGAACTGTCCCGGCTCAGTGTCGACAACTGCAGGTGCAGCTCATCGAGCAAACGCAAGGCCTGCGTCAATTCGCCCCCAGGGTTCTGCTCTTCATCGAGCAATTGATGCAAGGGTTCGAAGCGGCGCTGCAAGGCTCGTCGAGCGGTATCAGGCAGCGCCGTCCGGGCCAGTACGCTGGACGTCATTGCGCCCAGCTCGCCGGCCTGTTGGCTCACTGTTTCAAGCCGATCGGAGAGCGGTACCAGCCGCGTGTTTTCGCGAACCTGCTGCAGCAACTGCACCAGGGCCGATTGGGCCGAAGTAAGGCTTGCGAGCTGCTGCGCACCTTGTCGCAGATTGCCACTGTCGAGCAGCCTGACCCGACCAAGCGCCTCACTCCATGCATCAGCGTATTCACTGAAATAGCGCTGCTCCAATTCAAGCACCAACTTGCGTAAGTCCATGACGCTGAGGTCGGTGCCTTCGCCAAGCACCCAGTTATCCTTGGCGATGGCATTGACCAGTTGAGGGCCCTGTTTTTCGAAAAACTGCAGATATTTTCGAGTATAGAACCCCGGTATAGGCGGCTCGACCCTCGAAAACGCCGGACCTTCGGCCAGGCGGTAAGGCTCCAGGCTCCGCGCTTGCTCGCGCAGCGTTCGGTAAACCACCTCCGCCAGCGACTCACCGCGTAATACCAGGCGGGCCTGGGCCACCAATTCGTCGTTCAACGGCGCCAGAAACGGCTGCTCAAGGAGCCGTGCCAGGTGTTGATTCAGACGTTTATGCGTCGAGGGGTCCGTTGGCCACTGGCCCGCCACATACTCCGCCAACCACGCCGTATCACGTCGTTCGCGCAGGTTGAGCATCAGGTAGGCGCGCAGGCTGTCCAGCAACCGCTCGCGATCCGCCAGGCGGCCTCGCACCTGTCCTTCGAGCAGCCTTGTCAGGTACGGCAGCAGTTGTTGGCGCAAGGCTTGTTCATAGGCGTTGACCACCGGCGGGCGGGTCGACTCCCCTTGGTACAAACCCGCCCGATCAACCCACCGGACGTCCGCCAACGGTGCATAGACTTTTGTTGCAGCCAGGCGGCTATCCAACAGGGCCAGCAACGTGAGGCTCTCGTCTGAACCCGGTGGAGCAGAGGGCCCGATAGCGCTCAGTTCCAGCAGTCGCTGATGGTTGAACGAGAAACTGTGCATCCACAACGCTGCCGCTGTGCCGATCACCACGGTTGCGGCCAGCGCCAGCAACCCGTGACGTCGATGTATGCGCTGGCGCTCCGGGGCATGCAGCCCGGCGAGATCGGCCTCGGCAAATATCACGCGATTGAACAGGCCCTGGACAAAATGAGCGCGCATATCGCCAGTTTTCGCACAGGTCAGGTAAAACCCTTGCAGGCCATTTATGCGCTGGTAGCGATGCGCGCAAAACGCGGTTTCGATGAACAGGCACAGGGGATCACCTAGGCGTGCGACGTGCCGGGGAAAATCCAGCATCCGGCCGCGACGCTCGATATTGCGCTCCTGATGCAAGCGCGCGATCAGCTCTGATCCCAAGCGTTGCAACATGTTCTGGAACATGTCCCTCACCTGGGCGATGTCCGTACCGGACGTGTCGGCGACCAGGTGCCCACCCAAGACTTCTTCTGTGCCGTCACCCTGCTGCGCGTCAAAGAACTCAGCAAACCCGGCCAGCCGATCCGCCTGGGTCAACACCAGGTATACCGGCACATCCACATGCAATGTCTGCTGGATCTCATGCAAGCGGGTACGCACATCACGCGCGTGGCGCTCAAGGTCATGTTCGTCGCTGCTTGAAAGTGTATCGACTGACAACGTCACCACTACGCCGTTGAGCGGCCGCCCCCTGCGCCACGACTTGAGCAGGCCCAACAGGGCCGTCCATCCCGCCGCATCGACCGCATGCTCGGGCTGGCCCAGATAGCGGCCAGCCGTCTCGACCATCACGGCCTCCTCGGCAAAGTACCAGTCACAGTAAGACGTTGTGCCTGCGGGCGCTTCAGCCCGATCGAGCGGAGACTGCAAGCCACCGGCGGCCAACAGGCAGGTCTTGCCACTGCCTTGTTCGCCGACCACCAGGTACCAGGGCAACTCGTTTCGCCATCGCTCGCTGCGCGAGCCGTAGCGCCGCGAGCTTTTCAACGTCTGCAGCGCCTCCTTGAAACGCCCTTGCACCTGTCTTATTTCATGACTGATCAGTTCCTGCCGCTGGTGAAGCGCCTGGTGCTCGGGCTCATGCAACCGAGCGGTACGACGCGCGCCCACCACTACCATCGCCAGGCCCCACATCAGCAGCAACCCGCTGATGGTCAGTAAACGGGACGTCGAGCTTCGCCAGAAACGGTGGTCATCCACCGCCAGCGAAGGCCCGCAAAACCACACCAGCAGCGCGCTGGACAACACCAGCAGCAGACTCCATACCCAACTTTTGCGCAGTACCGTACCCACGCCCTTGAAGAATGCGTTCATTCATTGCTCCAGCGTTACGAGGGCGTCCGGGACAGATTGAAACGTCTGCAGCGCCGTTATGCGTTCCTGGCCCAGTACCCAGGCGAATCCCGAATACATCACAAGCAAACAGGCCAGTACGCAGACGGCGGCCCAGGTGACCGAGACAATGCGCAGCCGTGGCCGGGATGCCCTCTTCGCGTGCGGCGCGATGGATGCCGGCAGGCGGTCACCGCGCACATGCCTGATCTGGCGATACACCGCGTCATGCACCGCTTCAAGGTGCACCCTTCCCCGCTCCATGACCCGGTACTTACCTTCGAACCCCAATAACAGGCACAGGTACATCAATTCCAGCATGGCCACATGCTTGACGGGGTCGCGGGACAAACGCTCCAGCAACTGGAAAAACTTTTCACCGCCGAAGGTTTCGTTGTGAAAACGGCTCAAAAGGCTTCTGCTCGACCAGTCGCTGCGGTTGCCCCACGGCGTGGTGACCACCGCTTCATCAATGACACTGCAAAGTACATAGCGCGCCGACATCACCTGACTGTCCTGCACGCCCAAGTGCAACGCATGGGCCTCAAACGCGTTAATCCCCGATGAAAGCTGGTCATTGAGCGCCTGCAGGCTTTCCCGGCCAGAAATGAACTTGAGCTGGACAACCTGCGACAACAGATCCCACGCTGCCGCCAACAGCGCGTTCGGGCTTATCTTGAAGCTCTCGCTCCCCTGCAGACGGGCCGCATAGATCATTCGGTCCTCCAATTGCTCGAAGCGCGGCGGCGTTGGGAAGTCGGTGATTGGCCCCTGCGCCGGTCCGAGCCCGTCACGGTCAAGCAGCACGGTTTTTTCGTCCTGCGGGTATTCACTGTCCATAGTCATGGTGTTCAGTTCCTGATAGCCCAGAAGTTGAGTTCCAGCTCGGCGAACTCGCCGCTGGCGTGGAAGGCGAAACCACCCGATTGTTCCAACTGCGCGATGTCGCGCGGGCTGAGTTCGAGCATGAAATAGGTCTTGCCGGCATGAAACGGGATCTGTCGCGGCGCTACCGGCAAGGGCGTGACCTTGATACCGGCGAGATGCAGGTTCACCAGTTCGCGGATGCGTTCCACGGGGCCGATCTTCAGATGCGCGGGCAAGCGGTGACGCAGCTCTTCGCTATCGCACTGGGCGGTGGCCGCCAGGATGAACGTCGCAGTGCCCAGTAACTTGAGATCGTTGACCGGACAGACCAACACCCCGTACTGGCGTTGCTGCAACGCGAGCTCGATGGCGTGTTGTTCCAGCACCCGCGACAACGCAGTACGAAGCCCCTCCATCAGCCCACGAAAGCTCGCCCCCTGATCGCCATGCTGGTACTGAAGCGTCAATGGCGCGCGCCTGTTGTCACTGGCAAAGGCCGACAGTTCGCCGAGAATCGACAGCAACTCCCGATACAACCGCTCCGGACGCACTTGGGCCTGACTCAGGTAGTGACGCAATATCAATTCGGCACGATTGGTCAGTTGCAGCATCAGGAAGTCGCCGACCTGCGCACCCGCCGAGGCACCGCTGCCCTGGATGCGCGCGGCAATCGCATCGCCACGGGTCGTCAGCAGGCTGATCACCTCCTTTAGGCACGACCACACATACCCCGAGCCCTTGAGGTAGATGAATGTCGGTACAAAATCCGCATCCAGCCTGGTGCCGCCGTCAAGGGTTGAATCCTGTACCTGGGCAACCTGGAGTTTCACGTAAAACGGGTCACTGGTGCCCTCCCCCAGCACCAGGCGCAAATCGGGGCGTGCACAGTTGACCTGGCAACGCGAGTCGACGCCGGCATTGGAGTCTCCGATTTCCGTTTCACAAGCGACGTAGCGCGCCAGGACATCGCCTTGCTCCTTCCTGCGCACTTCAACCTGATTCGCCGTCGCCAGGGGCAGCGCCAGATACACCGCCTGCCGGCCCACATTCGCAGGTATCTGCAATACCAGCGGTTCCATCGCACCGCTCAGCTCGAACAGGCTGCCATCCGGCAATACGCCGCTGGCCTGGTTGAGCACTATCTTGCCCAGGTTGAGGTACTGCAGATCCACATCCAGGCTCAGGAACCCCCAGGCATCGGTGTTCAGCAGGCGTGTGCGGTTGAGTTGTCGATGGAAGTAACGATCGCTGTGCTGCAAGTGCTGAGGCCTGAGCAGCATGCCTTCTTGCCAGATAACGTTATGGATCTGCATCTCAATCCTCCGCCCTGTCAGTGTGGGACGCGGCCATACGGATGCCCGCCTGGTCCAGCACAACGTCGGCACGGGTCAATTGCCCTGGGTTTACAGGCAGCACCAGCCGCCATTGCACGTGGGGCAAGTCGCGATAGGCCGCCAGCACGCCGACATAACGGCTGTGCGGCTCGACACTCAGCTTGAGTGCCAGGTGTTCACCGGGGCGCAATTCCAGCTCTTCGCTGGCGACCCAGTCCTTGGGCAGCGTCTGTTCGGCCCTGCCGTAAAGGCTGAAGAACTCGGCGTTTTCAAAAGCCACGGGGTGCCGCAGCTCGATCAGTTGCACCACCACGGGGGATGGACGGCCGTGAAGGTCCGGGTTGACTTCGTCAGCGGCCACCAAGGTCAGGTCCAGTTTGGTCATGCTCGAAAAAGGTGAGAGGGTGCTGCAGCCGGCCAGCAGGCCAAACGCCAACAGCCTTGATATAACGGCGATTCGATACATGAACATCATCCTGGGTGCCCGACGTGGAGAGTGGAGACCAGGCGTACCTGCTCTGCGTAGGCCTTGGAGAAGTCTCTGCGTAACAGCTGCTCGCCCGAGACCTCCTCGTCCGTCAGCCGCCGATAATGGCGCTGATACGCTCGCCAACGGGCACCATCACTGAAGAACCGGGGCGGCTTGCCCTCGCGCTCGAAACACTGCACTAAATGCCCAGGCGCGAAGGCGGCCAATGCACCGCGGACAGCGGCCCGACTGGCCACGACCAGCGCCAGTTGATGAACTTGCAAATCACGATAAGCCTGGGTCACCGCTTGTTCGGCAGAGAGTTGCCGCGACTCGCTGGCGCCCAGCAGTGCTGTCATGGCAGCGTGGCTGTCGGCGCAGTCTTTTAACGGATTGGAGGTAACGGACACCGGGGCGGTTGATGCTTCGTTCAACTCACTGTGCAGCTCGTCACGGGTCCGCAGGCTTTGCTGCAAGCCCTCGAGGGTCAGTTTGAACAGGCCTGCTACCTGGATTGCCAGCGCTTCACGCGCCGGCGTATCGAGCGTGTCCAGTGGCATGCCCAATGCTCTCGCAAACTGCGTCCAGAACGTTTCACCGGCAGGTGCGGCCGTGGCAAGTTCGCAAGAGGGGGCTTCTTCGGACGGTGCCGCCCATTTCGGTACGACCAGATGATCGCGATCCACAGGGCCCTGGCAAAGCGATGGGGGCAGCCCCTGCGTTGAGGTGTCCAGGGCGCCCAGCTCTGCCGATGAGTCACCGTCCATGTGCAAGCGCTCCAGCGCACAGACCGGGTCAAGACCGAAGAAGGCATCGTCTGGAATCTTGTCTTCCCGGGCAAACGGCCGCCGTTCCTGCGCCACCAGGCTGGCCCGAATATCCAGCCTGCCCAGCTGGTATACGTCACCGTCACTGATCAGCCGTGCCTGGCCTTTGCACAAGCGCTCCATGCTGCCCGATATGCCGATGCCGTTGCTGCTGATATCGGTGAGAAAGTAGTGGCCTTCCCGATAAACGACCAAGCCGTGATGGCTGGAAACCAAGCGATCAGCGCCCGCGATGATCCAGTCACAGCCCTTTCCTCGGCCGATCACGCCGCCAACGCCGTCAAACGTTTTGCGAGCAGGCGGCTCACCGCTTGCAGTACTGCAGACTTCAAAGGTTAATTGCATGCAGCTCCCCTGCTCATTGCCCACGGCGGACCGCCTGGGGGTCGCCCAATGGACGATAATCGGCATCGTCAAAAACGTAATTGCCGTTACAGCCGCTCAACACACACAGCGCAAGCACCACGGCTTGCCACGGATGAATACGCATCAGGTATCTCCCATAAGAATTAAGTGCCCATGCGTCGCTCATTCAGCATTCCTCGCGCATATCGCCAACCGGGATCTTCAGGCGCGCCAGCCGATAGAGCAGCGTGCGCCGCGCCACGCCCAACTCGCGCGCGGTGCGGGTGCGATTGCCACGGTTCTTGTGCAAGCAGTCGATCAGGAACACCCGCTCTACGCGCTCCAGGCGTTGGCGCAGCGTTGCATCGATAGGCTCATCGGCGGTCGGCGCGGGCAAGGACAGGTGCGCCGGCAGGATCACGCCGTCGTCGCAGAGCAGCACGGCGCGTTCCACCAGGCATTTGAGTTCGCGGACATTGCCCGGGAAGGCGTAACTGGACAGTTGGTCAAGGGCGGCGCTGGACCACGCCACCGGTGAGCGTCCCAGTGCAACTGAGGCCTTTTGCGCAAACTCGCGCGCCAACAGCAACACATCGCCGTCGCGCTGGCGCAACGGCGGCAGCTCAATGGGAAACTGCGCCAGCCGGTAGTAAAGGTCCTCGCGAAAACTGCCCTGCGCTACCATCGCGCAGAGGTTGCGGTGAGTCGCGGCAATGATGCGCACATCGACCTTGTGTGCCGCACTGGCCCCCAACGGGCGGACTTCGCCTTCCTGCAAAACCCGCAGCAACTTGGCCTGCAGCGACAGCGGCATGTCGCCGATTTCGTCCAGGAGCAGCGTGCCGCCATGCGCCGCGTCAAACAGCCCTGTGTGGTTACGTTCGGCGCCCGTGAAAGCACCTTTGCGATAGCCGAACAGTTCACTTTCCAGCAGCCCCTCGGGAAAGGCCGCGCAATTTTGCACCACGAATGGTTTTTGGCTACGCGGCCCCGCCGCATGAATAGCGCGCGCCACCACCTCCTTGCCCGTTCCCGTCTCGCCGCGCAGCAGTACGGTGTAGGGCGCATTCAGAACCTTGCCGATCAGGCGGTACGTCTCATCCATGGCCGTACTGCTGCCGATCAACCCAAACTCCACACGCAGAGCCGGTGGGCACCCCTTGGGTGGGGTGACATGCCCTGTGGAACGCTGGCACCGCAGCAAAGACAGTTGCATCGAGGCGAAACTGCCGAGTTGACTCAAGGAAACGCTGTAGTCCTGCAGTTTTTTTCGGCATTGGCTGGCATACACCAACACGCCGCTGATGGCCTTGCCGCGGTTGAACAACGGCACGCATGACACGGCTTCCCAGGGCCGCGCCATCACTGGCAGGAACCCGCATTCGTATACGCTGCCTGCAAGGTCTTGCAGGCTGAGAGCGGTCTGATGGCTAAGCACATAGTGCAACACTTGCTCGTGCTGAAAGTCCTCGGTACAGACCGGATCGACGGGGCGAAGGGCTGCGGGCAGATGCTGCGCAATCAGCTCAAGTCGGCCCGTGGATTCATCCCGCCAGTACCACTGGCTGAGTTCGCACTGGCTCAGTTGCGCCACCGCTGCGACGCACAAGCCGGGCAAGGTGGTTTCGTCGGCGTCGATGCCCAGGCGAATGAACCAGCCGAGCAGCGCATCGGCGTAAGCGGGAGCATGGAGCGCCTGGGTGAACTGCGGATCGCTCATTGGCTGAACTCACAGAGTGGGAAGCCATTGGCCTCCAGGCGCGCATGCACATGCGCCAAGGGTTCGCCTTGAGCCATGGCCGCCAGCAGACGATCCACGATCTGCGGCAACACATGCAGCTCGATCCACTGGTCGATATAACGAGCGCCGCTGTCACCGTGAACACAACGCTCGGCCATGTGGGCAACCAGCTCCGGCGTGTAGCTGAACGCCAGTTTGCGCAGGTGCAGCCGCTGCCCCAGGCGTTCCAGCTTGAGCCTTGCCAGGTCATGCAGAACCTCACCGGTGACCGGGTAATACGGAACCACACGCATCCGTGCCAACAAGGCGGGTTTGAAGTGTTCGCGCAGCAGCGGGCGGATCGTCTCTTGCAGTACGTGCGTGTCAGGTCGCTGGCCACCCGCGCAGCGTTCACTGATGCACTCGCTGCCGAGGTTGGACGTCATCAGAATCAGCGTGTTGCGAAAGTCGATTTCCCGGCCTTCCCCATCATTGACCCGGCCCTTGTCAAAAATCTGATAGAACAGGTTCAACACTTCCGGGTCGGCTTTCTCGACTTCATCGAGCAGCACGACAGAATACGGTCGCTGACGCACGGCTTCCGTCAGCACACCGCCCTCGCCGAAGCCGACGTAACCGGGCGGTGCGCCAATCAACCGAGACAGCGAGTGTTTTTCCTGGAACTCCGACATGTTGAGGGTGGTGACGAAACGCGCTCCCCCGTACAACAGATCGCCAAGGGCCAGCGCAGTCTCGGTCTTGCCTACGCCACTTGGGCCGACCAGCAGGAATACACCGACCGGCGCGTCGGCGTTGTTGAGGCCTGCGGCGACGGCACGAAGATTGCGATCCAGGGCCTGCACCGCCTGCTCCTGGCCAAGGATGCGCGAACGCAGCGCATCGGCGAAACCCAAGACCTGTTCACTGTGTTCGAATGACAGCTGTTCAACCGGGATTCCGGTCCAGGCACTGATAATCTGAGCCACCAGGCGCGGGCACACCTGCTGCGCCGATCCTTGCTGTTCCTGCCAGCAGCGCTCCAGATGCTCACGCTCCTTTTCCACGGCCTGCATGCGCAGGCCCAACCCGAGCAGGAGCTGTTCATCCACGGGGAAACCTGCGTCCCTGTCTCGGCTCATTGCTTGCAGCTGCCGGGCGCCCTCCGCTTGTTCCGAGTACAGGCATTGCAGTGCTTGCGGCGCGGTCTCCCGGCTGATTTTCAAACGGGCGCACGCGGTGTCCAGCACATCCACCGCCTTGTCGGGCAACTGGCGCCCGGTCAGGTAACGGGCACTCAACTGCGCGGCCGCCACGACCGCATCGTCGCGCACGTAGACGCCATGGCTGCGCTCATACACAGGCACCAATCCGCGCAGGATCGAAACCGCTTGCTCGACACTGGGCTCGTCCACCAGCACGGGCTGGAAGCGCCGCGCCAACGCAGGATCTTTTTCGAAGTATTTCTTGTATTCCGACCAGGTGGTGGCGCCGATGGTGCGCAGCTCGCCACGGGCCAGGGCCGGCTTGAGCAGGTTGGCCGCATCCGACGCACCGGCCTGCGCACCTGCCCCTACCAGCGTATGCGCCTCATCGATAAACAGAATCACCGGTCTGGGCGAAGCATTGACCTCGTCGATCACACCCTTGAGGCGCCGTTCGAACTCCCCCTTGATGCCGGCGCCTGCCTGGAGCAGGCCCATGTCCAAGGTCAACACCCGGACTTCGCGCAATAACGCCGGTACCTGCGCGGTGGCGATGCGAAGCGCGAGGCCTTCGACAACGGCCGTCTTGCCTACCCCGGCTTCGCCGACAAGGATTGGATTGTTCTTGCGCCTGCGCATGAGTATGTCGATCAACTGGCCGATCTCGGCATCACGGCACAACACCGGGTCGATACGCCCCTCTTGAGCCTGGCGTGTCAGGTCGTGGGTGAAGCGCTCCAGCAATGATTCACCCTTGGGCGCGGGATGCGTTTCAGGCGCCTGGCTCGACACGAAGCCGTACACACGCTGCGCATCCAACCGGTTCAATAGCCGCTGATAGGCGCTCCCTGCGTGATGCAGAGGGTGGCGCAACAGGGCCAGCAACAGGGCACCCTGATCGACCTCAGCCTGACGCAGCTCCAAATGGGCGACCATCACGGCCTGTTGCAGCCATTGCACAAGCGCCTGGGCAAACACCGGATTGCGCGACGCACTCGCCTCCACCTTGGGCTGCAGTGTGGCTTGCAACTCGCCGGCGTCGATACCCGCATCGGCCAAGGCCCTGGCCAACAGGCCATCGTGATGCTCGAGCAAGGTCAGCAGCAGGTCTTCCACCAGCACTTCCCTGCCGCCGCGCATGACGCAGCGCTCGGCCGAGCGCTCCAGGTCGCGACGCGCCTGGGAGGTCAAGGTCTGGATCAGGTGTTGCAGGTCAATATTCATCATAACGATTCATCCCTAATGAGCATTGCTCGACACGATGACCACGCCATCGGCGCACTCATGCGCCAGCCAACTGGTCCAGCCGAGGCGACAGACGTTGCGTTCGCCAATGTGCAGCGGCCTGATCTCTTCCTTGGCCAGCACCAGGCGCAGGTCATAGGCCAGAGGTTCCCGAACCGTCAGCCGCACCAACGAACACAGCGGCGCGTAGTCCGTGCCAGTGGGCAGGAACCCATGAAACTGCTGCCAGCCCAGATCCTGCAGATGCACCCTGAACTTGCCACTGCGGTCGGCGACCCGGTTTCCCAACACCTGGTCACGGCCGAGCACGCTGTTCGCAGCGCCGAGGCGGTTGCGCTGCGAGTCGGCGATGGCCACCATGCGCAGCACCCATTGCTCGATGAACACGCGGTCGTGCTTTGAGTAGTAGCGCAGCACCTTCTCGATCAAGGCTGCCGAATGCGCCCGCAGGCTCAGCAACCCCAGGTACGGCAACAGTCGCTTGCAATCCAATTGGGCAACACTGCGAATCTGCCGCCCACTCAGGCCAATCAATGCAAACAGGTGCTCGGAAAAGGCATCCCGTGCGCCCGCCTGGAAACACGCCCGATAGCGGTACTTGCGCCAGATTGGCAGCATCAGCCGTTGCAGACGGTGGTGAAATACGTTCAGGAAGTCGCGGGTGGTGTTGCCACTCACCCCGTCGGCGCACGCCTGCTCGCTATAAAACGCGGGCAATGGCGAACCCGCGCCACACAAGCCCAGTACGTTGAGGCGAAGACGCGCACGCAACTGGTCGTGCTCGATGAAAAACTCCACCCGATCAATATCGTGCCCCGGGAAACCAAGACCTGGGTTGGCCTGAAACTCCAGCAAGTCATACAGCGCGTCGTCACTCAACAGTGGGTGGGCATCACGCAGATGCTTGATTACCTGTAAAACCGCCTGGAACAGCGAATACTCGCGAATGATCCGGGACAGTTGCGTCAAAGCAGGGGCTGCTGCCCCATCCGTGGTGCCCATAGATACACGTCTCCTTGTGTGCTGATGACGCTCAGTTCGTGGTAGGTATTGAGGCCGGCGTAGAGCGCGAAAAATTCGTTGAGTACCGAGGCGAACACGAACACCTCGCCCTGCCCCAAAAAGCCTTGGGGGTCGACGGTCAGTTCAATTCGTACGCCGCGGAGCGGCAAGCCAAGGTGCAACCGGTCGACGGCAGCGTGGCTGACAGACCGCAGCGCGCCCAACCTCCTGTCGCTGACCTTCTGTGCCTGTCGGTCGTGATAGCGAGGAAAGTCATAGGTTCGAAGAATCGTCTTCAAGGCATTGATGTCGCTCAAGGACAGGTAGTTGAGCGACATGTTGCTGATAAGCCGCCAGAGAAAATCCTGGTCCAGGGGCGGCGAGAAACTCGCTGTCGGTGCGCAGATATTGCGGAATGACAACCCTTCCGGCGTCTTTTCGCACGGCTGGTTGATATCCCCTACCTGCAGCAGTCGGGGCAGGTTGTGATTGGTGCATGTCAACTCGATCGACAGGGTTTGCGGCGCGTGCTCCTGAAAGTTATCAAACCCAAGCCATGTATCGAGCCCTGCATGCTGTGCCGATGGCCGTTGGCGAACGCTGTAGCTCACAGGGCGCTCCGACACGTCGTTATCACCGTCATGTTCGAAGGATTCAAAGGGTACGTAAGCCTGGTATCCAAGCCCGCCCGGCTGCCAGCCCGTCACGCGGTCTACGGAAAATACACTGGCGTTCTCCCGTGAATATTCGCCAGGCATCAGCAAGTACTCGTCTTGCTTGCCGTCCAGGCGAATGGGCACCGCGTCATGCTTGAACAGGTTGACGATGGGCGTGCAGTAAAGCTTCACGTTATCCAGGGTGGGCTGTTGAGGCTCGCGCCATGGAGTGCGTAACTCAAAGCGCATCATCACGCCGCACACCTGCTTGAGCAGCTCGCCGGGCAATCCGTGCAGTACGTCCAGTCCTCCCACATCGACAAACAGGTATTTGGCGGGAAAGGCAAAGTACTCCTGCAAATGGCGATACCCCTGAAACGTATTCAGCGGGTACGGGACCAATGCCTGATCCTCACTGAAGCCCACCGGTTGCACACGGTCAGCGCCCAGCCTCAGCGAGACAGCCTGACCATCAAGATCGATGATCGGCAGGCCGTCGCGCCTCAGAGGCAGCAGCTCGATACCATCGAGATGACGCAACAGGCTCAGGTACAGTTCCTGGCTCATGTAGCGGTCTCCCGCCAGGTGCAGGCGTAACTGATCGAAGGTCCATTCACCGAAGTTACCCTCGGCGCTCATCTCCAGACGCAGGCTCAACATCCCCCGGTCCGCCTGGGCGCTGTACTCCAGCGCACTCAGTTGCAGCGCCAGGATCTGCGTGTCGTAGCAGGTACGAAAACAGCAACGCTGGTCATTGACGGCGGCGCTTTCAACCGGCGTATCCCGCGCAACCGAAACGGGCGGCCCCGAGCGTTTCAACGGGTCGAACTGCAGGATGCTGAACGCCGGCATGGGCCGCATGTAATTGGGCCAAAGCAAATGCATCAGCGAATGCGTCAGTTCTGGAAGCTCGTCATCCAGCTTCTGACGCAAGCGACCGGTGAGAAATGCAAAGCCTTCCAGCAGGCGTTCCACATCCGGGTCCTGGCCGGACTCTGCCAGAAAGGGCGCAAGCGCGGGATTGCGTTCCGAAAACCGCCGCCCTAGCTGGCGCAAGGCACTGAGCTCGCTCTGGTAATAACGGTTAAAGGACATCCGGCAAGACCTCTACGCGGCCGCTATCACTGAGCCTCGCGGTAAACGCCACAGGTTGTTTGCTGCCCTTCACCACCAGAAAGGCTTCGATCGCGAACGCCAGGGCCAGTGGGTCGTGATCCCGCGGCAATGCCGTGACCCGTACCTGCTTCAAGCGTGGCTCATAGGCGCGGATGAATCGCTCGATCAACAGGCGCGACTGGCTCAATGACTCATGCAGGCTCTGGTTCATGTCGTTGAGGTCGGGCAACCCGTAGTCCGGCAGTGTCTGCACACTGCCTGCACGGATGCTGAGCATTTTCCCCAGATGCAGCGCAACGGATGTCACGCCACACGCAGGGGCAGTTGCCGGGCGTCCTAGCCGCTCGAAAAGGCTTTGATGGTGGGGCATTCCTTGGCCTGCGCTCATTCTTTGTCGAGCTTCCCAACCAGGGACAGGGTGAAGTCCGCCCCCATGTACTTGAAGTGCGGGCGCACGCTCAGGTTTACGCGGTACCAGCCGGGCTCGCCCTCAACATCACTGACCACAATGCGCGCTGCCCGCAACGGACGCCGCCCCCGCACTTCGGCGCTCGGGTTTTCCTGATCGGCGACGTACTGGCGAATCCATTTATTGAGTTCCAGCTCCAGGTCGGTGCGCTCCTTCCATGAACCCAATTGTTCGCGCTGAAGGACTTTGAGGTAGTGGGCCAGGCGGTTGACCACCATCATGTAGGGCAGTTGAGTCCCCAGGCGGTAATTGAGCTCGGCTTCCTTGCCCTCGGGACTGAGGCCGAAGTGCTTCGGTTTCTGGACCGAGCTGGCCGAGAAGAACGCGGCATTGTCGCTGCCCTTGCGCATGGTCAAGGCGATGAAGCCCTCTTGGGCGAGCTCGTATTCGCGGCGGTCGGAAACCAGCACTTCCGTCGGAATCTTGGTTTCGATTTCCCCCATGCTGTGGAAGTGATGCAACGGCAAGTCTTCCACCGCACCTCCACTTTGCGGACCAATGATATTCGGGCACCAGCGAAAGCGCGCGAAGCTGTCGGTCAAGCGCGTGGCAAAGGCGTAGGCGGTATTGCCCCACAGGTAGTGTTCGTGACTGTTGACCACGTTTTCCTGGTAGGCGAAGGTCTTGACCGGGCATTCAAGGGGGTCGTAGGGCGTACGAAGCAGGAAGCGCGGCACGGTCAAGCCGATATAACGGGCGTCTTCGCTTTGGCGAAAGCTTTGCCATTTGGCAAATTGCGGGCCCTCGAAATGGTCCTTCAGGTCTTTGAGGTCCGGTAGACCGGTAAAGCTTTCCAGCCCGAAGAACGCGGGCCCGGCTGCGGCGATAAAAGGCGCATGGGCCATGCAGGCCACACTGGCTGCGTACTGCATCAGCTTCACATCGGGCGCGCTGGGGGACAGGAAGTAGTTGGCGATGATCGCCCCCACCGGTTGACCGCCAAACTGGCCGTATTCGGCGCTGTAGATATGCTTGTACAACCCGGACTGGGTCACTTCCGGCGAGTCTTCGAAGTCTTCGAGCAGGTCTTGCCGGGAGACGTTGAGCAGTTCGATCTTGATGTTTTCGCGGAAGTTGGTGCGGTCGACCAGCAATTGCAAGCCCTTCCAGGACGCTTCCAGGGCCTGGAACTGCGGGTGGTGCAAAATCTCGTCCATCTGCAGGCTGAGCTTTGTGTCGATCTCGGCAATCATCCGGTCGACCAGGCGTTTCTTGACGGGCTCGCCACGATTGTGCGGCTTGATCAACTCTTCGATAAACGCCGACACGCCACGTCGGGCAATGCCATAGGCCTCGTCATCCGCGCTCAGTAGCGTCTGCGCAACGATGTTGTCGAGGATGCTGTGCTGGTCAGTGGTCTGTTCAGGTAGCGAGTACTGTTGGGTAGTCATGGGGTCAGTGTCCTTTTACTGAAGAAATGTCAGGCGCCTGGGTTGCCCAGGCCCAGCTCCGCCAGAACCCGCGCGCGGGACTCGTCATCGGCCAGGGCCTGCTCGATCGCCTTGCGAAAGCTCGGGGTGTTGCCCAAGGGTCCCTTGAGTGCCATGAGCGCCTCGCGCAACGCCATCAGCTTGTGCAACTCGGGCACCTGCTCAACCAGGTTCGCGGGGTTGAAATCCTTCATGGAATTAATGCGTACCTGAATGGCGAGTTCCTCGACATCCGCCTCCTCCTGCAGGCGATTGGGCACGTTCAGTGTCAGGCTCAAGGCTTGCTTGGCCAGCACGTCATCCAGGGTGTTCTTGTCGATCGCGATGGGCTTGCGATCTTCGAGCTTGCGTACATCCTCACGCTGGGTGAAATCGCCCAGCACCAACAGTTTCAACGGCAGCTCGACTTCTTCCTGCGCCCCACCGATGGCGGGCTTGAATGTAATGTTGATACGTTCCTTGGGGGCTACCGAACCTTCTTTGGCCATGGTGCATCTCCGTTTTCAAGTGGCCCGAAAGCCTATTCAAGTGCCGCTTCAAGATCGAAGAGGCACAGCCTGCGATGGGTGTCTTCCTTGCGCTTGCGCACGGCATGGTTTTGCGGCAATAAATCGCAACAGCGATACAGAAGCTGGGTGACCTGAAGGGCCAGCTCCGGCTCCCAGCGTTCCAGGCCGGTGCGTTGCAGTTCGTGGTCAAGATGTTCAAGCTGGATCTTCGCCAGCTCGTGCTTGCCGGCCTGTACACACAAGCGCGCCAGGGCAAGCCGCCAATGAAAACGCGCACGATCACTGCGCGCCGTGTACATGCCCTGCTTGAGTTCATGGACGGCGTCCTTGAGCCCGTCCTTTCGCAACCGCCGGGCGACCGCCTGCAAGGCGACCTCCCAGGGCGCGGCATCGGCATCGACCACCACCGGGGTTGATTCGGGCATCTGCAGGTGGCGGGAAACCTGCAGCGTGATCCAGTCGCGCGTGGCGGCATCGGCAAACGGAACGCCGTCATGGAAGTGAAACGCCGGCAGGTCCGGCAGGCGTTGCAACAACAGGGCGAAGGTCACTTCCAGCTCAACCATGGCCTGGGCGGCCTGCAAGGCCTCCAGGCATTGCCAGAGCATGCGCAGCCCATCGAACCAGAACATCGCGCCGGCCAGGCTGGCTTCGAGCTCAAGCACCAGGTCGGCGTAATGGCCTTGGGCAAAGCGCTCCTGATAACGCCTGAGTTTGTCGGGAGCAGGCCCGCGCAAGGCTGTGAACCGTTCGTTGTCGGCGTCCGGATAGCTGGCCAGCGCCAGCCAGGTCAATGTTCGATTCAGGCGCAAGGCGCGCGCGTCAGTGGCGTTCTGGCGTAACCACCAGGCACACAACGCTCGGGCCTGCTCCTGCAAGGTGCGCAGCAATTTGTTGGCGTCTTTTTCGTTGTTCACCACCGCTTCGGGCTTGAGCAATTGGCCGGTTGCCTGCTTGACGTGGGCAATGACGTCGCTCAGCCCCACCGCTGGAGGATCGTCCTGCGCAGCCCGCTCCAGCGTCTGGGCCAATTGCCTGCGAACCGGCAGCAGCAACGGCGCGTCATTCCCCAAGTGCCTGGCCCAAAGCTCATCGAGGCACTCAAGATGCTCAAGCACGGCGCGGAACAGCGGTTGCTGGTTCTGCAACGGCACGCCCTGTGTAAACAATGGTTCAAGGCGCAGCACCAACCAGCCGAATGCCGCGCCACGGGTACGTGGTTTTTCCGGATAGACCACCGACCAATGATGTTCGCAGAGGTCGCGCAGCAACCCGAGCCCGGCCAGCAAGCCCGGAAAGGATTCACACTGGTGCAACGCCCAGGTCAGCCAGACGGCGACCTTCAGGTCCTTGGACTGCTGGCGTAGCAGTATCTCACTGGTTTCCCGGACCTTTTGCCAATCGGGCTGGTCGCCACCATGAATCGATTGCGCCTTGGCCAGCTCGAATTCCAGCGCCTCATATTCACTCGAAAAGCGTACATCGCTGCCCGCAAAACACGTTTGCGTGCAAGGTGAGCGTGCAACTTCAAGGTAATAATCACAAAGCTTGCCTGAATAAGCCATTTGGTACCGCGCGCAACTCGTCATGACAGGAAAGGCCAACTAACCGCATTTAAACCGCGCATCAGAATGCCATCTAGGCTTTGCCGGAAAATCCCGCAAAGCTCACGAACCTTAGTCACGACCAAAACATTCAGCAAGCGACGAAATAACACTTAATCCTTTTCCTACAAGTGCCTCTGAATGCATGAGCGCGCAGGATTTTTCGCACCAAAACGACCGTATCCACGACCCCCTTCGACCAACGCCAATGTTTGCGCAACAATCGATGTGAGCAACTAATTGCGCACTAATGCGCAATCCAATAGTCACTAAATCAACTAAATACTGCGCAACTCTTCATAAATCGCCACTTAAATAATTCAATACGCCCACCTTTATTGGCCAACGCACTTTCAGGCACGCTTCTTGTTATAGGTAATTCTCCAGCCGGCCCAATGACCGGCTGGAACTACCTCATCAATCAGACAAGGAAACCCGTCATGCCAACACCCGCGTATCTCTCCATCACCGGTGTCAAACAAGGTTTGATTACGGCAGGTACGTTTACCCAGGACTCGGTAGGTAACATTTATCAGGAAGGCCATGAGGACCAGATCCTGGTGCAGGCCTTTTCTCATCAGGTGATCATTCCGCGCGACCCGCAATCGGGCCAGCCGACAGGCCAGAGGGTTCATAAACCCCTGATGATCAGCAAGGTCTTCGATAAGTCGTCGCCCTTGCTGTTCAGCGCACTGACCAGCGGCGAAGAGGTCAAGTGCCGGCTCGAATGGCTGCGCACCTCTTCGGCCGGCACCCAGGAGCACTACTTCACCATTGAGCTGGAGGGGGCAACCATCGTGGATATCCAGTCACGCATGCCCAATTGCCAGGACCCGGACAACGCCCACTTCACCCACCTGGAAGATGTGTACTTCACGTACCGGAAAATTGTGTGGACCCACGAAGTGTCCGGTACTTCCGGTTCGGATGACTGGCGCAGCCCGGTTGCGGGTTAAGCCGGATTGACGCAGAGGCGGCGCCAGGGAAGGCGCCACCTCTATCGGTTGGCTACACCATCGCCAGCGGATGCTTGCGCTTGGGTGCGCCAAACACACGATCGATGGCGTCCAGGTCGTGTTCATCCAGCAGCACCTTGGCAGCGGCTGCGTTGAGTCGCACATGTTCCGGGGTGACCGCTTTGGGAATGGCGATCACACCGTCCTGGCGCAACACCCAGGCCAGGGCCACCTGGGCGGGTGTGACCTCATGGCGGCGGGCGATCTGCTTGAGGGTCGGGCTGGACAGCAGCTCACCGCCCTGGGCGATCGGGCAGTAAGCCATTAACGGCAAGTGGTGCTGTTGCCACCAGGGCAGCAGGTCGAACTCAATGCCGCGCTCTTCGATGTTATAGAGCACCTGGTTGGTGGCGCAGGCCGGGGATGCGAGTTCCTGCAGGTCGGCGACATCGAAATTGGAGACGCCCCAGCGGCCGATCTTGCCGGCTTCGCGCAGGCGTTCGAACGCTTCCACGGTTTCTTCAAGAGGGTATTGGCCGCGCCAGTGCAGCAGATACAGATCGATGTAGTCCGTACCCAGGCGTTCGAGGCTGGCTTCACAGGCACGGGGCACGCCCTGATGGCTGGCATTGTGCGGATAGACCTTGCTGACGAGGAACACCTGATCACGCCTGCCGCGAATGGCCTCGCCGACAACCCTTTCGGCGCCGCCCTCACCATACATTTCGGCGGTATCGATCAGGGTCATGCCCTCGTCGATGCCCAGTTGCAACGCCGCCACTTCGGCGCGGTGCTGGTCGGGATTTTCGCCCATGCGCCAGGTTCCCTGGCCTATGACAGGAACGGGAACCCCCGCCAGATCAATGGTACGCATGACAACCTCCTGGTGAATTCGCGGATTAACAGTGTGGCACTGACCGGACAAAAGGGTTCAATCGCAGTATGGTTACGCTTTGCCAAGTCGTCAGGAAGAACCTGCAATGCTGTTTGTCGTGATGCTCGGGGGCAAGCACCCACGGGCAAAAATTGAAGTTCACGATGTGGTGTTCGCTGCCGCGGACACGCTTGAGTCGACCTACCCGCAACTGCGCGCCGATTGGTTCGGCAGCCCCAAGGGCGTGCATATCGATTCGTGGATGGCCGTGGACGGTGTCGACGGTTGGAAAGTCGAACTCAGCCACCTCGCACCTGCCGCTGGAGCGCATCATCTGTATTTCATTAACCTCGGCGGTTATGAAGCCAAGAGTTTTGGCGAAGCCCACCACTACCTGCTGGTGGTTGCTCGCAACAAGCAGGAAGCAATGAGCAAGGGCAAGCAGAATACGCTGCGCCATTGGTCCCAGGCCCATACGGACGCTGTGATGGATATCGACGACTGCCTGCCCATCGACCTGGTAGCCGGACGCTACATTCACCTCGTACAGGGCCCACACCGACCGATCATCCAGCAGAACGACTATATCGTCCTGTCTTGACCCAACCCGAACCGCTCGGCAATCGGCAGGAACTTTGCCGGGAAATAACCGCCTGAATCCGGTAGGCTCACCCTTTTCACTCAAGGAGTTACTCCCCATGGCCAAAGCCACCGCCCGTCACATCCTCGTTTCCACTGAAGACAAGTGCAACGAACTCAAGACCCAGATCGAAGGCGGCGCCGATTTCGCAGAAATCGCCAAAGCCAACTCCAGCTGCCCCTCCAGCCGCGATGGCGGCAACCTGGGTTCGTTCGGTCCAGGCCAGATGGTCAAGGAATTCGACACCGTCGTATTCAGCGCCCCGGTCAACACCGTGCAAGGCCCGGTGAAAACCCAGTTCGGCTACCACCTGCTGGAAGTCACCAGCCGCCAGGACTGATCCGGTCTGCGCTGATGCGATAAACAACGGCCCGCCTTCTGGTGGGCCGTTGTGCATGTGATGACTGGCGACGCTGATGCCGTTAGCGTACAAATCCCTTTTCTTCTTCACACGGCGTTCAAGGCTGACAATGCGATTGGCTTTTTCCTATCTACTAAGTTCGAGCCTGGCCCTGCTGGTGGCCAGCACTGCGGCGTTCGCGACGCCGCAACCGTATCTGACGGTGTACGGCGAACCGGCCAAGTACGCCGCCGGCTTCACCCATTTCGATTACGCCAACCCCAATGCCCCCAAGGGTGGGAGCCTGCGCCGCTCGGCCATCGAGATCGGGCGCTATGACCATGTGTTGCCGTATATCGACAAAGGCATCGGCGTTACCCAGGTTGACGGCTGGGTGTATGCCCCGCTGGCCCAGCGCTCCCTGGATGAGCCCTACACCGTCTACGGCCTGGTTGCCGAAAAGATGGAGCGCGCCGATGACGGCATGTCGCTGCGTTTTTTCCTCAACCCCAAGGCACGCTTTGCCGACGGCAAGCCGATCACCGCCGAAGACGTGCGCTACAGCTTCGACCTGCTGATGACCCAGGGCAGCCTGCGCTTTCGCACCCTGTTTGCGGACGTCAAGCACGTTGAAGTCGAAGGCGAGCGCCAGGTGCGTTTTGATTTCTCCAGCAACGAAAACCGCACCCTGCCCCTGGATATCGCAACCCTGCCGGTCTTCCCGGAACACTGGTGGAAGACCCGTGACTTCGCCAACGGCGGTGGCTATGAAGCACCACTGGGCAGCGGCCCCTACAAAATCAGCAAGATCGATTCCGGCAGCACCATCACCTTTACCCGCGACCCGACTTGGTGGGGCAAGGATCTGCCGGTCAGCCGCGGCCTGTACAACTTCGATCACCTGAGCCTGGAATATTTCGGCGATACCGAAGTGGCCCGCCAGGTGCTGCGTGGCGGCGCCTACGATTTCAATCGTGAATTTTCCGCCACCGGTTATTCCATCGGCTACAACGGCCCGGCCCTGGACGATGGCCGCCTGCAGCGCGCCCACCTGGCCAAGGAAATGCCGCAACCGGCCCAAGGTTACGTGTTTAACGTGCAAAACCCGATGTTCAAGGACCGCCGCGTGCGCCAGGCACTGGCGATGCTGTGGGACTTCGAATGGGCCAACCGGCAGATGATGCGCAATATGTATATCCGCCAGCAAAGCTTCTTCTCCAACAGCCCGCTGGCGGCCAGCCAACTGCCGACCAAAGAGGAACTGGCGATTCTTGAACCTTTGCGCGGCCAGGTGCCCGACGAGGTGTTCACCCAGGTGTTCAAGGCCCCGGTCACCGATGGCAGCGGCATGATCCGCGATAAACAGTTGCAAGCCCTGGCCCTGCTGCAGGAAGCTGGCTGGAAACCGGACGGCGACAGACTGGTCAATGCCGAAGGCAAGCCGCTGGAATTCACCTTCCTCAATGCCCAGGCCGGCCTGGAGCGCCTGCTGTTGCCGTACAAGCGCAACCTTGCGCAGATCGGCATCACGCTGAATATCCGCCGCATCGACTCCTCCCAATACGTGAACCGGTTAATGGCCAGGGACTACGACATGATTGTCACCGGTTTTCCCGTCACCACGTCGCCCGGCATGGAGCTGTACAACTACTTCGGCTCGGCCGCCGCCTTCGATCCCGGCGCGAATAACTACATGGTGCTCAAGGACCCGGCCGTCGACAGCCTGATCAAGGGCCTGGTCAAGGCCGACACCCAGGCGCAGATGCTCACTTACGCCCATGCGCTGGACCGCGTGCTGCAATGGAATTACCTGTGGATCCCCAATTACTACCCACCGGGCACATCTGCCGCTTGGTGGAACCGCTTCGGCCGCCCGGTCATCGAGGCGAAGAACGACGAAGCCCTGGAAACCTGGTGGGAAATCAGCCCCACGCCACTGACTAACGAGCAAATGAGCGCTGAGTTGAAAAAACGCGGAGGGGCGCGCTGATGTTTGCCTATATCGTGCGGCGCCTGCTGCTGATCATCCCGACGCTGGTGATCATCCTGCTGGTGAATTTCGTGATCGTGCAGGCCGCCCCCGGTGGCCCGGTGGAACAAGCCATCGCCCACCTGCAAGGCATCGGCGGCGGTGGCGTCGGCGGCGCGTCCGGCGAAGGTATCAGCAGCGGTTCCCGCGCCAGCCGTGGCCTGGACCCGAAATTGATCAAGGACATCGAAAAACAATACGGCTTCGACAAGCCCGCGCCGGAACGCCTGTGGCTGATGCTCAAGAGCTACGCCCAGCTGGATTTTGGTAACAGCTTCTTTCGCGGCAAGACGGTGATCGACCTGATCCTGGAAAAAATGCCGGTGACCATTTCCCTCGGCCTGTGGGCCACGCTGATCACCTACCTGGTGTCGATCCCCCTGGGGATTCGCAAGGCGGTGCGCCACGGCAGCAGCTTTGACGTATGGAGCAGCACCGCCATCGTCATCGGCTATGCGATGCCGGCGTTTCTGTTCGCGATGTTCCTGATCGTGGTATTTGCCGGTGGCACTTCGCTGAACTGGTTCCCGGTGCGCGGGCTGGTCTCGGAAAACTTCGAAGAGTTGAGCACGATTGGCAAGGTGGCCGATTATTTCTGGCACCTGGTGTTGCCGGTGACGTCGCTGGTCATCGGCGGGTTCGCCACGCTGACCATCCTGACCAAAAACTCGTTCCTTAATGAAATCACGCGCCAATACGTGGTGACCGCACGCGCCAAGGGCTTGAGCGAACAGCGCGTGCTCTACGGCCATGTGTTCCGCAACGCCATGCTGCTGGTGATCTCGGGGATTCCCCAGGCATTCATCAGCGTGTTCTTTGCAGGCTCCTTGCTGATCGAGGTGATTTTCTCCCTCGACGGCCTGGGCCGCATGAGCTACGAAGCGGCGGTATCGCGCGATTATCCGGTGGTGTTCGGCTCGTTGTTTATCTTCACCTTGTTCGGCCTCTTGATAAAACTGATCGGCGACCTCTGCTACACCCTGGTGGACCCGCGTATCGACTTCGCCGCGAGGAACGCCTGATGCTTGATCTGTCTCCCGTTGCCCGTCGGCGCTTCGAGCGCTTCAAGAAAAACCGTCGCGGCTGGTGGTCGCTGTGGCTGTTTATCGGCCTGTTTCTGCTGACCCTGGGCGGCGAACTGATCGCCAACGACAAGCCGCTGGTGCTGAGCTTCAAGAACGAGCTGTATTTTCCGGTGTTCAAGCGCTACACCGAACAGCAGTTCGGCGGACAGTTGCCGTTCCAGGCCGACTACCGCAGTGACTACGTGCAAAAGCTGATCAAGCAGGACGGCGGCTGGATGCTGTTCCCGCCGATCCCGTTCAGTGACGACACCCCCAACTACGAACTGACCCGCCCTGCCCCCAGCCCGCCCTCATCGGTAAATTGGCTGGGCACTGATGATCAATCGCGGGATGTGCTGGCGCGGGTGATTTTTGGCGCGCGGGTGTCGATCCTGTTTGCCTTGGCGCTCACCGCGATCAGCGCGGCCATCGGCATCGCGGCCGGTGCGTTG
This sequence comes from Pseudomonas sp. SWRI18, assembly GCF_014268345.1. Taxonomy (NCBI): domain Bacteria; kingdom Pseudomonadati; phylum Pseudomonadota; class Gammaproteobacteria; order Pseudomonadales; family Pseudomonadaceae; genus Pseudomonas; species Pseudomonas sp. SWRI18. The sequence goes on from NZ_JACCQQ010000004.1 coordinate 220,698, forward strand.
CAGGGTTATTACGGCGGTTGGGTGGACTTGATCGGCCAGCGCGTGCTGGAGGTGTGGTCCGGGTTGCCGGTGCTGTACCTGCTGATCATCCTGTCGGGCTTTGTCGAGCCCAATTTCTGGTGGCTTCTGGGGATCATGGCGCTGTTTTCCTGGCTGGCCCTGGTGGACGTAGTGCGCGCCGAGTTCCTGCGCGGGCGCAACCTGGAATACGTCAAGGCCGCACGGGCGCTGGGCTTGGGCGACGGCAAGATCATTCGCCGGCATATCCTGCCCAACGCCATGACGGCGACGCTGAGCTACCTGCCGTTTATCCTGACCGGGGCGATCTCCACCCTCAGCGCTCTGGATTTCCTCGGCTTTGGCATGCCGGCGGGCAGCGCGTCGCTGGGCGAACTGATCGCCCAGGGCAAGCAGAACCTGCAAGCACCCTGGCTGGGCCTGACGGCGTTTTTCACCCTGGCGCTGATCCTGTCGCTGCTGGTCTTTATCGGCGAGGCGTTGCGTGATGCCTTCGACCCCCGCTCATGAGTACGTGCGTATGAACCTCATCGAAATACGCGACCTCAACGTCGCTTTCAGCGGCCAGACCGTAGTGCGCAACCTCAGCCTGGACGTGCGCCCCGGCGAATGCCTGGCGCTGGTGGGCGAGTCGGGTTCGGGCAAGTCGGTGACGGCCCATTCGATCCTGCAACTGCTGCCCGAGGCCGGTACGCACACGACCGGTTCGGTGAAGTATCGCGGCCAGGAGTTGATCGGTGCGTCGGCGGCCACCCTGCAGAAGCTGCGCGGCAACCGCATCGCGATGATCTTCCAGGAGCCGATGACGTCCCTGAACCCCCTGCACAGCATCGGAAAGCAGATCGGCGAAACCCTGCTCTTGCACAAGGGCCTGGGCGGCAAGGCGGCGCAGGCACGCATCCTCGAACTGCTCGATCTGGTAGGCATCCAGAAACCCCAGGAACGGCTCAAGGCCTATCCCCATCAGCTCTCCGGCGGCCAGCGCCAACGGGTGATGATCGCCATGGCCCTGGCCTGCGAGCCCGAGCTGCTGATCGCCGACGAACCCACCACCGCGTTGGACGTGACCGTGCAGCGCAAGATCCTGCTGCTGCTCAATTCCTTGCAACAGCGTCTGGGCATGTCGCTGCTGCTGATCAGCCATGACCTCAACCTGGTGCGCAGCATTGCCCAGCGCGTGTGTGTGATGCGCGCCGGCGAAATTGTCGAACAGGCCGATTGCGAAACCTTGTTCACCGCGCCGCAGCATCCTTACAGCCAGCTGTTACTGGATGCGGAACCCGCGGGCGACGCCGTGTGCGTTGACGAACGCGAGACGGTGCTGGAGGTGAATGACCTGAGCGTGCAATTCCCCCTCGGCGGCGGGCTGTTTCGGCGCAAGCGCTACTTACGCGCGGTGGACGGCATCAGCCTCAGCGTGCAGCGCGGCAAGACCCTGGGGATTGTCGGCGAGTCCGGCTCGGGCAAATCCACCCTGGGCCAGGCCATCCTGCGGTTGCTCGATTCCACCGGCAGCATTCGTTTTAAGGGTGAAGCCCTCGACCCGCTGAATAACCAACAGATGCGGCCCTGGCGCAAGCAGATGCAGGTGGTGTTCCAGGACCCCTACGGCAGCCTCAGCCCACGCATGACCGTGGCGCAGATCATCAGCGAAGGCCTGGAGGTGCACGCGCCTTGCAGCCTGGCCGAGCGCGATGCGCAGGTGATCCAGGTGCTCAAGGACGTCGGCCTCGACCCCGCCACCCGGCACCGCTACCCCCACGAGTTTTCCGGCGGCCAGCGTCAGCGCATCGCCATTGCCCGCGCCCTCGTGCTCAAGCCGGCGCTGATGCTGCTGGACGAACCCACCTCGGCCCTCGACCGCACCGTGCAGAAACAGGTGGTGGGGTTGCTGCGCGAACTGCAGGATAAATACGGCCTGACCTACCTGTTTATCAGCCATGACCTGGCCGTGGTGCGCGCCATGGCCCATGACATGATCGTGATCAAGGACGGCAAGGTGGTGGAGCGCGGCGCGAGCCACGAGGTGTTTGATGCGCCGCAGCATCCATATACCAGGGAACTGCTGGCGGCGGCGCACATTCCCTTGTAGGCACTCCCCCTGTGGGAGCGGGCTTGCTCACGAAGGCGGTGTATCAGTACCGTATAGGCCCGCTGACACACCGCTTTCGCGAGCAAGCCCGCTCCCACAAGGATCGCGATTCCCTTCCCCATTTGTGCTGGTAGCCTGAACATGAACATGACCGATAGCCTCAAGGACTACCAACAGGTTCGTGGCCTGGCCATCCAGTCGCTGTTCGAGATCATCGAGCAGTCCAGCGAAGGCACGGTGATTGTCGACCGCGACGCCACTATCGTGTGGATGAACGAGCGCTATGCCAGGCGCTTCGGGCTCAAGAGTGCCGACCAGGCCATCGGCCAACCGTGCGAACAGGTGATTTCCAACAGCCTGTTGCGCCAGGTGGTGCGCAATGACCAGCCGATATTGCTGGACATCCAGGACACACCCAAGGGCCCCCTGGTGGTGATGCGCCTGCCGATTCACAACGATGCCGGCGCGGTGATCGGGGCGATTGGCTTTGCGCTGTTCGATGAGCTGCGCAACCTGTCGCCATTGATCGAACGCTACCTGAGCCTGCAGCAGGAGCTTGCGTCCACGCGCTCGCTGTTGCGCTCACGGCAGAGTAAATACAACTTCGCGCACTTTATCGGCACCAGCGCGGCCAGCCTTGAAGTCAAGCGCCGGGCGCGGCGCAGTGCGAGTGCCGAATCGCCCGTGCTGCTGCTGGGCGAAACCGGCACCGGCAAGGAGTTGCTGGCCCAGGCGATTCATGGCGCATCGACGCGTGCGCACAAGGCCTTTGTCAGTATCAACAGCGCCGCCATCCCCGCCGACCTGCTGGAAGCCGAGTTTTTCGGCACCGCGCCGGGCGCGTTTACCGGCGCCGACCGCAAGGGCCGTCCGGGCAAATTCCAGATTGCCCAGGGCGGCACGCTGTTTCTGGATGAAATCGGCGACATGCCCTTGCCACTGCAAAGCAAATTGCTGCGGGTGCTGCAGGAAAAGGAATTCGAACCCGTGGGCTCCAACGAGATGCTGCACAGTGATGTGCGGGTGATCGCCGCCACGTCCATGGACCTGGAAGCGGCGATCAAGCGCGGCGAATTCCGCGCGGACTTGTATTACCGGCTGAACGTGCTGCCAATCCAGGTGCCGCCGCTGCGTGAGCGCCTGGATGATATTCCGGCGTTGAGCGAAGCCATCCTTGAAGAACTGCGCAGCCAGCACGAGTTGGATCAGGACGCCTTGACCTTGCTGGCGCAGCATGCGTGGCCGGGCAACATCCGCGAGCTGCGCAATGTGCTGGAGCGCGCGGCGCTGTTGAGTGATGACCTGGTGCTGGATGCCCGGGAAATCCGCGCGGCGATAGGGACGTTTACCCCGGTGGAGCGCAACCCGGTGCCGGCCGTCGAGGGTGAGTCGTTCAGTGCGGCACGGAAGCGGTTCGATCGGCAGGTGATTGGGGCGGCATTGAGCGCGTGCGGCGGGAATGTGGTGGAAGCGGCCAGACGGCTGGGGCTTGGGCGGTCGACGTTGTATAAGAAGATGGTGGCGCTGGGCATTAGCGAGTCTCAATAAAGAGACGAAATTCCACATAAAAAGACATTCCAATGTGGGAGCGGGCTTGCTCGCGAATGCGGTGGTTCAGTACCGAATTCTCTCGCTGACACACCGCTTTCGCGAGCAAGCCCGCTCCCACAGGGGATCTTCACTTGTCTCAAATAGGAGACTAAATTCAAGGTCACTTACCGAAAAAGATATTTTCCCCTTATATTTCAACACGTTAATCTTTTGGCACGCATCTCGCTATAGCCCTCCCCACAGCCACACCCCACAAAAATAACAATCCAACCTGGAGACACACCATGAGTGTGATCATTGCCCTGGCGGCCCTCGCGCTGCTGATGCTGGCCGCCTACCGTGGCTACAGCGTCATCCTGTTTGCCCCCATCGCTGCGCTCGGCGCTGTGCTGCTCACCGACCCGTCCGCCGTCGCACCCGCCTTTACCGGCGTGTTCATGGAAAAAATGGTCGGTTTCATCAAATTGTATTTCCCTGTATTCCTGCTGGGCGCGGTGTTCGGCAAGCTGATCGAGCTGTCGGGCTTTTCACGCTCCATCGTCGCCGCCGCGATCCGTTTGCTCGGCACACGCCAGGCGATGTTGGTGATCGTGCTGGTCTGCGCCCTGCTCACTTACGGCGGCGTGTCGCTGTTCGTGGTGGTGTTTGCGGTGTATCCGTTCGCGGCGGAGATGTTCCGCCAGAGCAATATCCCCAAGCGCCTGATTCCCGCCACCATCGCGCTGGGTGCGTTCTCGTTCACCATGGACGCCCTGCCCGGCACGCCGCAGATCCAGAACATCATTCCCAGCACCTTCTTCAACACCACCGCCTGGGCCGCGCCGTGGCTGGGTTTGATCGGCACAATCTTCGTGTTCTGCGCCGGCATGCTGTACCTGGCGCGCCAGCGCAACAAGGCGCAACGCGCCGGTGAAGGCTATGGCACCGAGTTGCGCAACGAGCCGGAAACCGCCGAGAACCTTACGCTGCCCAACCCTTGGATCGCAGTGTCGCCGCTGATCCTGGTCGGGGTGATGAACCTGCTGTTCACCCACTGGATCCCGCAGTGGTACGGCAAGACCCACAGCCTCAGCCTGCCGGGCATGAGCGCACCGGTGACCACCGAAATCGCCAAGCTCACCGCGATCTGGGCGGTGCAGGCGGCGTTGCTGGTGGGCATTCTCATGGTGCTGGCGTTTGGCTGGTCGGCGATCAAGAGCAAGCTCGCCGAGGGCAGCAAAAGTGCGGTCAGCGGCGCGCTGCTGGCGGCGATGAACACCGCGTCCGAGTACGGCTTTGGCGCCGTGATCGCCTCTTTGCCGGGCTTTCTGGTGCTGGCGGACTGGCTCAAGGGCATCCCCAACCCGCTGGTCAATGAAGCGATCACCGTGACCTTGCTGGCCGGTATCACCGGCTCCGCGTCGGGCGGCATGAGCATCGCCCTGGCGGCGATGTCCGAGAGCTTTATTTCGGCGGCCCATGCGGCCAATATTCCCCTTGAAGTGCTGCACCGGGTCGCGGCCATGGCCAGCGGCGGCATGGACACCCTGCCTCACAACGGCGCGGTGATCACGCTGCTGGCGGTGACCGGCCTGACCCACCGCGAAGCCTACAAGGACATTTTCGGCATCACCCTCATCAAGACCCTCGCGGTGTTCGTGGTGATCGGTACTTTCTACGCCACTGGCATTGTGTGAGGTGTTCATGACGACTTTGAATGGCAAGACCGCCCTGGTCACCGGCTCCACCAGCGGCATCGGCCTGGGCATCGCGTTGAGCCTGGCCAAGGCTGGCGCCAATCTGATCCTCAATGGTTTCGGCGACGCCAGCGCGGTGGTCGCTCAGGTGCAGGCGTTTGGCGGCAAAGTGGGCCATCACCCGGCGGATGTCAGCGACCCGGCGCAGATCGCCGACATGATCGCCTACGCCGAGCGTGAATTCGGCGGCGTGGATATCCTGGTGAATAACGCCGGAATCCAGCACGTGGCCGCCGTGGAAGACTTCCCGGCCGAGCGCTGGGATTCCATCATCGCGATCAACCTGTCATCGGTGTTCCACAGCACGCGCCTGAGCTTGCCGGGGATGAAGGCCAAGGGCTGGGGGCGTATCGTCAATATCGCGTCGGTGCACGGCCAGGTCGGCTCGGTGGGCAAGGCCGCGTATGTGGCGGCCAAGCACGGGGTGATCGGCTTGACCAAGGTGGTGGGCCTGGAAACGGCCACCAGCAATGTGACGTGCAATGCCATCTGCCCCGGCTGGGTGCTGACGCCGCTGGTGCAGAAGCAGATCGATGATCGCGCCGCCCATGGCGTCGACCCGCAGCAGGCGCAGCAGGAGTTGCTGGCGGAAAAGCAGCCGTCGCTGGAGTTTGTGACACCGCCACAGTTGGGCGAGCTGGTGCTGTTTTTATGCAGCGAGGCCGGCAGCCAGGTACGCGGTGCGGCGTGGAATATCGATGGTGGCTGGCTGGCTCAATAACCCCCGAATCCAGCCAACACGGGAGATCCAAATGTGGGAGCGGGCTTGCTCGCGAATGCGGTGGGTCAGTCACAGATGTGCCAACTGAAAGACCGCATTCGCGAGCAAGCCCGCTCCCACATTGGATCTGTGTTGTCTGGCAGACTTCTACAAGAACAAGAGAGCTCGCGATGTCCGACATCCTCTGGCAACCCTCCCCCGAACGCGTCCGCAACACGCGGATGGACCAGTTCCGGCGTTACATCAACGAGCGCTATAGCCTGCAGCTCAACGACTACCCGGCCCTGCACCAGTGGAGCATCGACCAGCGCCCGGCCTTCTGGCAGGCCATCGTCGAATACTTCGATGTGCAATTTCGCAGCCCGCCCACAGCGGTGCTGGTTGAAGGCACCGAAATGCCCAGCGCCCAGTGGTTCCCCGGCGCGACCCTGAACTTTGCCGAGCACCTGTTGCGCCGTCGCGACGATCACACGGCGGTGGTGGCCATTGGCGAAGACGGCCAGCGCGAACAACTCACCTATGCCGAACTGGCCGCACACGTCGCCGGCCTGCAAAACAGCCTGCGCGCCGCTGGCGTAACCCAAGGCGACCGCGTCGCTGCGTGTATGCCCAACACCTGGCAAACTCTGGTGGGGATGCTCGCCACCACCAGCCTGGGGGCGATCTGGTCGTGCTCTTCGCCGGACTTCGGCACCCAGGGCGTGATCGACCGTTTCGGCCAGATCGAACCCAAGGTCCTGATCACTTGCGCGGGTTACCGCTATGCCGGCAAAACCATCGACCAGCGCGCCAAGCTCAATGAAATCCTCACGCGCCTGCCGTCCTTGGAGCAGTTGATCATCGTGCCCTACGCGCGGCCACAGGCGCGGGTCGAGGACTATCAGATACGGGCCAGCGTCACTTTGTGGCAGGACTTCTACTCACCCGGCGGCGAGCCGGATTTCGTCGCGGTGCCCTTCGATCATCCGCTGTACATCCTCTATTCCAGCGGTACCACCGGCGTGCCCAAGTGCATCATCCACGGCACCGGGGGCGTGTTGCTCACCCATCTCAAGGAACACGGCCTGCATGCCGACTTGTCCAGGGACGACTGCCTGTTCTACTACACCACTTGCGGCTGGATGATGTGGAACTGGCTGGTCTCGGTGCTGGCCATCGGCGCCACGGCGGTGCTGTATGACGGCTCGCCGTTTCATCCAGGCCCCGAGCGGCTGATCGACCTGATAGACGCAGAACGCATCAGCGTGTTCGGCACCAGCCCCAAGTTTCTCGCGACCCTGGAAAAATCCGGGCTGCAGCCGCGCCTGAGCCACGACCTGGGCAGCCTCAAGGGGCTGATCTCCACCGGTTCGCCGCTGTCGCCGCAGAGCTACGACTATGTGTACCGCGAGATCAAGCACGAGTTGTGCCTGTCGTCGATGTCCGGCGGCACCGATATCGTCTCCTGCTTTGTGATCGGCAACCCGGTGTTGCCGGTGCGTCGCGGCGAAATGCAATGCAAGAGTCTGGCGATGGCCATTGAGGTGTGGGACGACGAGGGCCAGCCGCGGGTCGGCGAAAAAGGCGAACTGGTGTGCACCCGGCATTTCCCGGCCATGCCCATCGGCCTGTGGAACGACCCGGATGGCCAGAAGCTGCGCGCCGCATATTTCAGCCAGTTTCCCGGCGTCTGGGCCCAGGGCGACTATGCCGAACAACGCCCGAATGGCAGCCTGCTGATCCACGGGCGCTCCGACGCCGTGCTCAACCCCGGCGGCGTGCGCATTGGTACCGCAGAGATCTATCGCCAGGTGGAAAAGCTGCCACAGGTGCTGGAGAGCCTGGCCATCGGCCAGCGCTGGCAGGACGACGTGCGCGTGGTGCTGTTCGTGCGCCTCGATGACGGCGTGGAACTGGACGAAGCGCTGCAGCAGCAGATTCGCCAGGTCATCCGCGCCAACACCACGCCGCGCCATGTGCCGGCCAGGATCCTGGCGGTCAGCGATATCCCCCGCACCATCAGCGGCAAGATTGTTGAATTGGCGGTGCGCAATGTGGTGCACGGCGAACCGGTGAAGAACACCGATGCCCTGGCCAACCCCCAGGCCCTGGAGCAGTTTCGCGATCGCCCGGAGCTGGCTGAATAATGAAAGGTTTCAGCGCCGACGTACGGAGGTGAAGAAAAACCCCCAAGCCATGCTATTTTTTGGGGGTAGTCACCCATTCCCGGCTCGCGGGATAATGGGTGTTGTCATCTTTCAAAGCGTTACGCTCAGGGCTTTTTCATGAATGGAACATCCACCGGCAGCGAAACCGCCGCATTGATTGCGCGGTTGGACTGGGCGCACAGCCCCCTCGGTGAGGCCAATGAATGGCCGCAAAGCCTGCGCACCGCAGTGGACATCGTCGTGCATTCGCCGATGCCCATGCTGCTGCTGTGGGGCAAGCAGCTCACGCAACTCTACAACGACGGCTTCGCCCTGCTTGCCGGCAACAAACACCCCGAAGCGATGGGGCAGCCGACGCACCAGACCTGGCCGGAGCTGGAGAGCTTTACCGCGCCGATCTACGACGCCGTGTTCAGCGGCCAGGCGCGCACCTTCAGCGAGCAGCGTTTCGTGCTGCAACGCCATAACCGCGACACCGAAATCTGGCTGGACCTGACCTACAGCCCGATCCGCGACGAAAGCGCCAACGTGGCCGGTATCCTGGTTACCGCCATCGAAACCAACGAGCGTCGCAAGGCCCAGCACAATACCGAGCAACGCCTGCAGCTCGCACTGGCGGCGACCGACGCGGTGGGCACCTGGGATTGGGATATCGGCGAAGACCGCTTCATCGCCGACGCGCACTTCGCCTACCTGCATGGCGTGGACCCCAGCGACGCGGGCCGCCTGCCGATCAGCGACTACCTGCAAGGCGTGCACCCCGAAGACCGCGGCATGGTGGCGCGCAGCATCAAGCATTGCATTACCTTCGGCACCGAATACGCCGAGGAATACCGGCTCTTGCAGGCCGACGGCCAAGTGCGCTGGGTATTTGCGCGGGGCCGCTGCTACAAGGATCATCAGGGCCGCCCCGCGCGGTTCCTCGGTGCCGCGCTGGACCTGACCGAGCGCAAGAACACCGAGCAGGCCCTGCGCCAAAGCCAGACCGAACTGCAACTGATCATCAACGCCATGCCGGTGCTGATCGGCTATGTCGACCATGAGGAACGCTTTCGCCTGAACAACAGCGCCTACCTGGAGTGGTACGGCAAGACGCCCCAGGAGCTGTACGGCAGGACCATCCGCGACGTGCTCGGCGAGCAGGTGTACGCAGGCCGCGCCGACAAGATCGCCGCCGCGCTCAAGGGCAAGGCCTGCAGCTTCATGACCGTCACACCGCACCGCGACGGCCGGCCGCGCCATGCCTTGATGAAGTACCTGCCGCGCTTCAGCAATGACGGTTCGGTGAATGGGTTCTACATCTTTGTGATCGATGAAACCGAACGCAAGCTCACCGAAGAAGCCCTGCGCCACCTCAACGAAAATCTCGAAGAGCGCGTGGCGCAGCGCACCCAGGCACTGGCCGAGGCCAACCAGCGCCTGCAGAACGAGATGTACGAGCGCGAGCGCGCCGAAGACGCCCTGCGCCATGCGCAGAAGATGGAGGCCGTGGGCCAGCTCACCGGCGGCATCGCCCATGACTTCAACAATATGCTCACCGGCATCATCGGCAGCCTCGACCTGATGCAGCGCTATATCGCCGCCGGGCGCAGTGACGAGATCGGCCGCTTTACCGATACCGCCGTGTCTTCGGCCCGGCGTGCCGCCGCCCTCACCCACCGGCTGCTGGCCTTCTCGCGGCGTCAATCGCTGGACCTCCGCCCGCTGGACCCGAACCAGTTGGTGGCGTCCCTGGAAGAGTTGTTCCGCCGCACCAAGGGCGCGCATATCGACCTCAAGGTGCGACTGGGGCGCGATATCTGGCCGGTCAACACCGACGCCAGCCAACTGGAAAACGCCTTGCTCAACCTGGTGATCAACGCCCGCGACGCCATGCCCGACGGCGGTGAAATTCTGATCGAGACCGCCAACAGCTACCTGGACGGTAGCGACATCACCACCCTTGAACCGGTCAAGGCCGGCGACTACGTGATGCTTGGCGTATGCGACAACGGCACCGGCATGGCGCCGAAGATCCTGGCCAAGGCGTTCGATCCGTTTTTCACCACCAAACCCATCGGCCAGGGCACCGGCCTGGGGCTGTCGATGATCTACGGGTTTGCCCAGCAGTCCGGCGGCCACGTGACCATCCACAGCGAGCCGGGCCAGGGTACGTGCGTGCGCCTGTACCTGCCGCGCCTGTTCGGTACGTCGCTGGAAAACAACCTGCCCGCCCACTTGAGCGAGGCGCCGCTGGCCCTGGCCGGTGAGGCGGTGGTGGTGGTCGAGGACGATCCGGCGGTGCGCATGCTGGTGGTCAATGTGCTCGATGAACTGGGCTACACCGCGCACCAGGCGGCGGACGCACGGGCCGCGTTGCCGCTGCTGGAGTCGGACCTGCGCGTGGACCTGCTGGTCACTGACGTCGGCCTGCCGGGTATGAACGGCCGGCAGTTGGCGGAAATTGCGCGCCAGCACAGGCCGGGGCTCAAGGTGCTGTTCATGACCGGTTACGCCGAAAAAGCCGCCGAGCGCCAGGGCTTCCTCGAAGAAGGCATGGACATGGTCGCCAAGCCGTTTTCCATCGACCTGCTGGCCACGAAAATTCGCGGCATGATCGGCGGGGCGCAATGAGTTCAGGCATAATCGCGCGCCGTCGCCCACCCGGTAGAGAGTTATGAAAGCCCAAGCCCGTCATATCCTGGTGAAAACCAGCGAAGAAGCCGAACAACTCAAGCAGCGCATAGCCAAGGGCGAAGCGTTTGATGTACTGGCCAAGAAGTACTCCACCTGCCCCTCGGGCAAGCGTGGCGGCGACTTGGGTGAAGTGCGGCCTGGGCAGATGGTGGGGGCGATTGATGCGGTGATTTTCAAGAAGCCGGTGAAGGTGGTTCATGGGCCGATCAAGAGCAAGTTCGGGTATCACCTGGTGCAGGTGTTTTACCGCGATTGAGGGGTTGGCTCCAGGCCGCTATCGCAGACAAGCCAGCTCCCACAATTGACCGCATTTCAATTGGAGAAACTCGGTCAATTGTGGGAGCGGGCTTGCCTGCGAACCGCCGCAGGCGGCCATTCACCTGGGAATCAAGGCCCCCGGCAGCTGAATCACCCGACTGGCCAACCGATGCCCGGCCAGAGCAGCCTCTTGCGGTGAACCCCCTTTAAGCCGACCGGCCAAATACGCCGCACTGAACGAATCCCCCGCCGCCGTCGTATCCACCACCTTCTCCACCTTCAGCGCCGGCACCGCAAAGCGCTCGCCCCTGCAACGGATCAGACACGCATCCGCCCCGCGTTTGAGCACGACCTCTTCAATGCCTGGATACGCCGCAAACACCTGCTCACTGTCGGCATAGCCAAACAACGCACGCTCGTCATCTTCGGTGAGCAAGGCGATATCCACCTCGTCCAACACTGAGCGATAAGCCACGCGCGCCGCCTCGACATCGGCCCACAGGCGCGGCCGGTAATTATTGTCGAAAGCCACCTTGCCACCACGCCTGCGGGTTTCGATCAGCGCCTGCAGCAAACGCTCGCGGCCGACTTCACCCAGCACGGCCAGGGTGACACCGCTGAAATACACCACGTCATAGTCCGGCAAGGCCGCCAGGATCGGCTCGGCCGCTGGCGTGGTGAAACAGTCACGCACGGCGGCCTCGTTGCGCCAGTAAAGGAATTTTCGCTCGCCCTTGGCATCGGTCTGGATGCAATACAAACCGGGCAAACGGCCAGGCAAGCGCTGGACCCTTGACAGGCCCAGGCCTTCTTGCGCCCAGTGTTTGCACATGGCGTCGCTGAAACTGTCGTCGCCCAGGGCGGTGACGTAGTCGACGCTGCCGTTATCGCCCAGCTCGCGGCGCAGGTACACCGCCGCGTTCAAGGTGTCGCCGCCGAAGCTCTGGTGCAGGCTGCCGTCGGCGCGGTGTTGCAGTTCGATCATGCATTCGCCGATGAGGGCGATGTGGGGCTTTGGGTTCATGCCTTGGGTCTCTCGGTGTGCTGGAAGGCCTCATCGCAGGCAAGCCAGCTTCCACATTCAGACTTGTGAATGCATTCAAATGTGGGAGCTGGCTTGCCTGCGATGGCAGCGACTCGGTTCAGAAGCAGGTACGCAAACGCTCAACCACCTGCATTTGCTCATCCACCAAACAACCCACCTGCCACTTGTCAAAGGTGAGGCAAGGGTGCGAAGTGCCGAACGAAATAATGTCGCCAATGCGCAGCTCAACCCCCGGCGCCACGCTCATGAACGCATGCTGGTCCATCACCGCCGTCACCTTGCACGCTCCAACATCATCGCCTTGCGCCGGCAGAACTCCGGCCCTGTAGCGTTTGAGCGGCACCGGCAAACCCGCGTCGTAGGCCACGTCGCGCTTGCCCAGGGCAATCACCGCAAAGCCAGGCTCAGGCAGCGATTGCACGTGGGCCCAGACTTCCAGTGCCGGGCGCAGGCCTCCGCTGAGGTCGCTGCGACGCTCGAGTACGCAGCATTGCGCCTCTTTGTAGATACCGTGGTCGTGGGCCACGTAGCTGCCCGGGCGCAGCACGCTGAGGAAGCGGCCGGCGGCGTTTTGCGTCTCGAACGATTCGGCAATCAGGTCATACCAGGCCGAGCCCGAGGCGGTGACGATGGGCTTGGGCAGGTCAAAAGAGCCATTGTTCTGCAGGTCCACCGCCAGGCGTACCAGGCTGGCAGCGAAGTCGCGAATGCCGCTGATCGCATGTTCGCCATGGATCACGCCTTCATAGCCTTCGATACCGGTCAGGGCCAAGGCGGGCTGGGCCTTGATCGCCTTGGCCAGGTCGCGCACTTCCTGCTCGCTGCGGCAGCCACAACGGCCGCCGACCACGCCGTATTCGATCATCACGTTCAGGCGCAGGCCACGGGCCGCGAAGAACAGGCCCAGGTCGGCGACGTTGTCCGGGTGGTCCACCATGCAGTGGAAGTCGAAATCCTGGTCGGCCAGCAGGTCAGCGATCAACGCCATGTTCGGCGCGCCCACCAGCTGGTTGGCCATCAACACGCGACGGACACCGCCAGCATAGGCGGCTCGGGTCTGCACCGCGTTGGCCAGGGTAATGCCCCAGGCGCCTGCGGCGATCTGGCGCTGGAACAGTCCCGGCATCATGCTGGTCTTGCCATGGGGCGCCAGCTGCGCGCCGCTCTGGCTGACAAAATCCTGCATCCAGCGGATGTTGTGCTCCAGGGCGTCACGGTGCAGCACCAAGGCAGGCAGGCTGACGTCGCGGACCAGGTGGGCACCGACGGCGGCGGCGCCCTTTTCAACGGCGTTGATGGCAGACATGGAAAACTCCTATTCGTTGATGCGCCGGGCCAGGTTATTGGCGCTGTCGATCAACACCCGGCGATAGCTGCTGTAGTTTTTGAGCGCATCGGCCCGTGGGGCGACGATGCACAGGGTCGCAATGCTGATGCCTTGCGCGTCCCGCACCGGGGCGGCAAAGCAGTGGGTAAAGGTGTCGGCCACGCTGTCGAAGGAAAAGAAGCCATCGAGGCTGGCCTGACGGATTTGCGCCAGGAAGGTGTCCAGCGCCAGGCGCTGGCCGTCCGGCAGGATAAAGTCATCGGGGTCGATCAGGTCGACGATCTGCTCGTCGCTCAAGTGCCCCAGCAACAGGCGCCCGGAAGCGGTCCAGGGGATCGGCGCGTTTTCGCCGATGTCCGAAGAAATGCGGAAATGCCGCTCGCCTTCACGCATCAGCGCCACCGTGTATTTGCGCCCGTTGAGCAGGCACATTTGCGCGGTTTCGTGGGTCTGGCTGACGATTTCCTGCAAGGCGTGGTCGGCTTCGCGGGTCAGGTCGAAATGACGCAGGTGCGCCTGGCCGAGAAAGTACAGCTGGCGACCGAGGTAAACGTGACCGTCCTTGCCCACCGTTTCCAGGATACGGCGCTCGAGCAGCGACGCGACCAGTTCGTAGACCGTGGATTTGGGGCTGCCGATGCCGCTGGCAATATCATTCGGGCGCAGGGGCTGGCCGATTTCCTTGAGAAAATCGAGGATATCGAATGCTCGGTCCAGGCCTTTGGCACGGCGTTTGATGGTGTCTTCGGTCATGGTGGTCGTCGGTCCCGTTAAAGGTGGTGCTATCTACACAGATCCCCTGTGGGAGCGGGCTTGCTCGCGAATGCGGTGTATCAGTTACAGGTGTATTCACTGACACACCGCATTCGCGAGCAAGCCCGCTCCCACATTGGATTTTTTGTGTTCTCAAGAGCGAGGCATTTAGCCTTTTTTCTTGTAGGCCACGCAATCAATCTCCACCTTGCAATCGACCATCATGTTGGCCTGCACACACGCACGCGCCGGGGCGTGCTCAGGGGTGAAGTATTCGCCGAATACCTTGTTGAAACTCCAGAAGTCCCGCGGGTCTTCCAGCCATACGCCAACGCGCACCACGTCCTTGAGCTCGTAGCCGGCCTCTTCAAGGATCGCCACCACGTTGCGCATGGTCTGGCGGGTTTGCTCGATGATCCCGCCGGTGATGATTTCACCGTCCACCGCAGGCACCTGGCCTGAAACGTACAACCAACCGTCCGCTTCCACCGCACGGGCGAAAGGACGTGGCTGGCCACCGCCGGCTGTACTGCCGGCACCGTAACGCGTAATGCTCATAAAATAGCTCCTTGATTAAAAACGAATGTTCTTGAGAAATTCCGCCAGCCGCGGCGACTGCGGGCGTTCGAAAATAGCCTTGGCGCTGCCCTGCTCTTCAATGCGCCCCTGGTTCATGAATACGATCTGGTCCGACACTTCATAGGCAAAGCGCATTTCATGGGTGACCAGCAACATGGTCATGCCCTCTTCCGCCAGGCCCTTGATCACGCTGAGGACTTCGCCCACCAACTCCGGATCCAGGGCTGAGGTGACTTCATCGAACAGCATCAGGCTGGGGTTCATGGCAATGGCGCGGGCAATCGCCACACGCTGTTGCTGGCCGCCGGACAGTTGACCGGGGAAGTGATTGCGGCGCTCTAAAAGTCCTACACGATCGAGCCATTTTTCCGCCAACGCCACCGCCTCGTCCTTAGGCATTTTCTTAACTTTCAACAAACCCAGGGTCACGTTCTGCAATGCCGTCAAATGCGGGAACAGGTTGAACTGCTGGAACGCCATGCCGGTCATCGCGCGGTGCTGGGAAATCACGCGCTCAGGATGACGCACGCGCTTGCCGGCGATCTCGCTGTAGCCGATGGACTCGCCGTCCAGGGTGATCTGCCCGCCCTGGAATTCCTCGAGCAGGTTGACGCAGCGCAGCAGCGTGGTCTTGCCCGAGCCGCTGGAGCCGATCAAGGTCACCACGTTGCCGCGCTGCATGGACAGGTCGACGCCCTTGAGCACTTCGACCTCGCCGTATTGCTTGCGCAGGCCACGGATGTCCAGCAGCGGTGGGTTGGTTTGAGGTTGGTTCATGGCAAAGCCACCCGCTTTTCAATGTAACGCCCGAATAACTCGATGGCGTAGTTGATGACAAAAAACAGAAACCCGGCAAACAGATAGAACTCCAGGGTCATGAAGGTGCGTGCGATCACTTGCTGGGTGCTCAGCAGCAACTCGGCCACGCCGATCACCGAGAGCAAGGTGGACGCCTTGACGATTTCCGTGGAGGAATTGACCCAGGTCGGCAGGATCTGACGCAGCGCCTGGGGCAACAGCACGTAACCCAGGGACTGCGGGAACGTCAGGCCGATCGCCTTGCCCGCTTCCAGTTGCCCACGGGGAATGGCTTGCAGCGCACCGCGCACAATTTCTGCGACGTGGGAGCCGCAAAACAGCGTGAGGCCGACGGCGCCGGCCTGGAACGCGCTGATTTGCCAACCGAGCGCCGGCAGCATGTAGAAACACGCCAGCACCAGCACAAACACCGGCGTGCCACGGATCAGGTCGACGTACAGACGAAATGGCGCGCGCATCCAGAACTTGCCGTAGGTCAGCACCAACCCGGCAACGATGCCGATCAGGGTGCCAAAGATAATCGCCAGCGCGGAGACGTACACGCTGGTTTGAAACCCCGCCCAGAGCGTATCCCGGGCGATCCACAACTCCTGCAGCCAGCTGGGGGATTGGTACATGCAAGCCGCTCCTAACGACGGATCGCCAGACGCTGCTCAAGATAACGGAGCAACATGGCAATGAGGTAACAGGCAGCCACGTAGAGCGCGGTCGTGACCAGCCAGGTTTCGATGACCCGGTAGCTTTCGACGTTGATCTTGCGGGCGTAATAGGTCAGCTCGGGCACCGCGATGGCGGCGGCCAGGGAAGTGTCCTTGAACAGCGAAATGAAATTGTTCGACAGCGCCGGCAGCACGTTGCGCAGCATCACCGGCACGGTGATGTAGGCGCGGATACGCCACTCACCCAGGCCGATGGCCAACCCGGCTTCACGCAAGCCCTTGGGAATGTTCAGCAGCCCGGCGCGGAACACTTCGGTCAGGTAGGCACCGGCATACAGCGACAGGGTGATGATGAAGGACGGGATCTTGTCCAGACGGATGCCCAGGCTGGGCAGCGCGAAATAGATCAACAGGATCAGCACCAGAATCGGCGTATTGCGCACCACCGTGACGTATACCGACGCCAGGATGCGCAACGCGCGATGCCTGGACAGCATGGCGAACGCCATCAGCAGGCCGATCACGCAGCCGATGGCGATCGACAGCAATGCCAGTTCCAGGCCCAGCCACAGCCCCGCCAGCAGGGTGTCGAAATCACGCCAGACGGCGGCAAAATTCAACTGATAGTTCATGTTGGACAGTACCTGATGGAGGCGCCGCGCGCGGCGCCCCGGTTTTCACGAATCACTTGAACTCGACTGGGAACCCAATCGCAGGCTCTGGCAAATCCACGCCGAACCATTGCTTGAACGAGGCCTTGTAGGTCGGGAACTCCACGCCGGTCATGGCTTCATGCAGCGCCGTGTTGACGAAGTTCAGCCAGTCCTGGTCGCCACGCTTGACGGCGCACGCATAGGTCTGCGGGCTCCAGGCGTAGCTCGGGCTGCGGTAGCGGCCGGGGTTCTGCACCATCAGGTACTTGACCGAGGACTGGTCGGTGGCGGCGGCATCGGCGCGACCGGAGTTCACGGCCTGGTACATCAGGTCGACGCTGTCGTACTGGTCGACCTTGGCCTTGGGCAGCGCCTGGTGCACCAGTTCTTCGGCGTACACATTTTGCAGCACGGCCACGGTGACGTCGTCGCCGGCCGCCTGCAGGTCTTCAATCTCTTTGTATTTGCTGTTGTTCGGCAACAGCAGGCCGACGCCTTCGCGGTAGTACGGCAGGGTAAACGCCACTTGCTGCGCACGGCTGGCGGTGACGGTGATGAACTGGCAACTCATGTCGACCTTGTCGGTCAGCAGGTTGGGAATGCGCGCGTCGGACGACTGCACCACGAACTCGACCTTGCTCGGGTCGTTGAACAAGCCCTTGGCCACGATGCGGCCGATGTCGATATCAAACCCTTGCAACTTGCCATCCGCTCCCTGGAAGTGCCACGGCGCATTGGTACTGCCTGTACCCACGATCAGGTGCCCACGCTTGAGCACATTATCGAGCTTGCTGTCCGCCGCCTGCACGAGGCTTGCGAGGGAAGCCGATGCGGCGAAGAGAAAAACACACGCTTTGAACACGGAAGGTCGGTGATGCATGACAAGCACTCCAGGGGTTGTGTATTCCGCTATACCGGAACTTAGTATGTAACAACGGAATAGACAGCAGAAAGTGTGCCACACGAGGCAGCAGGAAAACAGGCAGACAGTAAATACGTTAGAAATCAGCCAGATAAACACTGATATGGAATAAGGCGTTGCGCCAGCATCTGGAATCAATTTGCTACCCAAGGCCCCACGCAGCCGTGACAGGCCCCACACGGGTGCGCCACTGCCGCGCTACCGTGCACGCCGGCGATGGAAAAATCCCTGCGCTGCGCTAGCCTTGGCGGAGACAGGTCGAATAAAGGACGACGCCTTGATGAAGTTCAGTCTCACCCTGCTTGTGCTCAGCTTCCTGGCCACGGGCAGCGCCTGGGCGAGCAATGATCGTCGCGAGTGCAAGGCAGAGCTGCGCAAGCTCAATGAAGCCTTGAGCACCAACTACACCAGCCAGAATCACCATGGTTATCGCCAGGCAAAGGCCTCGAGGGACAACCTGGAATACAAGAAATGCGCGAGCCAGGCGCGCAAGGCCCGTGAACGCGTGGAGCGTAAAGGGGACCTGTGAAGGTTGACAGTAGACGGTCGTGATATTGCGGCTTAGCGTTGGCAAAACGCCGCAGCCGAGCAGGAGATCACGATGGGCATTGCTAAAGATATCATCGCCAGCAACGACGACTATCAGTCAGTGCTGACATCGCACTCGACAGTGTTCATGCTGTTTGTTTCGCCGACCTGCTCGCCGTGCGTGAGGGCCGTGGAGCTTTTTACGCCCATCGCCGATAGTTATGACCCACTTATCAAATGCCTGGTACTCGATACAGCCATCACTCCCAGGCTCTCACAAGTCATCAGCACGCCGACGCTGGTCACGCACGTAGCCGGCAAAATAGCGGAAGTTATACGGGGTTTCGGCCCTTGGGAAACCCAAGAGCAAACCATCAGAGAAATCTTCAGCCGGTATGCACGGCAGCAGGCTCCAGGCGAACCTGCGTTACCCGCCGCTCCTCAACCACCGCGACAGTAAGGCGCCAGCCCTCATACACAAGGCTGTCGCCCACCACCGGCAACCGATCCAGCAGGCTCATCACCAACCCGGCCAAGGTCTGGTAGTCGTCGGTCGCAACCGCGTTGAACCCGGTGCGCTGGCGCACCTGACTCAGATTCAAGGCGCCATTGGCACGGAAGCCATCGCCCTCCTCGACAATATCCGGGCCCGCGATCTCACTGGCGTCCGGCAACTCACCGGCGATGGACTCGAGAATATCGGTCATGCTCAACACGCCCATGAAGTCGCCGAATTCGTTGATCACAAACGCGATGTGAGTCGACTCCTGGCGCATCTGCTCCAAGGCATTGAGGATCGAAAAACTTTCCAGCAGGTTGATCGCCCGGCGCGCCAGGTGCGCAAGGTTCGGCTCGTTGCCGGCCAGGTATTCCTTGAGCAACTCCTTCTTGTGCACGAAGCCCAACGGCTCATCGACGGCACCGTTGCGGATCAACGGCAGCCGCGAGTAGGACGAATGCATCAATTTCAGGCGGATAGTCTCGGGATCATCTGCCAGGTCGATACAGTCGACGTTGGCCCGCGGCGTCATCAGGCTGCGGATCGGCCGTTCAGCCAGTTGCAGCACACCGCTGATCATCACGCGCTCACGTCGGTCAAACAGCGGGCCTTGCGCAGCATCCGGCTCGCCGAGCAAATCGGCGACCTCCTCGCCTACCTCTTCCACCGCCAGGCTACGCCCGCCGAGCAAACGCATCACCGCATGGGCCGTGCGTTCACGTACCGGCAGCACGCCTTGCGCCGACTTCTTGCGCCGCGACCGAGCGATCTGGTTGAACACCTCGATCAGGATCGAGAAACCAATCGCCGCATACAGATAGCCCTTGGGAATATGAAAGCCCAGGCCTTCGGCGGTCAGGGCGAAACCGATCATCATCAAAAAGCCCAGGCACAGCATGATCACTGTCGGGTGCGCATTGACGAAACGGGTCAACGGCTTGCTCGCGATAATCATCAGGCCGATGGACACGATCACCGCGATCATCATCACCGCCAGCTCGTCCACCATGCCCACGGCGGTAATCACCGCGTCGAGGGAGAACACCGCGTCGAGCACCACGATCTGCGCCACGATCGGCCAGAACATCGCGTAGGCGACGTTGCCTGAACGCTGGGCCACATGCCCTTCCAGACGCTCATGCAATTCCATGGTGGCCTTGAACAGCAGGAACACACCGCCAAACAGCATGATCAGGTCACGGCCGGAGAAGCTCTTGTCGAACACCTCGAACAGCGGCTGAGTGAGCGTCACCAGCCAGGAAATACTCGCCAGCAGGCCCAGGCGCATCAGCAAGGCCAGGGACAAGCCGATCAACCGCGCACGGTCGCGCTGCTCCGGTGGCAGCTTGTCCGCCAGGATCGCGATAAACACCAGGTTGTCGATGCCCAGCACCAGTTCCAGCACAATCAAGGTCAACAGGCCGAGCCAGGCCGTTGGATCCGCTAACCATTCCATTTATAGAGTCTCTTGAGTCGTTGTTCTGAATGCCGGGCACGGCAAGGCGCGGTCGTTGGACCGGTACAAGGCTAGCAGTCGGAATACGGGGTGCGTCAGAGGGAACAGCGGCGGCGAATGCCTTGGAGAGAGGCGACTGGGAGGCTCCGAGAGGGTGTTCATGCAAATCCTGCGATGACAAAAGGACTTGAATCGTACAGGTGAACAGGAAACTTCCCACAGCCCGAAACTATTACAAGATCTGTGAACGGACCCTACCGCCATCGATCATATGATCAATAGATGAAATTAATATCAGGCTAAATACAACAAAAAACATGCCAGAACCAGACCTGACCGGCTTTTAACCGGGCAAACAAGCCTATTTTGCGGTTTTTAGCGAAAGCGTTTGACTGATCAGAATTTCATTTGATAAACATATGATCACAACAAGGCAATGAACGAACGACTGACTACAACAATAAAACGGGGTTCTCATCATGAAACTTGGTACGACCTTCGCCGCCGCCGCGGCCCTCTCCCTCCTCGCCAGCAGCATCGCCCTGGCCGCCGACGGCAAGACCTACAAGGTCGGCGCCGCGGTCTATGGCCTCAAGGGCCAGTTCATGCAGAACTGGGTGCGCGAGCTCAAGGAACACCCTGCCGTGAAAGACGGCACCGTGCAGTTGACGGTGTTCGACGGCAACTACGACGCGCTGACCCAGAACAACCAGATCGAAAACATGGTGACCCAGCACTACGACGCCATCCTCTTCGTGCCCATCGACACCAAGGCCGGCGTGGGCACCGTCAAGCAAGCCATGAGCAACGACGTGGTGGTCATCGCTTCCAATACGAAAGTGGCCGATGCCTCCGTGCCCTACGTGGGCAACGACGACGTGGAAGGCGGTCGCCTGCAGGCCCAGGCGATGGTCGACAAGCTCAACGGCAAAGGCAATGTCGTGATCATCCAGGGGCCAATTGGCCAGTCGGCACAGATCGACCGGGAAAAAGGCGAGCTGGAGGTGCTGGGCAAGCACCCGGACATCAAGATCATCGAGAAAAAAACCGCCAACTGGGACCGCGCCCAGGCCATGACGCTGACTGAAGACTGGCTGAACGCCCACCCCAAAGGCATCAACGGCGTGATCGCGCAGAACGACGACATGGCGCTCGGTGCCATACAGGCACTGAAATCCCACGGCTTGACCGCCAAAGACGTGCCGGTCACGTCCATCGACGGCATGCCGGATGCGATCCAGGCGGCCAAAAAAGACGAAGTCACCACCTTCCTGCAAGACGCCCAGGCCCAATCCCAAGGCGCACTGGACGTGGCCCTGCGCGCGCTGGCCGGCAGCGACTACAAGCCGCAATCGGTGATCTGGCAGCGCTACGCCAAGGACGTGAAATGGGGTGATGGCACCACCAAGAACTACATCCTGCCCTGGGTGCCGGTGACCAACGCCAACGCCGACGCGCTTTACAAGCAAGTCAGCGGCGCCAAGTAAACCGTTGCCGGTTGATCGCTCCCGTGCCTGCGCAGGAGCGATGAGTTCATCATGCTGCGAGGTCTGCCATGTCCACCGTTACCGAACGCCCACAAGATCAACTGTCCCCGGTCATCCCGAAAACCATGCAGGCCGTGGTCTGTTACGGCCCGGAAGACTATCGCCTGGAAACCGTCGATGTGCCCACGCCCGGCCCCGAGGAGATTCTTACCAAGGTCGAGCTGTGTGGGATCTGCATGGGCGACATCAAGACTTATCGCGGCGCGCCCTCGTTCTGGGGCGACGCCGAGCAACCGCGCTACGTGAAACCGCCGATGATTCCCGGCCATGAATTTGTGTGTCGCGTGGTCGCATTAGGCCCCGGCGCGGAAAAACGCGGGGTGAAGGTCGGTGACCGGGTGATTTCCGAGCAGATCGTACCGTGCTGGGGCTGCCGCTTCTGCAACCATGGCCAGTACTGGATGTGCCAGAAACACGATCTGTATGGCTTCCAGAACAATGTGCAGGGCGCCATGGCCCAGTACATGATCTTCACCAAGGAAGGCATCGTGCATAAAGTCCCGGATTCCATCGCGCCGGACGAAGCCATCCTGATCGAGCCGCTGGCCTGCTCACTGCACGCCGCCGAGCGCGCCAATGTGGATTTTGACGACGTGGTGGTGGTTGCCGGTGCCGGCACGCTGGGCCTGGGCATCATTGGTGCGGTGCGCATGCGCAATCCGAAGAAGCTGATCGTGCTGGACATGAAACCCGAACGCGCCGCCCTCGCCCTGCGCATGGGTGCCGACGAAGTGTGGAACCCGGCCGAAGTCGACGTGCTGGCGAAGATTCGCGCAATCACCGACGGTTACGGTTGCGACATCTACATCGAAGCCACCGGCCACCACAAGGCGGTGAACCAGGGCCTGGCGATGCTGCGCAAGCTGGGGCGCTTCGTCGAGTTCAGCGTATTCAATGACGAGGCCACGGTGGACTGGTCGATCATTGGCGACCGCAAAGAGCTGGATGTACTCGGTTCGCACCTAGGCCCATACATGTACCCGCGCGCCATCGACTTCATCGGCAACCGCAAGATCGACATGCGCGACGTGGTCACCCACAAATTCGCCCTGGCGGACTTCAAGGAAGCGTTCGCGGTAATGGAGCGCGGCGATAAGTCGCTCAAGGTCGTACTCGAACCCTGATACCGCCGCAAAACAAATGTGGGACCACCTGCATTTTCTGGTTACCAGAACCGCTGCTGGGTCAACCGGCTCCACCAGGTCAGCAGCACCCGGTCCACCGAGCCGCTGGCCGCCAGGCCCACACGCTCCTGCAAGCTCTTGCGCTCGGCATAATGCAGGTGGAACACCTCAGCGGTCTTGGCCTTGGTAGCCAGGTACTCGTCGCTGGTTTGCAGCTCATCGACCAGTTGCTTGTCGAGCGCTGCAACACCCAGCCACACTTCTCCGGTCGCTACCTCATCGATTGCCAGCTGCGGGCGATAACGCGAGACGAAGTTCTTGAACAGTTGATGGGTGATGTCCAGGTCTTCCTGGAACTTCTCGCGGCCTTTCTCGGTGTTTTCACCAAACACCGTGAGGGTGCGCTTGTACTCACCGGCGGTCAGCACTTCGAAGTCGATGTCGTGTTTTTTCAGCAGGCGGTTGACGTTGGGCAACTGCGCGACCACGCCGATGGAGCCCAAGATGGCGAACGGCGCGCTGATGATCTTCTCGCCAATGCAGGCCATCATGTAGCCGCCGCTGGCCGCCACCTTGTCGATGCACACGGTCAACGGTACGCCCGCCTGGCGGATACGCGCCAGTTGCGAAGACGCCAGGCCGTAGCTGTGGACCATGCCGCCGCCGCTTTCCAGGCGCAGCACCACTTCGTCTTTTGGTGTGGCCAGGCTCAGCAAGGCGGTGATTTCATGGCGCAGGCTCTCAGTGGCCGAGGCCTTGATATCGCCGTCGAAATCCAACACAAACACCCGTGGCTTGGCCTCGGCTTTCGCCTTGCCCTTCTTCTTTTCGGCCTTGCCTTCAGACTTGCGCAGGGCTTTGAGCTGGTCCTTGTCGAGCAGGCTCGATTCCAGGCGTTCACGCAGGCCCTTGTAAAAGTCATTAAGCTTGCTGACCTGCAATTGGCCGGCGGATTTGCGACGGCCTTTGCTGCGCAGCGCCGCGAAGCTGATCAGGACCACCAGAATAGCGACCACCAGGGTGACGGTCTTTGCTAAAAAGCTCGCATATTCGGCCAGGAAATCCATATTTCTCTCTATTCAGGACAATGATTTTGATGTGCGCCAGGCGCGCAATGGCCCAAGCATACCGACGGGGCCGCGTTCGGGCCAGTGATCAAACCGCCAGCAAGCCGGCCTCCAACAGGCTTTTAAAACAAGCGTATGTTTTTTCATTGACAGCTTGAAGGCATCCCCATAACCTCGCCTGACTTTCAACGTACCGGGTGAACGGACGTGGGCAGCATCTATTTGATTCGACATGGCCAGGCCTCGTTCGGTGCAGACGACTATGACGTCCTGTCGCCCGTCGGCGTGGAGCAAGCGCAAGTGCTCGGTCGTCACCTGGCGGACCTGGGCCTGGTGTTCGACCGCTGCGTGGCCGGCGACCTGCGTCGCCAGCAGCACACCGCCACCGCCACCTTCGACCAATACAGCGCCCTCGGCCTGCCGGTACCCTTGCTTGAAACCGACAGCGCCTTCAATGAATTCGATGCCGACGCGATCATCCGCGCCCTGCTCCCCGACCTGCTCACCACCGAACCCGAAGCCCTGGAGATTCTGCGCAATGCCGCGCAGAACCGCAGCGAATTCCAGCGCATCTTCGCCCTGATCGTCGCGCGCTGGCTGGCCGGTACCTACGACCCGCCGGGGCTGGAAAGCTGGTTGGGGTTCGTGGAACGTGTCCAGGGTGGCCTGCAACGCCTTCTCGAAGCGGCGAACAACACACAGAAAATCGCGGTGTTCACCTCCGGCGGTACCATCACCGCCCTGCTCCACCTGATTACCCGAATGCCCGCCGCCCAGGCCTTCGAACTGAACTGGCAGATTGTTAACACCTCGCTCAACCAGCTGAAATTCCGCGGTCGCGAGGTGGCACTGGCTTCCTTCAACAGCCATACCCACTTGCAACTGTTGAAGGCGCCGCAGCTCATCACCTACCGATGAACCGCGGCCAACCGTGACCCCAAGGTCACTGGACTCCACCCAAAAGGATCGAAACCATGACTGACGTAGCCAAAGCTGTAGAAGCAATGAAAGCCAAATTCAACCCAAGCGCTGCCGAAGGCTTGGACCTGGTGTTCGGTTTCCGCATCGACGACACCAAGAACTTCTCCCTGGTCGTCAAGGACAAGACCTGCTCGCTGCAGGAAGGCGAAAACCCGGACGCCCAAGTGACCCTGGTCATGGACAGCGAAACCCTGGAAGGCATCGTCGACGGCTCCACCGACGGCATGCAGGCGTTCATGGGCGGCAAGCTGCGTACCGAAGGCGACATGATGCTGGCCATGAAGCTGAGCGAGTTGTTCCCTTCCTGAGTACGCTGCAATTTAACTGTGGGAGCGGGCTTGCTCGCGAATGCGCAGTGTCAGTCGATAGAGTTGTCGACAGGCCTACTGCATTCGCGAGCAAGCCCGCTCCCACATTTAGTCTGCGGTGTTGCCTAGGTTTTTGGCTGCAGCAACAACGCCACCAACGCACTCCAGCCGGTCTGGTGCGACGCGCCCAGCCCACGTCCCGTCTCGCCATGAAAGTATTCATGGAACAACAGCAGATCCCGACTCGCCGGATCCGCCTCCAACTGCGCATACCCCGCCATTGACGGGCGCAGGCCATTTTCATCGCGCAGGAACAACCCGGTCAGCCGCTGACTCAGGCTGTCGGCCACTTCCTCCAGGGATGACAGATAACCATTGCCCGTCGGGTACTCCACCGAAAAGTTATCGGCATAGTAGCGGTGAAATTCGCGCAGCGATTCAATCAACATATAGTTGACCGGCATCCACAAGGGCCCGCGCCAGTTGGAGTTGCCGCCGTACAGGCGCGAGTCGGACTCCCCCGGTCGGTAGCACGCGCTGAGGGTGTCGCCGTTCATTTTCAGCGCCAGGGGTTGTTCGGCGAAGGCCTTGGACAGGGAGCGCACGCCAAAGGTGGACAAGAACTCGCTTTCATCGAGCATGCGCCGCAGCAGGTCCTTGGTACGCTCGCCGCGCAACAATGCCAACAGCAGGCGATTGCCCTGCCCAGGCTCATTCCAGCGTGAGACCAGCTTGGCCAGGTCGGGCCGGTGCTGCATGAACCCCAACAGACGCTCGCGCAGTCCCTCCAGGCCTTCATGCTCGCGCTGTTCCAGCACCAGCACGGCGAACAGCGGCATCAGGCCGACAATGGAGCGCAGGCGCACGGGCTCGTTCTGGCCGTCGGGCCGGTGCAACACGTCATAGAAGAACAGATCCTGCTCATCCCACAGGCCTTCGGCGCTGTCATCGACACGGTTGATGGCCCCGGCGATATACAGGAAATGTTCGAAGAACTTCACCGCGATGTCGACGTAGACCACGTTGCGCCTGGCCAGCTCCAAGCCGATGCGCATCAAGTCCAGCGCGTAGGCGGCGACCCATGCCGTGCCGTCGGCCTGGTCCAGCTGGTAACCCGGCGGCAACGCGGCCGAGCGGTCGAACACGGCGATATTGTCCAACCCCAGGAAACCGCCTTGGAACAGGTTGCGCCCCTCGGCATCCTTGCGGTTGACCCACCAGGAAAAATTCAACAGCAGTTTGTGGAATATCCGCTCAAGGAAATCCATATCGCCTACGCCGGTCAACGCCTTGTCCTGCTGGTACACCCGCCAACTGGCCCAGGCGTGTACGGGCGGGTTGGCGTCATCGAAGCGCCATTCATAGGCTGGCAACTGGCCGTTGGGGTGCATGAAGCGATCTTTCACCAGCAACAGCAGCTGTTGCTTGGCGTAGTGCGGGTCGATCAGCGCAATGGCCACCGCCTGGAAGCCTTGGTCCCACGAGGCGTACCACGGATATTCCCAGGTGTCGGGCATGGAAAGGATGTCGAAATTCGACAAGTGCCGCCAATGGGTGTTGCGGCTGTGCAGGCGCTCGGGCGGCGGTGCGGGTTGTGCCGGGTCGCCGTCGAGCCATTGGTTGACGTCGAAATAGTACAGCTGCTTGGACCATAGCAAACCGGCCAACGCCTGGCGCTGCACGTTGCGCGCATCGTCGTCGACAATGCCGTATTGCAGGGCGGCGTAGAAGTCGTCGGCCTCCTGGCGGCGCTGTTCGAACAGGCGCCGGGCGCTGACCCGAGGCGCACCCATCGGGGCAAAACGCAGGTAGAGGGTTTTGCTTTCCAGGCCCGCCAGCTCGAGGATGAAACGCGCCGCGACTTTGGTACCGAGGTCACGGCGAATCGCCGATTCAATTCCCTCGACCACGTAATCATTGATCCCGTCCTTGAACGGGCCTGGCGCCGGCTGCCCATCCATCCTGGGCACGTTGCTTTCGTTTTCGCAGAACAACCACTCCACCCCGCCCTGGCCCCAGGCGCTGAGATGACGGTCAGGCAGTTCGGGATGGCACGCCAGGACCTGGTCTGCGTCCATCTTCAGTTGCGGCTTGGGCGCATCGAAAGTCCAGCTCCAGTCATTGCGTGCCCACAACTGGGGCAGCACCTGCAAACGCGTCGGCTGGTCCGAACGGTTGTGCACGGTGACGCGCATGAAAATGTCATCGGGCTGATGCTTGGCGTATTCGACGCTGACATCGCAGTAGCGGTTGTCTTCGAACACCCCGGTGTCGAGAATCTCGTACTCGGCATCCTCCAGGCCGCGGCGCGCGTTCTCGCCGGTCAAGTCGTCGTAGGGAAAGGCCGCGTGGGGGTATTTGTAGAGCATGCGCATGTAGGCATGGCTCGGTACGCCGTCGACGAAAAAGTACAGTTCCTTGACGTCCTCGCCGTGATTGCCTTCGGCGTTATTGAGGCCGAACAGGCGCTCCTTGATGATCGCGTCACGCTCGTTCCACAGGGCCAGGCCCAGGCACCAGCGTTGCGCCTTGTCGCTGAAACCGGCCAGGCCATCCTCGCCCCAGCGGTAGGCGCGACTGCGTGCATGCTCATGGGGGAAGTAGGCCCAGGCGTCGCCGTCGGCGCTGTAGTCTTCGCGCACCGTGCCCCATTGGCGTTCACTCAGGTAAGGGCCCCACTCGCGCCAGCGTTCGACCTGCGGCATCGCCAGGCGCTGGCCTTCGGTGGTCTCAAGCAGTCGGGTGTCGGGTGTGGCCGTCATCGGGTCCTCCATCGCCTACCGGGTGAGCGGCAGTGTAGAGCCCAATGACGCCCGGTTGCACATGAAGCTTTGGAAGAGGGCGTAGGTGTAGTTGAAGATCAGGCGGGCTGTTTTGTCATATCCCGGTCATTTCATTCATTTGCAGAATGAAGTCCTGAGGATTCTTCGTTTGCAAGCAAGCCTCTGGCTCAACAAACTCAGGCAAAGGCTTTTTCCATCGCCGTCGCCATCAGGAATTTTTCTATGCACGCCACCGCACATGTCAGCCCGGACGAGATCCGCAAGGGCTTTTCCAGGGCCATGTCCGATATGTACCGAGAAGAGGTCCCCCTGTACGGCGCGTTGATGGAACTGGTGGTCGAGACCAATACCCGCGTGCTCGACACCGAGCCGCTGCTGGCGCAACAGCTGCGACGCACCGGCGAAATCCGGCGCCTGGACATGGAACGCCACGGCGCCATCCGCCTGGGTACCGCCGCGGAACTGGCGACCATCAGCCGCCTGTTTGCGGTGATGGGCATGCAGCCGGTGGGCTATTACGACCTGACGCCGGCCGGCGTGCCCGTGCACTCCACAGCGTTTCGCGCGGTGCACGAACAGGCGCTGCAAACCAGCCCGTTCCGCGTATTCACTTCGTTGCTACGCCTGGAGCTGATCGAGAACCCCGAGCTGCGCGCCTTCGCCGAAACCGCCCTGGCCAAGCGCTCGATCTTCACCCCCGGCGCTCTCGCGCTGATCGAACAAGCGGAAAAGGACGGCGGCCTCAACGCCGTGGATGCCGATGAATTCGTGCGCCAGGCCCTGGAAACCTTTCGCTGGCACCCCAGCGCCACGGTCACGGGTGCGCAGTACCGGCAGTTGAGCGACCAGCACCGCCTGATCGCCGACGTGGTGGCCTTCAAGGGTCCGCATATCAACCACCTGACCCCACGCACCCTGGACATTGACCAGGTCCAGGCCGCCATGCCCGGCAAAGGCATCACGCCCAAGGCCGTGATCGAAGGCCCACCGCGCCGCCATTGCCCGATCCTGCTGCGCCAGACCAGCTTCAAGGCCCTCGACGAAGCCATCGCCTTCTCCGATGCCCAAGGCAGCCACAGCGCGCGCTTTGGCGAAATCGAACAACGCGGTGTCGCGCTCACGCCCAAGGGCCGCGCGCTGTACGACAGCTTGCTGAACGCCGCGCGCGATGAACTGGGCGCCTTCCCCAATGAGGGCAACGCCGCACGGTATACGCAATTGATGGAACACCACTTCCAGGCCTTCCCGGACAACCACGCGCAGATGCGTGAACAGGGCCTGGCGTATTACCGCTACTTCGCCACCGAGCAAGGCCTGGCCGCGCGGGGCAGCGCCGATCAACCGCGCACCCTGGACGCACTGATCGCGGCCGGTCACATCGATGTGGAACCGTTGGTGTATGAGGATTTCCTGCCGGTGAGCGCGGCGGGGATTTTCCAGTCGAACCTGGGGGATGCCGCGCAGAGCCACTACGCGGCCAACGCGAACAAGGCCGAGTTTGAACAGGCGCTGGGGCGTCGGACCGTGGATGAATTGAAGCTGTATGGCGAGACGCAGCAGCGCTCCATGGATGAATGCACGCGGGCGCTACTGGGATGAAATGATATCGATAGCGTTGCAGGAGCAAAGGGACGCCTGCTCCTGCAATCGTCCTTTGCGATTAACCCAACTTCGCGACTATTTCGTCTTTGATCAACAGCCGTTTCTTCTTCAGTTTTTCCACATTCTCATCGCTGGCGCTTGCCGATTCCGCCTTCAGCACCTCCCCGTCGGCGGCGTCGTATTGAGTGAGAAGCGAGTCCAGGCGTTTGTCGCCCGCCCTGCGTTCGTGAACGGCTTCCTTGCTCAATCCCAAGTCCTGATACAGGTCGTGTTTCACTGGCATGGCGTACCTCCGCAGTTGATCTATGGCTTACGCCCTAGAAGCTAGACCATTGCGGGGGGTCTTGTCATGTGCGGGGTCGATTCATCCCCGTTCGTCGCAGCGCGGGCGTTTGGATCAAACCTTTGCGCCGCCCTGCCCTCCACTCTAGATAGCCATTCGAGGGAGACCGGTTTCATGACGCATGCCGCCACCGCAGTCGACACCCAATGCATCAACACGATTCGCACCCTGGCCATGGACGCCGTGCAGAAGGCCAATTCCGGGCATCCGGGCACGCCCATGGGCCTGGCGCCGGTGGGCTATACCTTGTGGAGCCGCTTCCTGCGCTACCACCCGGAACATCCCGACTGGCCCAACCGCGACCGTTTTGTGTTGTCGGTGGGGCATGCGTCGATGCTGCTGTATTCGCTGCTGCACCTGGCCGGCGTGGTCGAGATCGACGCCCATGGCAAGCGCTCCGGCCAGCCGGCGATCAGCCTGGACGATATCAAGCAGTTCCGGCAGGCCGACTCGAAAACCCCGGGCCACCCCGAATACCGCATGACCACCGGCGTCGAGACCACCACCGGCCCACTCGGCCAAGGCTGTGCCAACAGCGTCGGCATGGCGATGGCCGAGCGTTGGCTGGGCCAGCGTTTCAATCGCGATGGCAAGGTGCTGTTCGACTACAACGTCTACACCCTGTGCGGCGACGGCGACATGATGGAAGGCATCAGCAGCGAAGCCGCGTCGATGGCCGGGCATCTCAAGCTTGAAAACCTGTGCTGGATCTACGACAACAACACCATCAGCATCGAAGGCCACACCGAACTGGCCTACAGCGAGGACGTGATCAAGCGTTTCCAGGCGTACGGCTGGCACACCTTGCACGTCACCGACGCGAACGATTTGCAGGCCTTGAGCACGGCGCTGGAGACCTTCCAGGCAAACACCGGCGCACCGACCCTGATCGTGGTCGACAGCGTGATCGGCTACGGCTCGCCGCACAAACACAACACCGCCGCCGCCCATGGCGAGCCACTGGGCGATGACGAAATCCGCCTGACCAAGGCCGCTTACGGCTGGCCGCAGGATTCGAGCTTCCTGGTGCCCGACGAAGCCCGCAGCGTATTGCAAGAGGCGCTGCTGGAACGCAGCCAGCCGTTGTATGACGCCTGGCAGCAGCAGCTGTCGCAGCTTGAGCACGACCGGCCGCAGCTGGCCGACGAACTGCGGCGCATGCGTGCCGGGGAAATGCCCGAGCAATGGCAAAGCGATCTGCCTCACTTCGACAGTGATGCCAAGGGCGTGGCCAGCCGCGCCGCCGGTGGCGAAGTGCTGAATGCGTTCGCCCGGCAGATACCCTGGCTGCTCGGCGGTTCGGCGGACTTGTCGCCTTCGACCAAGACCAACCTCACCTTCGACGGTGCCGGGCGTTTCAGTGCCGACGACTACAGTGGGCGCAACCTGCACTTCGGCATCCGCGAACATGCCATGGGCGCGATTGCCAATGGAATGGCGCTGTCCTATCTGCGCCCGTACACCTCGACATTCCTGGTGTTCAGCGACTACATGAAACCGCCGATCCGCCTGGCGGCGATCATGGAGTTGCCGGTGATATTTGTGTTCACCCATGACTCGATTGGCGTGGGTGAGGATGGGCCGACGCACCAGCCGATCGAGCACCTCACACAGTTGCGCGCCACACCGGGGTTGCTGACCCTGCGCCCGGGCGATGCAAATGAAACCCTGGAGCTGTGGAAAGTGGCCCTGGCGCAGACCCATCGGCCCAGTTGCGTGGTGTTGTCGCGTCAGCCGTTGCCGACCTTGGACCGCACCCAATATGCGCCCGCCACCGGCGCGGCCAAAGGCGCTTATGTGCTGGCGGGCGCGGATGAGCCTCAGGTGATCCTGTTGGCGACCGGCAGCGAAGTCAGCCTTGCGGTGGCGGCTTATGAACAACTCAAAAGCGAAGGGATTGCCGCGCAGGTTGTCTCCATGCCCAGCTGGGAGCTGTTTGAAGATCAGGACCAGGCTTATCGCGACAGTGTCTTACCGCCTGCGGTGAGAGCCCGGGTGGTGGTGGAACAGGCCGGGCCGCTGGGTTGGGATCGGTATGTGGGGCAGACCGGGGCCAAGGTGGTGATGAACAGCTTTGGCGCGTCGGCGCCGCTGGCCAAGTTGCAGGAGAAGTTCGGGTTTACGGTGGAGAATGTGGTGAAGCAGGCCAAGGCGCAAATCCAACTGGCTGAGCGTTGAGCAAAATGTGGGAGCGGGCTTGCTCGCGAAGGCGGTGTGTCAGTCAATGCATCTGCTGACTGAACCGCCGCCTTCGCGAGCAAGCCCGCTCCCACAGTTGATCTTCTTCGGGGGCTAGATCAGCTCCCTGGCAAGAAATGGCGCCGTACGGCTGGCCTTGCTCTTGGCGACCTTTTGCGGCGTGCCGCAAGCCACCACCGTCCCGCCCAGGTCCCCCGCCCCCGGCCCGATATCAATCACCCAATCACTCTGCGCCACCACGCGCATTTCATGCTCCACCACAACCACCGTATGCCCCGCCTCCACCAAGTGATTCAACTGGCTGAGCAAGCGGTCGACATCCCGTGGATGCAAGCCGGTGGTAGGCTCATCCAACACGTACAACGTGGCGCCCCGCGCATTGCGTTGCAACTCGGTCGCCAGTTTGATGCGCTGCGCTTCGCCGCCGGACAGTTCGGTGGCCGGCTGCCCCAGCCGCAGGTAGCCCAGACCGATATCGCGCAGCACCTGCAATGCACGCAATACACCCGGTTGTTCGGCGAACACCTCGACCGCCTGCTCCACCGTCAGGCCCAACACCTGGGCGATGCTCAAGCCTTGCCATTTGATCGCCAGGGTCTCGGGGTTGTAGCGCGCCCCGTGACAGGTCGGGCATGGCGCATAGACGCTGGGCATGAACAGCAGCTCGACACTGACAAACCCCTCGCCTTCACAGTTCGGGCAGCGGCCCTTGGCGACGTTGAACGAAAACTGCCCGGCGTCGTAACCGCGCTTTTTCGCGGCCGGCGTGGCCGCGAACAGTTTGCGCACGTTGTCGAACAGACCGGTATAGGTCGCCAGGTTGGAGCGCGGGGTGCGGCCGATGGGTTTCTGGTCCACCTGGACCAGGCGGCGGACCTGCTCAAGGCCCGCGCCGATGCGCCCGCCGCTGGTTTGCGGCACGTCGTCTTCCAGGCTCGGCTCTTCGTCGTTTTCCACTGCCCGCCCCAGGCCGCTGCTCACCAGTTCCAGCAGCGCCTGGCTGACCAGGCTGGACTTGCCCGAACCGGAAATGCCGGTGACCGCCGTAAAGCAGCCCAACGGGAAATCCACAGTCAAGTCCTTAAGGTTATTGCGCGTCACGCCTTCCAGTTTCAGCCAGCCGGAAGGCGTGCGGCGCAGCGGGTTCGACACGCGCTTTTCGGCGAACAGATATTCACGGGTCTGTGACGCCTGCACCTGTGCCAGGCCGGCCGGCGGCCCGCTGTACAACACTTGCCCGCCATGTTCGCCGGCGGCCGGGCCGACATCGATCAGCCAGTCGGCGCGGCGCATGGTTTCCAGGTCGTGTTCCACCACAAACAATGAGTTGCCCGCCGCTTTCAAACGCTCCAGCGCGGTGAACAGCGCCTCGCCGTCCGCCGGATGCAGGCCCGCCGACGGTTCGTCCAGCACATAGATCACGCCGAACAGCTGCGAGCCCAGTTGCGTGGCCAGGCGCAGCCGCTGCAACTCGCCGGACGACAAGGTCGGTGTACTGCGCTCCAGGGACAGATACCCCAAGCCCAGCTCGGTCAAGGTGCTGACCCGCTCCAGCAGGTCCTGGGCAATGCGCTGCGCCGCCAGGCGTTTTTCCACCGACAGTTTCATCTTGTCCTGCCCGGCCGCCACCGGGCGCAGCAACTCGGCCAATTGCGCCAGCGACAGTTGCGACAACTCGCCGATATCCACCCCGGCAAACTTCACCGACAGCGCGGCCTTGGTCAGGCGCTTGCCCTCGCACAACGGGCAGGCGCTGCCCTGCATGAACTGCGAGACGCGCTTTTTCATCAGCGCGCTCTGGGTGTGGCTGAAGGTGTGCAGGATGTAGCGCCGCGCACCACTGAAGGTGCCCTGGTAACTGGGCTCCAGCTTGCGCTTCAGCGCATCGCGAGTCTGCGCCGGGGTGAAGCCGGCATACACCGGGACGGTCGGGGTTTCGTCGGTGAACAGGATCCAGTCGCGCTGCTTTTTCGGCAGGTCGCGCCACGGAATATCCACGTCATAGCCCAGGGTCACCAGGATGTCGCGCAGGTTCTGCCCCTGCCACGCCAACGGCCAGGCCGCCACCGCGCGCTGGCGAATCGTCAGGGAAGGATCCGGCACCATCAGCGCCTCGGTCACTTCATACACGCGCCCCAGACCGTGGCATTGCGGGCAGGCGCCCTGGGGCAGGTTCGGCGAAAAATCCTCGGCATACAGCATCGCCTGGCCCGGCGGGTAACTGCCGGCGCGGGAATACAGCATGCGAACCAGGCTCGACAGCGTGGTAACGCTACCCACCGACGAGCGCGCGCTCGGCGTACCGCGCTGCTGTTGCAGAGCCACGGCGGGCGGCAGACCTTCGATGCTGTCCACATCCGGCACGCCGACCTGGTCGATCAACCGTCGCGCATACGGCGCCACCGACTCGAAATAGCGCCGCTGGGCCTCGGCGTACACCGTGGAAAACGCCAGTGACGACTTGCCGGAACCCGATACGCCGGTAAACACCACCAGGGCGTCGCGCGGGATATCCACGTCGACATTGCGCAGGTTGTGTTCGCGGGCGCCACGCACGCGGACGAAGCCGGTTGATTGGGCGGTGATCGGCGGGATGTTGCGCTGTGAAGTCATGGACAACCTTGTCGGGCGGTGAGCACGCTGCGCACCCGTTGCGTCAGGGCTTCGGGGCTGTAGGGCTTGCTCAGCAGATGAATATCGGGGGTCAGCAAATGGTTGCTGGAAAGGATGTCGCGGGTATGGCCCGAAGTGAACAGCACCGGCACCGGCGGCGTTTGCTGGCGGGCCCAGTCAGCCAGGTCGGTACTCTTGATGCGGCCGGGCATCACCACGTCAGTGAAGATCAGTTCCGGATGCAAACCCTCTTGCAGTTTGAGCATGGCCTGGTCGCCGTCTTCGGCCGTGAGTACGGTGTAGCCGGATTGTTCGAGCAGCTCCACCACGGTCAGGCGTACGCCTTCATTGTCCTCGACCACCAGGATGGTTTCCTGGCCGCCGCTGGGGGGCACGTGGTCTATATCCCCATCAAGGCATTCAGGCTCCAGGCTGTGGGGGAAATACATCTGCACCACCGAGCCTTTGCCCTCCTCGCTCCACATCTCCACATGGCCGCCGCTTTGACGCACAAAGCCGAACACCATGCTCAGGCCCAGGCCGGTGCCATGGCCTTCGCGCTTGGTGGTGAAAAAGGGTTCAAACGCACGCTTGAGGGTGGTCTCGGACATGCCGACGCCGGTGTCGATAACCGCCAGGCGCACGTACTCGCCGGGCTTGATGCTTTTACCCGCGCAATCGTCGGGGTTGAGAATAACGTTCTCGCCGGTGATACGAATCACGCCCTCGCCCTTCATGGCATCCCTGGCATTGATCGCCAGGTTGAGCAGTGCGTTTTCCAACTGGTTGCGGTCGACATTGATGCACCAGGAATCCTGGGGCAGTTGCACATCGATATGAATGGTTTCCCCCAACGCGCGTTGCAACAGTTCACCGAGGCCTGCGTAGATGCGTTGCGGGTTGTACACCGCCGGCGACAGCGGTTGGCGGCGGGCAAACGCGAGCAGTTGCGAGGATAACTTGGACCCGCGCTCCACCGCCGCAATGGCGGCCGCGACACGCCGCTGCACCTGGGCGTTCTCCGGTTCATGGCGGGCCAGCAGGTGCAGGTTGCCGGCGATCACTTGCAGCAGATTATTGAAGTCATGGGCCACGCCGCCGGTCAGGCCGCCGATGGCTTCGAGCTTCTGCGACTGGCGCAACTGCTCTTCGGCGGCAGAGCGCGCCTGCACTTCCGCGGCCACGCGCTGCTCGAGGTTGTGGGTGAGCTCCTGGCGCACCTGCTCGGATTTCACCAGTTCGGTGGTCTCCACCACAATCGCCAGCACCCCGGCGGGTCGCTGGTCGTCGCCAGCGACGGGGCTGTAATACAGATCCAGCCAGACGGTTTCCGGCTTACCGTTGCGCGACAGGACCAGGTCTTTGTTGTTGAACGACAAGGTGCCGCCGGCCAGGCAGGTATCGACCACGTGCCGGTTGAAGTCAGCCACTTCCGGCCAGCCCAGCTCGACCGGCATACCCAGCAGCTTGGGGTGTCGGCCGCCGGCGAATACCGAGTAACTGTCGTTGTAGATCATGTAACCCGCCCGGCCCCACAGCATCACCATCGGCACGGGAGAAGCGAGCATCATCTGCACGGTACAGGCCAAGCTGGTGGACCAGTCTTCAATGGCGCCCAAGTCAGTGGCAGACCAATCGAACGTGCGAATACGCCGGGCCATTTCTCCGGCCCAGCCTTCACAGCCGTGAGGGTTGGATAAAAACTGCATAGTAAACTCTGCGCGGGGGAAGACAGTCGCCAAATTTGGAGCGCGTCAGACGCGGATGGTTTCATATTGTATGAATTAGGGTATTACCGCCTTGGAAAACCAATGGCTCCAGTGAAAATCACGCAGACGCACTGCTCGTTCATGGGCTCCACAGGGTGCCGGTTTTCAATGACGCTGTGCCTTCACCAGATCAGCAATCAGAAAATCCCTGAACGCGCAAACCGCCGCCGGTAAATTGCGCCCCGCCATGCTCTGCAGTTCAATGCGCCGTGCCTGCATGCCTTCGTCGAGAATCGGCACGCATTGCAGGGCCTTGTCCGCCACCTGCTTTTGCAAGGTCATTTCGCTGGCCAGGCTGATCACCCCTTCTTCACGCACGAAGCTGTAGAGCGCGGCAACGTAATTAGTGGTCAATACCGGGTCGAACAGCAACCCCTGTACACCGCAACAGATATCGAACAGTTGCCGTATCGTGGTGTCAGCCTTGGGCAGCGCAATGGGCCAGGGCTGCAGCTCGGCCAGGCTGACCGCTTCACGCCCGGCCAAGGGATGGGAATTGGCGACCACGGCAAAGATCGCCCCGCTCAGGACGTGCTCGACCTTGATTTCCTTTTGCGGCGTCAGGCTGAAGGTCATCGCCAGGTCGGCTTCGCCGGAACGAACCTTTTCGGTCGCCTGCGCGGGCGCACAGACCTCCAGGGTGAAATGAATACCCTGGTACTCACGCCGGAACGCGCTGATGTTTCGGGGCATATATTCCAGTGCAAAGCCTTCCGAGCAGGCCACATGCACGTGCCCGCGCTGCAGACCATGCAGCTCGGTAATTTCCAGCACCACCTGCTCTGCCTCAAGCTGCGACTTGCGCGCATAGGCCGCCAGCCGCGCGCCCGCCTCGCTGAGCACCATGCCTCGGGCACGGCGCTCGAACAGGCTCGTACCCAGCGCCAATTCAAGCTTGGAAATTTGTCGGCTCACGGCGGATGCGGCCACATTCAAGCGTTCCGAGGCTTCGCTGACCGACCCGCATCGCGCGACTTCCAGGAAATAACGCAGTGCCGTGGACTGCACACCGTACAGCTGCATAGGCGCCTCCGTGAGTTGCCTTTTTGGCAACGCAAGTATCGAAATATTATTCTTGCGGCATTCATAGCCTTTCCCTACATTCGTGTCCAGACCAAAAAAACATGACCTGACCTGCTCATCCTCCTTTCACGCATTTGCGATCCGCTGCCCTTTGATTCAACCACTCTCGCCAACGGAGACGACGGCATGGGCATCAAAGGTTTCGCCTGCAGCATTGCGCTGACAGGCCTCATCAGCAGCTTTGCGGCGCACGCCGGTAAAGCCAACGACACCCTGGTTTACGCTTCCGACAGTGAACCTGAAAACATCAGCCCCTATCACAACGACTTGCGCGAAGGGGTGATTCTCGGCCGGCTGATCTGGGACAACCTGATTTACCGCGACCCCAAAAGCGGCGAATACAAACCCATGTTGGCCTCCGCCTGGAAGCAGATCGACGACACCACCCTCGACTTCGAGCTACGCAAGGGCGTGAAATTTCACAACGGCGACGCGTTTACCGCCGACGACGTGGTGTTCACCCTCAATTACGTGGTGTCGCCCGAAGCTAAAGTCGTCACCGTGCAAAACGTGGACTGGATCAAGAGCGCCGAAAAAACCGGCGACTACAGCGTTCGCCTGCATTTGAAGAAGCCTTTCCCTCCGGCACTGGAATACCTCTCCAACGCCGTTCCGATGTTTCCCAAGCAGTACTTCGAGAAGGTCGGCCTGGCCGAGTTCAGTCGCAAGCCGATAGGCACCGGGCCTTACAAAGCGGTGTCGGTGGTGGCGGGCGAAGGCGTGACCATGGCGATCAACAAGGACTATTTTGCGGACAGTCCACAAGGCAAGCCCCATATCGCCCACCTCAAATTCCGGGTGATTCCGGATGCCGAAACCCGCCTGGCCGAGTTGATGACCGATGGGGTCGACTGGACGTGGCGCGTAACCTCGGATCAGGCCGTCGACCTTAAAGGGATGCCGAACCTGACCGTAACCAGCGGCGAAACCATGCGCATCGGTTTCCTGATCCTTGATGCCCGGGGCACCTCGAGTGAAAACTCGCCAATGAAGCAGCTCAAGGTGCGCCAAGCCATCAACCATGCGATCAACCGCGCTGCACTGGCCACGCAATTGGTGGGCGGCGAAGCCAAACCCTTGCAGGTGGCCTGTTATCCAGCCCAGTTCGGCTGCGATACCAGCGCGGCCACGGTGTACGACTACGATCCGGCGAAGGCCAAGGCGCTGCTCGCCGAAGCCGGTTACCCCAATGGCTTCGAGACCGAAATCTTCGCTTATCGCGACCGTGACTACGTTGAAGCCATCATCGGCAACCTGCGTGCCGTCGGCATCAACGCCAAGCTGCGCTACTTGAAGTACGCGGCCCTGCGCGATCAGCAACGTGGCGGCAAGGTGCCTATGTCGTTTCAGGCCTGGGGTTCGTTTTCGATCCTCGACACGTCGGCGTCGGCCGGCACCTGGTTCAAGGGCAACCCGGACGACAACATCAAGGACCCGCAGGTCCAGGGTTGGCTGCAGACGGCTGACAACGCGCTCGACCCGCAGGTGCGCAAGGACAACTACCGCAAGGCCTTGCAGCGCATCAGCGAACAGGCGTACTGGGCGCCGTTGTTCAACTATTCGATGAACTACGCCTACACCGCCGATCTGAATTTCACGCCTTACCCGGATGAACTGCCGCGCTTCGTCGAGGCCACGTGGAAGTAATACGCGACCGGGCAGATTGATCGAAGGGTGTCGTGGCGCGTGGACACGTCCGCGCCGGGACACCTCCTCAACGTCATCCACTGGATATGAGGCAACTCGTCATGCTTGGATTCCTCCTGCGCCGCCTGGGCATCGCCATTTGCGTTGCCATCACCGTATCGGTGATCAGCTTCTCCCTGTTGCATCTGTCCGGCGACTTGGCCACCGCCATCGGCGGGCCGGAAGCCAGCAGCGAACAGATTGAACAGATCCGCGTGCAATACGGCTTGGACAAACCGCTGCCGACCCAGTACTTCAACTGGCTGGGCGATTTGGTAAGGCTGGACCTGGGCAACTCTTTTTTCTTTCAGGAATCGGTCTACAACCTCGTCGCCAGCCGCTTGCCGATTACGCTCGGGCTGGGTGCCATGGCGCTGGGCATCGCCCTGCTGGTGGCGATTCCACTGGGCGTGCTGGCCGCGGTCAAGCGCGACACCTGGGTTGATCGACTGGCCCTGAGCATTGCGGTACTGGGCCAGGCCATGCCGAGCTTCTGGTTTGCGCTGATGCTGATCGTGGTATTCGCGGTGACGCTCAAATGGCTGCCGGTGTCCGGCAATTCGACCCTGCTGCACTTCGTCATGCCGGCCATTGCCCTGGGCTACTACGCGACGCCGGCCATCATGCGCCTGACGCGCGCGGGCATGCTCGATGTGCTCGGCTCCGATTACATCCGCACCGCCCGCGCCAAGGGCCTGCGCCCTGCCCGCGTGCTGTTCAAGCATGCACTGCGCAACGCGTTGATTCCGGTCGTCGCGCTGGCGGCGGTGGAGTTTGGCTTCATGCTCGGCGGTTCGGTGGTGATCGAAACCGTGTTCTCGTTGCAAGGCATCGGGCAACTCGCCTGGGACGCCATCGCCCGTGATGACTTCCCGGTGGTACAGGCGGTGGTCCTGCTCATTGCAGTGATCTACATCGTCCTCACTCTGCTGGCCGATGTACTCAACGCACTGCTCGACCCGCGCATTCGTGTGCGCTAGGAGGCTGACATGAGCACCCCCACTACCCTCGCGATCAACGACTATCTGCCACCCCCGAGCAGCCTGGGCCGAATGCTGGGCAAGAGCTTGCGTCACCGTGGCTTTGCCATCGGCATGGCGTTGCTACTGCTTATCTTCGTGGGCGCACTCTTTGCGCCATGGCTGGCGCCTTATGACCCGTATGCGCAAGACGTGATGCTGCGGATGAAACCGCCGGTATGGATGGCCCATGGCACCTGGGAGTACATCCTGGGCACCGACAAGCTGGGCCGCGACTACCTGTCACGCCTGCTCTACGGCGCGCGGATTTCATTGTTCATCGGCATTGCGGCAGCGCTTATTTCCGGCTTTATCGGCACCGTCATGGGGTTGTTGGCGGGCTACTACGGCGGCAAGGTCGATGCGTTTATCAGCTACCTGATCACCACGCGGCTGGCGATGCCGGTGGTGATGGTTGCGCTGGCCTCGGCCTCGCTGATGGGCGGCTCGCTGAAAGTGGTCATCGTGCTGCTCGGTTGCCTGTTGTGGGATCGCTTCGCCGTGGTGGTCAGGGCGTCGGTGCAACAGATTCGCGACGCGGAATATGTGGCGTCGGCCCAGGCGCTTGGCTGCTCGACCCTGCGCATTCTGGTCAGCGAAATTTTGCCCAATCTGGTCGGCGCGCTGATCGTCGTCGCAACGCTGGAAATGGCCCACGCGATCCTGCTGGAGTCGGCGCTGTCATTTCTCGGGGTTGGCGTGCAGCCGCCGACGCCGTCCTGGGGCTTGATGATCGCGGAAGGCAAACCCTACATGTTCTTTTCCCCCTGGGTTATCGCCATTCCCGGCGTCGCCCTGATGATTCTAGTGCTGGGCATCAACCTGGTCGGCGATGGCCTGCGCGACCTGATCCTGCCCGACGGGCGCAACTGATAGACGCCGTAACAAATAGAGGGCACCGAACATGGCACTACTCCATGTAGAAAACCTGCGCGTGGATATCCCCATGGGCAACAGCCCGACGCCGGATGACATGCTGCATGCCGTGCGTGGGCTGAACTTTGAAGTCGAGCGCGGTGAAATGCTGTGCATCGTCGGGGAGTCCGGCTGCGGTAAATCCCTGACCTCGCTGGCGCTGATGGACCTGTTGCCGCGCAAGGCCACGCGCACCGCGTCGCGGCTGATGCTGGACGGTATCGACATGATCGGCCAGAGCGAACGGCATATGTGCGACTTGCGCGGCAACCGTCTGGCGATGATCTTCCAGGAACCGATGACGTCGCTCAACCCGGCCTACAGCATTGGCGATCAGCTCAGCGAAGTGCTGACCCGGCATCGCAAGGTGTCACGCAAGGAAGCCCTGGTGCGCGCCGGGCAGATGCTGGAGAAAGTCGGCATCAGCAATGCCACCGAGCGCTTGCGCCAGTACCCGCATCAACTGTCCGGCGGCTTGCGCCAGCGGGTGATCATTGCCATGGCGTTGATGTGCGAACCGGACCTGATCATCGCGGATGAACCCACCACCGCCCTGGACGTGACCATTCAAGCGCAGATCCTGCGCTTGATTCGCGACATTCAGAAAGAGTTCGGCCTGGCGGTGATCTTCATTACTCACGACCTTGGGCTGGTGGCACGGATCGCCGATCGGGTCGCCGTGATGTACGCCGGGGAAATCGTCGAAACCGCACCTGCCCGGCAACTGTTCGAGAACCCGCAGCATCCGTATACCCGTGGCTTGCTGGCCAGTATTCCAATCCCCGGCCAGACCCGGCCGGGTGAGGCGCTGGGTTCGATTCCAGGCCTGGTGCCCAGCCTGGTAGGCGAGCAGCACGGGTGTGCGTTCCGCAATCGTTGCGCCAAGGCGATACCGGCGTGCGGGCAAGACGTCCCCGAAGTCGAACAGGACGGGCACATGGCCCGCTGCCTGTTTGCGGCACCGGCCGCGGCACCGATTCGCCTTCAGGAGCGTGCAAGGTCATGAAGAAAGACATCGCTTTGGAGCTGTGCGACATCCGTCGTGAGTTTCGGATCAACCAGGGCTTTTTCAAACCCGCCGCCACCCTGAAAGCCGTGGATGGCGTGTCCCTGCGCCTGATGCGTGGCGAGACCCTCGGCCTGGTAGGTGAGTCCGGTTGCGGAAAAAGTACCCTGGCAAAGCTACTGCTCGGTCTGCTGACGCCCACCAGCGGCGATGTGCTGGTCAATGGCAAACATCTGGCGGCAACTGACCGCAAGCAAATGTCGCGGCACATCCAGCCGATATTCCAGGACCCGTATTCCTCGTTGAACCCACGCAAGACCCTGCGCGAGATCATTACCCTGCCGCTGATCGTACATGACATCGGCGCCCCCGCCGAGCGGCGCCGCAAGACCGAAGCGATGCTCGACGTGGTCGGCCTGCCCAAGCGCGTGATCGACAGCTACCCGAGCCAGCTTTCCGGTGGTCAACGCCAGCGCGTCGCGATCGCACGGGCGCTGATCATGCGCCCCGATGTGTTGATCTGCGACGAGCCCACCTCCGCGCTGGATGTGTCGGTGCAGGCGCAGATTCTCAATCTGCTGCAAGACCTCAAGCGTGAATTCGGCCTGACCTACCTGCTGATCAGCCACAACCTCGCGGTCATCGAACATCTCGCCGACCGGGTGGCGGTGATGTACCTGGGACGCATCGTCGAGGAGCGCACGCGCGAAGCGTTGTTTGCCCAGCCCGGCCACCCGTATACCCGTGCGCTGCTGGACTCGGTGCTCACGCCCGATCCACGCCTGGGCATTCCCGATATCGGCCTGCACGGCACCTTT
Source organism: Pseudomonas sp. SWRI18 (assembly GCF_014268345.1). Classification (NCBI taxonomy): domain Bacteria; kingdom Pseudomonadati; phylum Pseudomonadota; class Gammaproteobacteria; order Pseudomonadales; family Pseudomonadaceae; genus Pseudomonas; species Pseudomonas sp. SWRI18. The sequence continues at coordinate 264,000 of NZ_JACCQQ010000004.1, forward strand.
CCCAACCCGATGTCACCGCCGTCCGGTTGCGCGTTCCACCCGCGCTGCCCGAGTTGCTTCGCACCGTGCAAAACAGCCTACCCGGCCAGCGATTCCATTATCGGCGGCAACGTGCGTTGCCACCTTCACGACAGTCCTGCCCAAACACTGGAGCTTGCCCACTCATGAGTCGTTCATTGGCCATCAGCAACACCACCGCGCAATTCGACAACGGCGCATTCTTCAGCCTGCTCGAACGCAGCGTGGCCTTGCACACCGAAAGCCAGGCAGCGGACAGCCAGCCCGAGTTGTATCGCTACCTCAGGGACTTCATCACCCCGCATGTCGAGGCGATGGGCTTTTGCGTCACGATCCATGACAACCCGGTCGCAGAGCGTGGCCCCTTCATGATCGCCACGCGCATCGAACATCCGGAACTGCCGACGCTACTCAGCTATGGCCACGGTGATGTGGTGCGTGGCTATGAAGCCCAATGGCGCGAAGGCCTGTCACCGTGGCAAGTCACAGTAGAAGATGATCGCTGGTACGGGCGTGGCACCGCCGATAACAAAGGCCAGCATCTGATCAACCTGACCGCGCTTGAGCAAACCCTCAAGGCGCGCGGCGGCAAGCTGGGATTTAACGTCAAGCTGCTGCTGGAAATGGGCGAAGAAGAAGGCTCGCCGGGTTTGAATGCGTTCTGTGCCGCGCACCGTGAAGCGCTCGCGGCGGATATTTTCATCGCTTCGGACGGCCCACGCCTGGCGGCCTCGCGCCCGACTCTGTTTCTCGGCTCGCGCGGGGTGTTCAACTTCGAGCTGGCGGTGAATTTGCGCGAAGGCGCCCATCACTCCGGCAACTGGGGCGGGTTGCTGGCCAACCCGGGCATCATCCTGGCCAACGCCATCGCCAGCATGATCGATGCACAGGGCCGGGTGAAGGTGGCCGGCCTGCAGCCCGAGACACTGCCCGAGCCGGTTCGACAGGCACTGGCCGATATTGACGTGGGTGGCGGGCCGGGCGATCCGGAAATCGACGCCAACTGGGGTAACCCGCAGCTCTCGCTGAGCGAAAAAGTGTTCGGCTGGAACACCCTCGATGTCATCGCCTTCAAGACCGGCAACCCGGATGCTCCGGTGCATGCGATCCCCGGTAAAGCCAATGCCCATTGCCATATCCGCTTCGTGGTCAACAGCGACTACACAACCTTTATCCCGGCGGTGCGCGCTCACCTGGATGCGCATGGTTTCAGCAATGTGGAGGTCAAGCCAAGCCGTATCGACGTGATGCATGCCACGCGGCTCGACCCGCAAAGCCCGTGGGTCGATTGGGCCCTGCGCTCCCTGACACAAACCACCGGCAAAAAACCTGCGCTGCTGCCCAACCTCGGCGGCTCGCTGCCCAACGATGTGTTCGCGGATGTGCTCGGCCTGCCTACCTTGTGGGTGCCGCACTCGTACCCGGCCTGCTCGCAACATGCGCCGAACGAGCACTTGCTGGCGCCGGTGGTCAAGGAAAGCCTGCAAATCATGGCCGGTCTGTTCTGGGACCTGGGCGATGACGCGGCGCGCCTGACCCAGGAACATCACTTGCGCGAGCAGGCACAATGAGCGCCACGTCGCAACAGGCGCTGGACTGGCTGGCCGGCCAGCGCCAGGCCATGGAAGCGCTGCTGCAGCGTCTCGTGGACACCGACTCCAACAGCTATGACAAGGTGGGCGTCGACGCGGTCGGCGCGCTGCTTGCGGCGGAGCTGGAAGCCGATGGCATCCTGCTCACGCGCATGCCGGTCGACGACTTTGGCGACGTGATACTCGCCGAAGTCTCCGGCAAGGCCGCCAGGCCGGTACTGTTGCTGGGCCATCGCGACACGGTGTTCCCCAAGGGCACCACCACGACGCGCGGCTACAGCCGCGACGCCCAACGCGCCTATGGCCCCGGTGTCGCCGACATGAAAGGCGGCCTGGTGCTCAATTGCTTCGCGCTCAAGGCCCTTAAACGCGCCGGTGAGCTGCCCTACCCGGTGCAGGTTCTGTACACCGGTGACGAAGAAATCGGTTCCGGCAGCGCCAGGCTACACATCGAAAAAGCCGCGCGTGGCGCACGTGCCGTGCTCAATACCGAACCCGGCCGGGCCAGCGGCAACGTGGTCAGCGCACGCAAGGGCGGCGCCACGCTGGTCATCGAAGTCAGCGGCCGCGCGGCGCATGCCGGGGTCAACCATGCCGACGGCGCCAGTGCCATCGAAGCCCTGGCGCGCAAGGTCATCAAGCTGCATGCCCTGACCGATTACGCGGCAGGCATCACCACCAATGTCGGCCTGATTGCCGGCGGCACCTCCAGCAACACCGTCGCGCCTGGCGCCAGCGCCCGGCTGGATGTGCGCTTCATCGAACTCAAGCACTGGGATCGCCTTTTTACCCAAATCCAGGCCATTGTCGCCGAAGAAGAACTCGCCGGCACCCGCGCCGTGCTCACGCAGGCAACCACCTTTCTCCCCATGGAAGCACGCCACAGCGAACGCCTGCTGCACCTCTACCAGCAAAACGCACGGGCGCTGGGGTTCAGCGTCGAAGGCGAATTCACCGGCGGTTGTGCCGACTCCGGGTTCACCGCCAGCCTGGGCATTCCCACCCTGTGCGGTCTCGGGCCAGTGGGTGGCAAGGTGCATACCGACCGTGAATACCTGGAACTGGACACGCTGGTGCCGCGCGCCCTGGCGTTGGTGGCGACCATTCTGGCCGTCGGCGATAACGCTTGATTGTCCGGTTTCAGGCGTCCCATGGGGCCACCGCATCAACGTCAATCGCGTAGCGTTCAATGGCTTGGGCGCACACATTGGCGTCGAGGTGTCCTTTGTGCACCAGGGCAGTCAGTGCACTCAGGACAATCTGGTGGCGGTCCACTTCGAAAAAGCCGCGCAACTGGCTGCGGGTATCGCTGCGGCCAAATCCGTCGGTGCCGAGCACCGTGTAGCGGGCATCGAGATAACTGGCGATCAACTGCGCCAAGGCGCGAACGTAGTCGGTGCAGGCGATAATCGGCGCAGCCTGGTTGAGTGACGCCTGGACATGGCTGCAGCGCGCAGGTTGCCCTGGATGCAGCCGATTCCAGCGTTCCACTTCACGCGCATCGCGTGCCAATTCGGTGAAGCTGGTCACGCTCCACACCTGGCTGTCGACCCCCCAATCGCTGGCCAGCAACTCGGCGGCGGCAATCACTTCGCGCAGGATCGCGCCGGAACCCAGCAACTGCACACTGCCACGCGCCTGCTCGACTTCATGCCGGGCAAACAGGTACATGCCCTTGATAATCGCCTGTTCGACGCCTTCGGGAAGGCTCGGCTGCGGGTAGTTTTCGTTCATCAAGGTGACGTAGTAAAACTCGTCCACCTGACGCTCCAGCATCTGACGCATGCCGTGGTCCAGGATCACCGCGAATTCACCGGCAAAGGCCGGGTCGTAGGCACGACAATTGGGCACCATGGCCGCCATCAGATGGCTGCTGCCGTCCTGGTGCTGCAGGCCTTCGCCGCCCAGCGTCGTGCGCCCGGCGGTGGCCCCGAGCAGAAAGCCGCGGGCCCGTTGATCCGCCGCCGCCCAGATCAGGTCGCCGATGCGCTGGAAGCCGAACATAGAGTAATAAATGTAAAACGGCAGCATCGGCAAACCATGCACCGAATAGCTGGTCGCCGCCGCGACCCAGGAACTGATCGCCCCGGCCTCGCTGATGCCCTCTTCGAGAATCTGGCCGTCCAGCGCCTCTCGATAGCTCAGGATCGAACCGATGTCTTCCGGCTCATAGCGCTGGCCCACGCTGGAGTAGATGCCGATTTGCTTGAACAGGCTGGCCATGCCGAACGTACGCGCTTCATCCGCCACGATCGGCACGATGCGCGGGCCCAGTTGCTTGTCGCGCAGCAGGCCGCTGAGCATCCGCACGAACGCCATGGTGGTGGACATTTCCTTGCCTTCGGCGTTGATGGCAAACCCGCCATAGCTGCCGATGTCAGGCACCGCCAATGATTGGCCAGCCGAAGACCGCGATGGCATGTATCCGCCCAATGCACGGCGACGCTCATGCAGATAGCGCATTTCAGCACTGTCTTGCGCGGGTTTGAAGAAACTCAACGAAGCGGCCTGTTCATCGGTCAACGGCAGGTTGAACCGGTTGCGGAACGCGATCAGCGCCTCGCGGTCGAGCTTCTTCTGCTGGTGCACGGTCATCCTGCCTTGCCCGGCATCGCCCATGCCGTAGCCCTTCTTGGTCTGCGCCAGGATCACCGTGGGTTTCCTGCCTTCGCGCCGTGCGCTTTCATAGGCCGCGAAGATTTTCACCATGTCGTGACCGCCGCGCTTCAGGCGGTCGATCTGCTCATCGCTCAGGCCGTGCGCCAACTGCGCCAGGGCCTCGTTCTGGCCGAAGAAATGTTCACGGTTGAAGCGCCCGTCTTTTGCCGCGAATGTCTGGAACTGCCCATCGACGGTAGCGGACAAGGCCTTGACCAGCGCCCCCTCCGTATCGCGCGCAAACAAACCGTCCCAGTCGGAACCCCAGACCAGTTTGATGACGTTCCAGCCAGCACCGCCAAACAATGCCTCCAACTCGTCGATGATGCGGCCATTGCCACGCACCGGCCCGTCCAGCCGTTGCAGGTTGCAATTGACCACCCAGACCAGATTGTCCAGGCCTTCCCGGGCGGCCACCGTCAGGGCCGACATGCTTTCCGGCTCATCCATTTCACCGTCGCCAAACACGCCCCACACGGTGCGCCCGGCGGTGTCCTGCAGGCCTCGATGCTGCAGATAGCGCATGAAGCGCGCCTGGTAGATCGAGCTGATCGGGCCAATGCCCATCGAGCCCGTCGGAAACTGCCAGAAGTCCGGCATCAACCAGGGATGCGGGTAACTCGACAAACCTCGGGCCCCCTTGGCACGCGCGCCGATCTCTTGCCGGTAGTGCAGCAGATCCTTTTCTTCCAGGCGTCCCTCAAGAAACGCCCGCGCATAGACCCCAGGCGCCGAGTGCGGCTGATAGAACACCAGATCGCCACCGAAACTGTCGGTTCGCGCCTTGAAAAAATGGTTGAAGCCCACTTCGAACAAATCCGCCGCGCTGGCATAACTGGCGATATGACCGCCCAATTCGCCATAGGCGTGGTTGGCCCTGGCAACCATGGCCAACGCGTTCCAGCGCATGATCGAGGCCAGCCGCTCTTCGGTGGCCAAGTCCCCGGGAAATACCGGCTGGTGCTCGACACTGATGGTATTGATGTAGGGCGTGCCATGGCTGGGCTGCCAACCAATGTCCGAGGCGCTTGCCACATTCACCAGCATGTCGAGGATCTGCTTGGCCTGAGCCGTGCCGCCATGGGCGATCACCGACAGCAAGGCGTCACGCCATTCGGCCATCTCTTGAGCATCTTCGGCGGTCTGGCCCGGCCATTGGGCATAACTATTGGACGAGGTCACAGGCATCTCCTGTCATGTCGGGTAACGCTTCAAGGCGCGAATAGCTCAATCGGGCGAGTTTCTTGACCTGCTCTATCGCTTCAATCACAGAACGCTCGGCCCGGCAGTCTTGGCCTATCCGGTAGATACTCGGGTTGCCGATGGAAAGTGAGTCCAACAGATACGCATCCAGTTCACCGCAAACCACAACGCGGTAATCACACGTCGCGACGGGTACTTCCACGCCCCTGTCAGCCCTCATATCCGAAGCCTCAACCTGTAGCAGCGCGATATTGTCAAAACAGCTGAAGCCATGATGCATGAGGTCAATATGATCACTGTCAATGGCGGCCACGATAACAACGATGCGCGTACAGCTCGATGGTTCACGCATCCACTTCACGGTGTTGGAACGACAGTCGCCGGAACGGCTCATGGGCGTGGCCTTTCTATCTAACTGAAACAACGTTCCTGCAACACGCTTTTCACCAGCGTGCGCGTCACCGATAAAATCTCTTCCACCTGTTTATCAATCGCTGCCTGGGAGCCTGCGTCTCCACGTTGGAAGACACGCAGTGGGTGACCGCAGACGGATCCCAGCCAGGTGAATGCGGGTACCGGGCTGTCTTCCACAGCCAATAAAAAGCAGCCTTTGGACACGCCGCGCAGCAGTTGGCTGGCCCTGCAGGTGCTGACCGGCGCCGGCGCTAGCGGGTCGGCCCCGAACCGCAGCCAGTCGAGCATAAACACCTCGGCTTGCTTGACCACCAGGTAAGCAACCTGGTCCCAGTCGTCGATCGCCCTGTGTAGCGCGTTAATCATGGAGGTGGGCAATGCGGCGCTGGTCACGATGACCACCCCGTTCTCCGCCAGCGGTTCTTTCACCCAGAGCGCAGACTGCGATATCCCATGCATGGTGGTACCCCCCCGACATAACCTGTAGTGAGCGGGCTTGCCCCGCGCTGGGGGGCGAAGCCGCCCTAATCGAAACACCGCGGTGTACCAGGCGAAATTGGGGCGCCTGGTTTTGGGGCGGCTTCGCCCCCAGCGCGGGGCAAGCCCGCTCACTACGTCAGCCGTTGCGGAACAGGAAGCTGTAGGCGTTCAGCGCCGGTGCGCCGCCCAAGTGGGCGTAGAGCACTTTTGAACCTTCGGGGAATTCACCACGACGCACCATTTCAATCATGCCGTGCATTGATTTGCCCTCATACACCGGGTCCGTCAGCACCCCTTCAAGGCTGCCGCACAGTCGGATGGCTTCCAGGGTGCCTTCGTTGGGCAAGCCATATTCCGGGTAGGCGAAACGGGTATCGAGCACCACATCCTCCTCCGTAATCTCGCGCCCCAACTCCACCAGCTCAGCCGTGTGTCGAGCGATGCGCAGAATCTGTGCCTTGGTCTGTTCCGGCTTGGCCGATGCATCGATACCAATCACATGCTTCGAACGGCCGTCAGCCGCGAAACCGACCACCATGCCTGCCTGCGTGCTGCCGGTCACCGAGCAGACCACGATGTAGTCAAATGTGAAGCCCAATTCTTTTTCCTGCTGTCGCACTTCTTCGGCAAAGCCGACGAAACCGAGGCCGCCAAAGGGATGCTCGGAACACCCCGCCGGAATCGGAAACGGTTTGCCGCCCTGCTCCACCACATCGCTCATGGCTTTTTCCCAACTTGGCCGAATGCCAATGTCGAAGCCTGCTGCGTCAAGCCGCACGTCTGCGCCCATGATCCGCGACATCTCGATATTGCCGACGCGGTCATACACGGCGTCGGAATAGTTCACCCAGTTTTCCTGGACCAACACGCATTTCATGCCCAGGTGCGCGGCGACTGCAGCGACCTGACGGGTCTGGTTCGACTGGATGCCGCCAATGGAAACCAGCGTATCGCAGCCTTGCTCGAGCGCTTCGGGAATGAGGTATTCGAGCTTGCGTGTCTTGTTCCCGCCAAAAGCCAGGCCACTGTTGCAGTCTTCACGCTTGGCATACAGCTCGACCTTGCCACCCAGGTGTTCGCTGAGGCGCTTCAAGGGCGTGATGGGAGATGGACCGAAGGTCAACGGGTAACGCTTGAAACGACTCAGGTTCATGACTTTGCTCCTTGATGATTGGATATCCAAGCGCCAGACCGACAACCAAAGGCCGCATGGCGGGCGCTTTGAGGATGGGCTCCGATGGGTTCAATCTTAAGAAAAAATCAGAAAATATGTGTTGCAAGTTTTTATCGTTTGAAGAACCATAATTTATTGATAAACCTATAAAACACACGTTAATTGCGCAGAACTGCACATGAAAGCAATAAACAGTCACAAGAAGACAGGCGATACAGCCCCGACGCCGCAGCCACTGGATCGAACCGACCGCGCCATTCTCAAGACCCTGCAGCGAGATGCTTCCATCTCCAATGTGGCGCTTGCGCAGAAGGTGAAACTGAGCGCCCCGGCCTGTCTCAGGCGTGTTGAGCGGCTCAAGCAGGTCGGCCTGATCAAGGACATTGTCGCGTTGCTGGACAATGAAGCGCTGGATGCGGGAATGGTGGTCTTGATCGGTGTCGTGCTGGACCGCTCCACACCGGAGTCTTTCGCCGCATTCGAGGCGGCCGCACAGAAGGTGTCCGGCTGCATGGAATGCCATGTGGTGACGGGAGAGTTTGACTATTTCATGTTGCTACGCACCAAGGACAGCAACAGTTTCAACCGGCTGCACGCGGAACAATTGCTTTACCTGCCTGGGGTTCGCCAGATCCGGTCGTTCATGGGGTTACGCCAGGTCTTGTCGACCACCCATATCCCTTTTTAAGGTTCAGACCGGCCCGGACAGGCGGCTAGACATCGTGCAGCGAGAGCTTATGGCTGCACACGCCACTGGCCTCAGTGGAAATCCCGACTGCGCACGTTTATCCCTTCCAACAACGGCGTCAGGTCGGTGAGTCGCCCGGCAATCAGGTGCCGCACCTCGCCCACGGCCTCCCAACGCCCGTCCACTTTCAACAGGCGCGAACCCACCAGGGCCTGGCGTTGACGTTCGGCCAGGTCGCGCCAGACCACCACATTGAGGTTGCCGAATTCATCTTCCAGGGTCACGAAGGTCACGCCGCTGGCGGTGCCTGGGCGCTGCCGACCGGTGACCAGCCCGGCGACGCTGACATTGCGCCCGTGCTCGACCCCCATCAGCTCCTGCGAACTGCGGCAGCGCCGTTTGCGCAATTCAGCCCGCAGCAACGCCAACGGATGGGGGCCAAGGGTAGTGCCGACCGTGGCGTAGTCGGCGTGCAGGTCCTCGCCCACCGTCGGTGCCGGTAATTCCACCACCGCTTCTTCCGGGCTGGGCAGGCCGGCAAACAGCCCGAGTTGTTTGTGCACGCCCGCCACTTCCCAGCGTGCCGTGTGCCGGTTGCCGGCCAAGGCGCGCAAGGCGCCGGCGTCCGCCAGCAACGCCTGGGCGCGTGCCTCCAGCCCGGCGCGCTCGTCCAGGTCGGCAATGCCGCTGAACGCGCGACGCTGGCGTGCGGCTTCGATGCGCCGCGCATCCTCTTCGCGAAACCCCGAGATCATGCGCAGGCCCATGCGAATCGCCGGCTGCGCGCCGTCGATGGGCTCCAGGCTGCAATCCCAGTCGCTGGCCTGCACGTCCACCGGGCGGATCTGCAAGCGATGACGCCGCGCGTCCTGCAGGATCTGGTCCGGGCTGTAGAAACCCATGGGCCAGCTGTTGATCAGCGCACAGGCAAACGCCGCCGGTTCATGGCACTTGAGCCAGCAACTGGCATAGGTGAGCAAGGCGAAACTGGCGGCGTGGGATTCGGGGAAGCCATAGCTGCCAAAGCCCTTGATCTGCTCGAAAATCTGCGCGGCGAAGGCTTCGGTGTAGCCGTTTTTCAGCATGCCGGTGCGCAGGCGTTGCCGGTGCGGTTCCAGGCCACCGTGGCGTTTCCAGGCGGCCATGGAGCGGCGCAACTGGTCGGCCTCGCCGGGGCTGTAGTCGGCGGCGACCATGGCGATCTGCATCACTTGTTCCTGGAACAGCGGGATGCCCAGGGTCCGCTCCAGCACGACCTTGAGTTCCGGTGAAGGGTAAGTGGTTGGCTCTTCCTTGTTACGCCGGCGCAGGTACGGGTGCACCATGCCACCCTGGATCGGCCCCGGCCGCACGATGGCCACTTCAATCACCAGGTCATAAAATTTCTGCGGCTTGAGCCGGGGCAACATCGCCATCTGTGCCCGCGACTCGATCTGGAACACGCCGATGGTGTCGGCCTTGCTGATCATTGCGTAGGTGGCCGGGTCGTCCTTGGGGATGCCGGCCAGGGACAGGTCCCGATTGCGATGGCGGCGCAGCAGGTCGAAGCAGCGGCGGATCGCGCTGAGCATGCCCAGGGCCAGGATATCCACCTTGAGCAGGCCGACGGCATCGAGGTCGTCCTTGTCCCACTGGATGATGGTGCGGTCGGCCATGGCGGCGTTTTCCACCGGCACCAGGGTGTCCAGCGGGTATTCGGAAATCACGAAGCCGCCGGGGTGCTGGGACAGGTGCCGGGGGAAGCCGATCAGTTGCTGGGTGAGGGTGAGCACGCGGCGCAGGATCGGGCTCTGCGGGTCGAAACCGGCTTCACGCAGGCGCTCCAGAGGCGGCGCGTCATCACTCCAGCGCCCGCAACACTCGGCCAGCGCGTTGATCTGGTCCGGCGGCAAGCCCAGGGCCTTGGCCACATCGCGCACCGCGCCGGTCGCGTGGTAAGTGCTGACCACCGCCGTCAATGCCGCGCGGGTGCGGCCATAGCGCTGGAACACGTACTGCAGCACCTCTTCGCGGCGTTCATGTTCGAAATCCACGTCGATGTCCGGCGGCTCATTGCGCTCTTTGGACAGGAAACGCTCGAACAGCACGTTCGAAAGGCTCGGGTCGATCTCGGTGATGCCCAAGGCAAAACACACCGCCGAGTTGGCCGCCGAGCCACGGCCCTGGCAGAGGATCGAACGGCTGCGGGCGAACTGCACGATGTCATGCACCGTGAGGAAATAGCTTTCGTAGCCCAGCTCGCTGATCAGTTGCAGTTCTTTGTTGATCTGCTGCAAGGTCTTGGCATCCACACCTTGCGGCCAGCGCCGGGCCATGCCTTCTTCGGTCACGGCGCGCAACCAGGTCCTGGCGTCGTAGCCGGCGGGGACCAGTTCGCGCGGGTAGTGGTAACGCAATTGGCTGAGGTCGAACGTGCAACGCCGCGCGATGACCTCGGTTTGCTCAAGCAGCGACGCGGGATACAGCGCCTGTAACGCCTCCAGGCTGCGCAGATGCCGCTCGCCATTGGGGTGCAGGCGCGTGCCGGCGTCGGCCACCGGCACGTGATGACGGATGGCGGTCATGGTGTCTTGCAGGGCACGGCGGCCGCGCGCATGCATGTGCACATCGCCACAGGCCACCGCCGGGATGCGCAGGCTGGCGGCCAGGCCCAGGCGTTGCTCCAGCAGGCGCGCATCGTCCTGGCCGCAATGCAGGTGCACTGCCAGCCACAAGCGCTCGGCGAAGGTGCGGCGCAGCCATTGGATCGAGGCCTGGGTGTCGCTGTCTTCGGCAACCCATAGCGCCAGCAAGCCAGGCAGCGGTTGCTCGAAGTCCTCGCGCAGCAGGCGATAGCGGCCTTTTTCGGCACGTCGCCGGGCCAGGGTGATCAAGCGACACAGGTGTTGGTAGCCGCTGAGGTCTTCGACCAGCAACACCAGCTTCGGGCCGTTCTCGATGCGCACCTCGCTGCCGATAATCAGCGGCAACTGCACCGCCTTCGCTGCCTGCCAGGCCCGCACGATGCCCGACAGGGTGCATTCGTCGGTGATCGCCAGGGCGCTGTAGCCTTGACGCTTGGCGCGTTCGAACAACTCCAGCGCACTCGACGCGCCGCGCTGGAAGCTGAAGTTGGACAGGCAATGCAGTTCGGCGTAGCTCATGCAAACCAACCTTGCAGCCACAACCCATCGCGTTGGCCAACGTTGCGGAACGCCCAGCCTTGCTGGCCGGCGCGGGTCTGGATCAGGTAGTAGTCGCGGCGGATATCGGCACCGTCCCACCAACCGGATTCGATGCGTTCCGGGCCCATGAGTATCTGCACACCGTGGTCGGCCAGGAGCACGGGTTCGCTCAGCAGCCAGCCGGGACGTTGGACGGGGCTCAAGGCCGGGCACGGGTGTTTATCCGCCGCCGCTTGCCAGGCGCATTCGGGACGGTGGTCGGCATGGAAGCGCAGGCCCTGCACCGCCTCATCGCCCAGGCGGGCGCGCAGGCGTTCGCGCAATTGCTCCCACGGCAGGGTCTGGTGCGGGCGGTCGTCGAACAGGTCCTGGCGCTGCGGCACGAACACCGGCAAGTCCTGCGCCACCAGGCGAAAGCCGCGCACCGGTGAAGTGACTTGCACCTGCTCCAGGCGGCCTCGGGCCAGTTCAAACAACATCGCCGGTTCGCGCTCGGCGCTGAGCAGGCCGACCTTGATCACAGTGTCCGGGGCCTGGGCGTGTTCCAGGTGCAGGTCGAAGCGCTGCACGCCACTGTCGCGGCCACACAGAAACGCGGACAAATCACCGGTCAGACGCCTTAGAGGAAACAGCAACGCCTGGTGGGACTGCACGTCGAAATTAAGCTCGATGCGCACATCGAAGCGGTCCGGCGGTTGATAGAACGCCAGGGCCAGTGGTCGCTGCCCGACCAGGGCATCGAGGTGCTTGAGCAGGCCGGCATCGAAACGCCGCGCCAAGGTATGCCGAGGCAGCGCCTGCACCTGGGCCAGGCTGCGCAGGCCCATGCGTGCCAAGGCAGTGGCGGTCTGCGGGTCGAGACCGGCGCGGTCGATGGGCAACGGCGCCAGGGCCTGCAGCAAGCCGTCATCCTGCACCGCCAGGCCATCGTAGAAATTGGCCAGCACCCGCGCCGCGGCCGGGTTGGGCGCGGCGACGATGCGGTGGTGAAAACCCAGTTCGGTCAAGTCCTTGCGCAAGCATGCTTCGAACCGTGGCCAGGGACCGAACAGGCCAAGGCTCGATTCGATCTCGAACAACAAGGCGCGCGGATAGTACAGGCTGACCTGGGAGCTGAACTGGTAGGCCCATGCGGCCAGAAACTGTTGGCTGCGTTCAATCTCGGCGGGATCGTATTCGGCGCAGGCAAAGGTCTTGGCCAGGGCATGCGCCGCCGTCAGCGACTGGCCGGGGCGCAGGCCCAGGGCGCGAGCGGCGTCATTGACGGTCTGCAGCACCCGCCGCTGCGGCGTGCCGGCCAGCAGGGCCAGCGGCTGGTCCGGTTCGGGGTGCACACGCTGCACCCCGTCCAGCGCCAATTGCGGGAAGATAATACACACCCAGCGCATGGCAAGCTCAGTGCCCCGCCAGCGCAATCGGCGCCGGATGGGCCAACCCGCCCCGACACTTGAGCACGCGCACCTGGGCAGGCCTGGCCTCCACGGCCAGGCGCAAGGCGGCGGGCGATGCATTGACCGCCTCACTCAAGGCGCGCCAAGCAAACGCCAGGGTCTGTCCGGTTTCCGCCGCCACTTGCAGGCGCCGCAGCGCACGGTCATCGGCCTTGCGCGGCCAACACAACACCGCGCCACAACTGCCGGAACGCAGGCACTGCTCCGCTGCCCACAAGGCGTCGCGCTCCTGCGCCTGGACCACTGAAAGCAGGCGCAAATCCACCCCGGCGTTCTGCCAGGCGTGGGGATACGGTGTATAGGGCGGCGCCACCAGCACAATGCGCTCCCCCGCCTTTGACAAGCGCGCCAGGGTCGGCAGCACCAGTTGCAGTTCGCCCACGCCCTCCTTGGCCATCAGGATTTCACTCAAGGCCGCCTCCGGCCAGCCGCCCGTGGGCAACACCGCGTCCAGCGCCGCCAGCCCGGTGGGGTGCACGCTGGCCGGCGGTGCGGCGGGCCGGCCTTTCCAGACACGCCCGCCATTGAACAGCGTGTCGAGGGCAACCACGGCGCCCATCAGCCTTGCCTCACCAGGCCGCAGAACACCCCTTCGATGGCCAGGTCCTGATCGGGCCCGACGACGATGGGTTGATACGCGGGGTTGCGCGGCAACAGGCGCACGCTGTCGCCGTTGCGTTCGAAACGCTTGATGGTCACTTCGCCATCCAGGCGCGCCACCACGATCTGCCCGTTCAAGGCCTCGGCATTGCGGCGTACGCCAACCAGGTCACCGTCGAGAATGCCGTCTTCGATCATGGAGTCGCCCTGCACCCGCAACAGATAGTCCGGGGTTTTCGCGAAGGTCGACGGGTCCAGCTGCAGGCGGCTGTGCACTTCGGCATCGGCGTCGATGGGCAAGCCGGCAGCGACGCGCCCGAGCACCGGCACATCCAGCCATTCCGGGCGCACCGGTTGGTTGAGCAGGCGAATGCCTCTGGCCTGGTGAGGGTTGACCTCGATAAACCCGGCTTCGGTCAGCGCGAGCACATGCTTGCGCGCCACGCTGCGCGAGGCAAAGCCGAACGCCTCGGCGATCTCGGCGAGGCTGGGGGGCTGACCTTGCTGCGCGATGCGATCGCGGATGAAGGTCAGGATGGCGGTACGGCGGGGCGTTAGAGTCGTCATGGAGCACATTTGTACTCCTGTGGGAAATTTCTGACAATAGCCGCCAGTCGCTTGAGGGAGGACGAGCGATGTCGAAGCGTCCCACGTTACGGCCGGATTAGCTCTACTGCCCTGCTCCGGAGACCTCTGCAAAGTCCCTCGCCTGAATACACAGTGCGAGGGATTGCAGATGATGTTTTTTGTATGGGCCCCGGTGGGTGGGGCTGCCTCTTGATTCCGGTTATCGGCAAGTTCGTCCTATCCCCCATGGACGCCAAGAAGCCGGACGTCGGCAGTGTTTTCCGTGACT
>NZ_JACCQQ010000040.1:0-25199 GCF_014268345.1 Pseudomonas sp. SWRI18
CCTTTTGGTTACTTTTGGGCTCTTTCCAAAAGTGACCCGCCGTAAGGGCGGAACCAATAGCCGCCGTTACCCAAATAACGGATATGTACACCGTCAACCCAAAAGCCTGGTCGGCCCAGAGGCCGCCACGGAAATCACCTCAACGATCCCACCCCCCAGGGCACCCCTCACACCCCTCCATATTCGCATCCTGAAAATTCGCATAATGCTGCCGGCTCCCCGTAAGCCTGGCCTTTTCCAAATTACTCTCCCCAAACTTGGCCTCCTGCAAATTGGCATCACTCAGATCGGCACCCTGCAGGTCAGCCTTGCTCAACCAGGTCATCTCCAGATCCGCCGCACGCAGGTTGGCCTTGTGCAGCTTCGCGCCCGACAAGCGTGCAAACTGCAGGTAGGCCGCGCTGAGGTTGGCGTTTTCAAATTGCGCGCCCTGGGCAAACATGCCCCAGCCTTGCACGGCGGTCAGCGTGGCGCCGGTCAAGTCCGCCAGGCGCAGGTTGCTTTGTTGCAGGCTGGCGCGGGTCAGGTTGGCGCCTTGCAACCGGGCTTTTTCCAGGTTGGCCAGGTCGAGGTTGGCGTGGCGCAGGTTGGCCTCGCGCAGGTCGGCCCCGGCCAGGTTCATTTTGCTCAGGTTCTGGTTGCTCAGGTTCGCACCCTTGAGGTCGGCGCCGGGGCATTGGCTGTGTTCGGCGATGGTGCAGCCGTTGATGATCAGCGGGGCGTCGTCGCCGTCGTCGGCATGGGCCAGAGGCAGGCTTAGCAGGAGCAGTAAAGGCAAGAGTTTCATGGCAAGGCCTCTAAAGAAGAACAGCAGGGAGAGTGTTTTCACTCTCCCTGCCCAGGGTTATTTCTGCGCGGTTTTCTGATCCCAGCTCGGGATCTTGAACACCCAGAACGACCCACCCTGTGCCACCGGCTTGGTCAGTTCGGCCATGTCGCCGCCCCACAGCGGCACCGCACCGCCATAGCCGACGGTCACGCCGATGTACTGCTCGCCATCCTGTTCCCAGGTGATCGGCGGCGAGACGATGCCGCTGCCGGTTTGGAACTTCCACAGTTCCTTGCCGGTTTTCGCGTCGAAGGCCTTGAAGAAGCCGTCGCCGGTGCCGGTGAAGACCAGGTTGCCCTTGGTCGCCAGCACGCCGGCCCACAGCGGCAGGGCTTCCTTGTGCTCCCACACCACCTTGCCGGTGGTCGGGTTCATCGCGCGCAGGGTGCCGACGTGATCGTCGTACATGCGTTTGATACGAAAGCCCATGCCCAGGTAGGCCGAGCCTTTCTTGTAGTTGACCTCTTCGGTCCAGTATTCCTCTTTCCATTGGTTGCCCGGGATGTAAAACAGACCGGTGTCCTGGCTGTAAGCCATGGGGTTCCAGTTCTTGCCACCGAGGAACGGCGGCGAGACTTCCACCGACTTGCCCTTGGTTTCACCGGGCAATGGCTTGGCCGGACGCTGGCCTTCGTTTTCCACCGGGCGGCCGGTCTTGAGGTCGATGTGGCTGGCCCAGGTGATGTTGTCGACGAACGGGAAGGCGTTCTGCAGCTTGCCGTTGTTGCGGTCCACCACGTAGAAGAAGCCGTTGCGGTCGGCATGGCCGGTGGCCTTGACCACTTTGCCGTCCTTGTCCTTGTAGTCGAACAGCACCAGTTCGTTGTTGCCGGAGAAGTCCCAGGCGTCGTTCGGGGTGTGTTGGTAGAACCACTTCACTTCGCCGGTGCTGGGGTCGACGCCGACCTGGCCCGAGGTGTAGAGGCTGTCGAAGTCATGGGGGTTGCCGTCCTTGGCGGTGCGCGCCCAGGTGTTCCACGGGCCTGGGTTGCCGGCGCCGACGATGATGGTGTTGGTCTCGGCATCGAAGCTCGCGCTCTGCCAAGGTGCGCCGCCGCCATGGCTCCACGCCTCGACCTTGCCGGTTTCTGTGGTCGGGTCATCGGGCCACGACGGCGCCTTCACGTCGCCGGTCGGCGTGCTGTCCTTGCCGTTCAGGCGGCCCATGTGGCCTTCCACGAACGGGCGCATCCAGACTTCTTCACCAGTGTCCGGGTCACGTGCATACAGCTGGCCGACTACGCCGAATTCATCGCCGGAGCTGCCGTGGATCAGCAGCACCTTGCCGCTGACCTTGTCCTTGATCAGCACCGGGGCGCCGGTCATGGTATAGCCGGCGGCGTGGTCGCCGAATTTCTTGTTCCACACCACTTTGCCGGTGTTTTTGTCGAGGGCGATCAGGCGCGCGTCGAGGGTGCCGAAGTAGATCTTGTCGCCGAAGATCGCCGCGCCACGGTTGACCACGTCACAGCACGGGCGAATGTTGTCGGGCAAGCGGTGGTTGTAGGTCCACAGGCGCTTGCCGGTCTTCGCATCAAGTGCGAACACGCGGGAGTAGGAGCCGGTGACGTACACCACGCCGTCGTTGACGATGGCCTGGGATTCCTGGCCACGCTGCTTCTCGTCGCCGAACGAGTAGGACCAGGCCGGGGTGAGCTTGAACACGTTCTTGTCGTTGACCTGGGCCAAGGGGCTCCAGCGCTGGGCATTGGTGCCCATGCCATATTGCAGCACGTCCTTGGTGGTCAGGTGATCGTTGGCGATGTCTTCCCAGGTCACGTTGTGGGTCGGCTTGGCAGCGGGGTCAGCGGCGGCATGGCTCGCGGCACTGAGGGACAGGCTGCCCACCAGCAGAAAAGCCTGCACGGCAAGGCTTAAAGGTGAGCGGGCGGGTAGCGATCTTATTGTCATGGTTGCAGTTCCCAGTGGAGGTTTTGGCCTGTACAGGTTGCTGCCTGGCGGGGGTGGCGAATACGGAAAAAGTCCCGGTGTTGCCGGGACAATTTCCCGAACCGCCTCTGATTTAGCAGTGCCCCACAAGGCCTGCTACCAACGGATGAGAACCCGGCCACCAAAGCAGCATACGGGTGCCGTCGAGCGCTTCCTAAGATGGTTGCCATGGCCTCTGCCAAGAGGTCTTGCGTGCAATCCTGAGGGAAAAATAATGACAACAAAACGCAACGCCTTGCTGACTGCCTGCCTGCTTGCCGGTGCGATCGGTGCCGGTTCCGCCTGGGCCCACGGCAACGTGACCCCAACCGCCGTGGAAACCAAAGGCCTCACGCCGATCAAGGACGCCGGCGTGCCGCTGGACGCCGATGGCTGGGCCGCCACCAACCCTTATCGCACCACCTCCGAACGTGACAAGGCGGTGGAGGTCGGCGCCTCGGCGTACAACCAGAACTGCGCGGCGTGCCATGGCCTGGAAGCCAAGTCCGGCGGAATCGCGCCCGACCTGCGCATGCTCGATGCCGGCGACGCCGGGGATGAATGGTTCGTCGAGCGCGTCCGCCACGGCGCCGTGCGCGATGGCCGGGTGTACATGCCGAAGATGGCCGACTACCTGAGCCAGGAAGCCCTGTGGGCGGTGCGCACCTACCTCGACAGCGTGCACGTCGAGGAGTAAGCCATGCGCCTGCGCGGGTGGTGGATCTGTTGTGTGCCGATGCTGGCCTGGGGCGCGCCCGTCGACCCGGTGCCCTCGGTGATGTGGGCCTACTATCACCAGCTTTTTCTCGCCAATGCACCGTTCGTGTTCGACGAGCGGGTCAAGCTCCTGGCGCCGCCGTTCGCCGAAGATGCGCGCCAGGTACCGTTGGAGATCGATGCCCGCGCATTCAAGGGTGACGTGGTCAAGATCCTCGCCTGGGCCGAACTCAACCCGCTGCCGCAGATCGTCGACTTCCAGCCCATGGAGCGCGTGCTGCCATGGCTGTCGATCCGCGTGCGTATCGAACAGGCCACGCCGTTGCGCGCGGCGGTGTTGACCCGGGACGGACTGTGGCACGTCGGCTCGGCCCTGATCGATGCCGCCGGCGGCGGCTGCACGGCGCCCAGCGTGGTACGCACGCAACCAGGTTGGGAGGACCACCTGGGCGAAGTGCTCGGCGGGCGTTACCCGCGCGCAATGTTCAGCCGGGTAAAGCTGCACGTTGCCCACCCGATGGATAACGGCATGGTCAGCGGCATTCCCGAGTTTTTCATCAACCATGCCGAACTGCACGGTGACGACGACCGGCTGTTGGCGCGCCTGGAACTGTTCCCCGCCGTCAGCGAAAACCCCAACCTGGCCTTTGACATCGAGGGCCCTGGGCCCACACGCCTGATCCTGCGCGACACCAGCGGCAGCCAATTCGAGGCGGCCATCCCATGAACCCACGCTGGATAATGCTCTGGCTGATCCTGTTCAGCCTGCCGGTGCTGGCCGAGCTGGATTACGGCCTCAAGCCCCGCTTGATCGCCGACGACACCTGGCTGCTGGAAGGCAGCACGGCCAATTTCACCAAGGATAACGGCGGCAACATCGTCAACGTCGGGTTCATCGTCACCGAAGCCGGCGTAGTGGTGATCGACACCGGGCCGTCCAGGCGCTACGGCGAAGCACTGCGCCAGGCCATCGCACGGGTCACCGATAAGCCGGTGATCCAGGTGTTGCTGACTCACCACCATCCCGACCATGCGCTGGGCAACCAAGCGTTCAAGGATGTGCCGATCGGCGCCCTGGCCGGCACCGCGGAGTTGCTGCATGCGCAGGGCGACAGCCTGGCCGAGAACCTGTACCGCCTGGTCGGCGACTGGATGCGCGGCACCGAAGTGGTCCTGCCCGGCGAAGTGCTGCAGGCCGGCGTGAAAACCTTCGGCAGCCACGATCTGCAGCTGCTGCATCTGCGCGGCCACACGGGCGCTGACCTGGCGATCCTCGACCGCACGACCGGCGTGCTGTTCGCCGGTGACCTGGTGTTCTACCAGCGCGCACTCACCACCCCGCATACACCGGGCCTTGCGCAGTGGCGGGCGGACATCGCCACCCTGCAAGGCTTGCCATGGACGCTGGTGGTGCCCGGCCACGGCCCCATCGCGACCGACGCGAAACCCTTCGAACAGATGCGCGACTACCTCACCTGGCTCGACCAGTTGCTGCGCGACGGTGCGGCCCAAGGCCGCGACATGCCCGAGCTGATCCGCAGCCCGATTCCCGAACGATTCTCGGCCATCAACCTGGCGCGCTACGAACTGACCCGCAGCGTGACTCATTTGTACCCGCAGTACGAACGCACCCAGATGCAGCCCATCAATACCCAACAATAAATAGAGGCCTCACCATGATCTACGCACAACCTGGCACCCCCGGCGCCATCGTCAGCTTCAAACCGCGCTACGGCAATTACATCGGTGGTGAGTTCGTCGCACCGATCAATGGCGAATACTTCACCAATACCTCGCCGGTCACTGGCGAAGTCATCGCCGAATTCCCACGCTCCAGCGCCGCCGATATCGACAAGGCCCTCGACGCCGCCCACGCCGCCGCCGCCGCCTGGGGCAAGACCTCGGCCCAGGACCGCTCCCTGGTACTGCTGAAAATCGCCGACCGTATCGAGCAGAACCTCGAAGTGCTGGCCGTGGCCGAGACCTGGGACAACGGCAAGGCCGTGCGTGAAACCCTCAACGCCGACGTGCCGCTGGCCGCTGATCATTTCCGCTACTTCGCCGGTTGCATCCGCGCCCAGGAAGGCGGCGCCGCCGAGATCAACGAACTGACCGCCGCTTACCATTTTCATGAGCCGCTGGGTGTGGTCGGGCAGATCATCCCGTGGAACTTCCCGCTGTTGATGGCCGCGTGGAAACTGGCGCCTGCGTTGGCCGCCGGTAACTGCATCGTGCTCAAGCCGGCCGAGCAGACGCCGCTGTCGATCATGGTGTTTGCCGAGCTGATCAATGATCTGCTGCCGCCGGGCGTGCTGAATATCGTCCAGGGCTTCGGCCGCGAAGCGGGGGAGGCGCTGGCCACCAGCAAGCGCATCGCCAAGATCGCCTTTACCGGTTCCACTCCGGTGGGCGCACACATCATGCACGCGGCCGCCGAGAACCTCATTCCGTCCACCGTGGAACTGGGCGGCAAGTCGCCGAACATCTTCTTTGAAGACATCATGCAGGCCGAGCCGCAATTCATCGAAAAAGCCGCCGAAGGCCTGGTGCTGGCCTTCTTCAACCAGGGCGAAGTGTGCACGTGCCCGTCGCGGGCCCTGGTGCAGGAGTCGATTTACGACGACTTCATGAAAGTGGTGATGAAGAAGATCGTCAAGATCAAGCGTGGCAACCCGCTGGACACCGAGA
The DNA here is from genome assembly GCF_014268345.1 of Pseudomonas sp. SWRI18. NCBI lineage: Bacteria > Pseudomonadati > Pseudomonadota > Gammaproteobacteria > Pseudomonadales > Pseudomonadaceae > Pseudomonas > Pseudomonas sp. SWRI18. Next base: position 6,164 of record NZ_JACCQQ010000040.1, read on the forward strand.
CCATGGTCGGCGCCCAGGCGTCCGAGCAGCAATATGACAAGATCCTCTCCTACCTGAAGATCGCCCAGGAAGAGGGCGCAGTGCTGTTGACCGGCGGCGCGGCCGAGCGTCTGGAGGGCGACCTGGCCAGCGGTTATTACATCCAGCCGACCCTGCTCAAGGGCCACAACAAGATGCGCGTGTTCCAGGAAGAAATCTTCGGTCCGGTGGTGGGTATTACCACCTTCAAGGACGAGGCCGAAGCGCTGGCGATCGCCAACGACAGCGAGTTCGGCCTGGGCGCCGGCCTGTGGACCCGCGACATCAACCGCGCGTACCGCATGGGCCGGGCGATCAAGGCCGGGCGGGTGTGGACCAACTGTTATCACCTGTACCCGGCGCATGCGGCGTTTGGGGGGTATAAAAAATCCGGTGTCGGCCGTGAAAACCACAAAATGATGCTCGACCATTACCAACAGACCAAAAACCTGCTGGTGAGCTACGACATCAACCCACTGGGGTTCTTCTAACCCTGACTTGAAATGCCATCACCTGTGGGAGCTGGCTTGCCTGCGATAGCCATAGGTATCTACATAATTTAAAAGGCTGAAAAATCTCCCTGTAGTGAGCGGGCTTGTCGAATCGTCGCACCGCCCGCGCTGGGTGGCGAAGCCGCCCCAATAAAGGCATCGCCGAACTAGAGGTAGAACCCGGCCGCCTGGTTTGGGGCCGCTTCGCAGCCCAGCGCGGGCGGTGCGACGATTCGTCAAGCCCGCTCACTACAAAAATGTGTAGATACCTATAGCTATCGCAGGCAAGCCAGCTCCCACATTTGGTTGATGTGACTCTGATACTAATGCAGCGTGCCAATTCCTTCGAAAGTAGCATTCGCCGCGCACACGCCCCATGCATTAATGACTCGACCGGAACCCTCCGGCACAACAAGAGGACTGCCCCCATGTGGACCAAACCGACCTACACCGACCTGCGTATCGGCTTTGAAGTCACGATGTACTTCGCCAACCGCTGACCGCGGGTACTACCAGGAGGATGCCTCTTTGGTCTGATTGCATTCGCAGCCGGATCGGTTAGTGTGGAGCGCATCTTCCAGAATAATAAAAACAGGCTTTCCAATGAGCCCAAACCTGAGCCTCCTGCGTAAATTCGTCTCGCCTGAAATCATCTTTGGTGCCGGCTGCCGACACAACGTCGGCAATTGCGCCAAGACCTTTGGCGCGCGCAAAGTACTGGTGGTCAGCGACCCCGGCGTGATCGCCGCCGGTTGGGTCGCCGATGTGGAAGCCAGCCTGCAAGCCATCGGTATCGACTATTGCCTGTACAGCGCCGTCTCGCCCAACCCGCGCGTCGAAGAAGTGATGACCGGCGCCGAGGTGTACCGCGAAAACCACTGCGACGTGATCGTGGCCATCGGCGGCGGTAGCCCGATGGACTGCGGCAAGGCCATCGGTATCGTGGTAGCCCATGGGCGCAGCATCCTGGAGTTCGAAGGCGTCGACACCATCCGCGTGCCCAGCCCGCCGCTGATCCTGATCCCCACCACCGCCGGCACCTCGGCGGATGTCTCGCAGTTCGTGATCATTTCCAACCAGCAGGAACGCATGAAGTTCTCCATCGTCAGCAAGGCGGTGGTGCCGGACGTATCGCTGATCGACCCGGAAACCACCGCCAGCATGGACCCGTTCCTGTCCGCCTGCACCGGCATCGACGCGTTGGTGCATGCCATCGAAGCGTTCGTCTCCACCGGCCACGGCCCGCTCACCGACCCCCATGCGCTGGAGGCGATGCGCCTGATCAATGGCAACCTGGTGCAGATGATTGCCAACCCCGGCGACATCGCCCTGCGCGAAAAAATCATGCTCGGCAGCATGCAGGCCGGGCTGGCGTTTTCCAATGCGATCCTGGGTGCGGTGCACGCGATGTCCCACAGCCTCGGCGGTTTTCTCGACTTGCCTCACGGGCTGTGCAACGCGGTATTGGTGGAGCATGTGGTGGCCTTCAATTACAACTCGGCGCCGGAACGCTTCAAAGTGATCGCCGAGACGTTTGGCATCGACTGCCGGGGCCTCAATCATCGGCAGATCTGCGGGCGCCTGGTGGAACACCTGATTGCGCTCAAGCATGCGATTGGCTTCCACGAAACCCTCGGTTTGCATGGGGTGCGCGTGGCCGATATTCCGTTCCTGTCCCAGCATGCGATGCACGACCCGTGCATCCTCACCAACCCGAGGGAATCGAGCCAGCGTGACGTCGAGGTCGTCTATGGCGAAGCTCTCTGACGACCAGCAACGCGCGCTTGCGGGTCTGCTCGGGCTGGGCAACCAGTCGGCGCGCAAGAGCCACTATCCCGAGCTGACGGCACGCCTGGATGAACTGGAGGCCGAGCGCAACCGCTATATCCGCCTCAACGATGAGCTGGAGCAGCGTGTCGCGGCGCGCACCGACGAACTGCTGGAGGCCAACCACAACTTGCAGCAGCAGATCGCCCAGCGCGAACAGGTTGAGCAGGACTTGCGCGACGCCCGCGACGCCGCCCAGGCCGCCAACCGCAGCAAGGACAAATACCTGGCCGCGGCCAGCCATGACCTGCTGCAGCCTTTGAATGCGGCGCGGTTGTTGATCGCCACCCTGCGTGAGCGGCAATTGCCCAGCGTTGAGCAGGTGCTGGTGGAGCGCACGCACCAGGCGCTGGAGGGGGCCGAGGACCTGCTCACCGACTTGCTGGATATTTCGCGGCTGGATCAGGCGGCGGTCAAGCCGGATGTGGCGCTGTATCGCCTCGACGAGCTGTTTGCGCCGCTGGTCTCGGAGTTTCAATCGGTGGCCCAGGCGGCCGGGTTGAACCTGCGGGTGCATACCGGCTGCTATGCGATCAACACCGACCTGCGCCTGCTGACGCGGATCCTGCGTAATTTCCTGAGCAATGCCTGCCGTTATACCGACGAGGGTTGCATCCTGCTCGGCGCGCGCAAGCGCGGTAATGGTTTGCGCCTGGAGGTATGGGACACCGGGCGCGGCATTGCGGCGGACCGGCTGCAGGCAATCTTCCTCGAGTTCAACCAGCTCGATGTCGGCCGCGCGGCGGACCGCAAGGGCGTGGGGCTGGGCTTGGCGATTGTCGAGCGTATCGCCGATATTCTCGGGTATCCGATTGCGGTGCGTTCGTGGCCGGGGCGTGGCTCGATGTTCAGCATCGAAGTGCCCCTGAGTGATGAAATGCCGCTGCCGATCAGCCAACTGCCGGTGCAACCGACCACGGGCAACCCGCTGCCGGGGCGGCGGTTGCTGGTGATCGACAACGAGGTGAGCATCCTCGAAAGCATGCGCGCGTTGCTCGGGCAGTGGGGCTGCGAAGTGGTCACCGCCACCGACCAGGCCGGTGCTTTGCTGGCGCTGGAGGGCAGGGCGCCGGAGTTGATCCTGGCCGATTATCACCTGGACCATGGGGTGGTGGGGTGCCAGGTGGTGCGCCATTTACGCGAGCATTTCGAGCAGAAGATTCCTGCGGTGATCATTACGGCCGACCGCACCGACCAGTGCCGCCGCGCGTTGCGGCGGCTCGACGCACCGCTGTTGAACAAGCCGGTCAAGCCCGGCAAATTGCGCGCGGTCCTGAGCCAGATGCTCGGCTGACTCCACAGCGAACCGAACCCCCATGTGGGAGTAGACCTCTGTGGGAGCTGGCTTGCCTGCGATAGCATCACAGCGGTATGCCGGTTGCACCGCGGTGATGCTATCGCAGGCAAGCCAGCTCCCACACAACCAGCCGCCACATGGGAAGCGGTTGACACCCGTCAACACCGCACCCAGCAGTTTGCGCCATGCTCCGCGCCTGATTTAAAGGCCGACGGAGCACCCCATGAACGCCCCCGCAACAACCGCTGCATCATTCAAGTTGCCCCTGGGCCTGGTGTTCGCCGTGCTGGTGATGGTCGGCGTGCTGTTGTTGCCGCTGCCCGCCGACTTGCCCGTGGCCGGGCACCGCATGCTGGCGATCCTCGCGTTTGCCGTAGTGGTGTGGATCACTGAAGCGGTGTCCTATGAAGCCAGCGCGATCATGATCACTTCGCTCATGGCGTTTTTGCTCGGCACCGCGCCGTCGATCCAGGACCCTGCGCACCTGATCGGCACCAGCCCTGCGATCAGCATGGCGCTCACCGGCTTCTCCAACCCGGCGCTGGCGCTGGTGGCGGGCGCGCTGTTCATCGCCGCCGCCATGACCCACACCGGCCTGGACCGACGTATCGCGCTGGTCACGCTCAGCCGAGTGGGCACCAGCACCCGACGCATCCTGTTGGGGGCGATTGCGGTGACCATTCTGCTCAGCCTGGTAGTGCCCAGCGCCACCGCACGCAGTGCCTGTGTGGTGCCGATCATGATGGGCGTGATCGCCGCGTTCGGCGTCGACAAACGCTCGAATATCGCCGCCGGCATCATGATCGTGGTGGCCCAGGGCACCAGCATCTGGAACGTCGGCATCCAGACCGCCGCTGCGCAGAACCTGCTGACGGTCGGCTTCATGGACAAGATGCTCGGCCAGCGCGTGTCGTGGATCGACTGGCTGATCGCCGGTGCGCCGTGGGCGTTGATCATGTCGGCGGTGCTGCTGTTCCTGGTGCTCAAACTGTTGCCGCCGGAAACCGACAGCATCCCTGGAGGTAAAGAGGCAGTGGCACAGTCGCTGGCAGAGATAGGGCCGATGACCGGGCCGCAAAAGCGTCTGTTAAGCGTGTCGGTCCTGCTGCTGCTGGCCTGGGCGACAGAAGGTCGGCTGCACAGTTTCGACACCACCTCCACGACCTATGCCGGGTTGGTATTCCTGCTGCTGCCGGGCATTGGCGTGATGACCTGGAAGGATGTGCAGTCGCGTATCCCGTGGGGCACGGTCATCGTGTTCGGCGTGGGCATCAGCCTGGGCACGGCGCTGCTGACGACCCAGGCCGGGCAGTGGCTGGGTTCCACTGTTGTGGCCCACACGGGGCTGGATCAGGTGGGGCCGTTGGGCGTGTTTGCGATCCTTGGCGCGTTCCTGATCCTGATTCACCTGGGTTTCGCCAGCGCCACCGCGCTGACCTCGGCGTTGCTGCCGATCCTGATTGCAGTGCTGCAGACCTTGCCGGGTGATTTTAGCCGGTTGGGCATGACCATGCTGTTGGGGTTTGTAATGAGCTACGGGTTTATCCTGCCGATCAATGCGCCGCAGAATATGGTGTGCCTGGGGACGGGGACGTTCACGGCGCGGCAGTTTGCCAAGGTGGGGGTTCTGGTGACGTTGATTGGCTATCTACTGATGCTGGTGTTTGCAGCTACGTACTGGAGTTGGTTGGGTTGGGTTTGACTGTGCATTCCATGTGGGAGCTGGCTTGCCTGCGATGGCCATAGGTATCTACACAATTTTCAGAGGCTGGCGAATTCCCCTGTGGCGAGCGGGCTTGTCCCGCGTTGGGCTGCGCAGCAGCCCCAAAACCAGGCGCAGAGGACAGTCTGATACTCCGCATTCGTCTTCATTGGGGCTGCTTCGCAGCCCAACGCGGGCGGTGCGACGATTCGACAAGCCCGCTCGCCACAACAGCCCATTCAGCGTCGTGCCAAAATTGTGTAGATACCTATGCTGCGATGGCATCAACTCGGGGTGCCTGATGTACTGAGGTGTTTGCATCGCCACCAGTTGCATCCACAAACTGCGCCGCCTATGATTCGTCCCGTCACTGCAAAATCAGTGACCGGGTTTGGTCACCCGTCCAATGTCAGGCGCACAAGCGCCAACGAGGTATTTCAGGCGCTTTTTTGTGCTTGCGAGAATGCTTCATGGTGGGCTGTGCGCGGGGCACTTTCGAGTGCGCCGGGTGCCTGACATCCCGGTTGACCAACCTGCGTACGGCCTGCCACCTTTCGTTTGGTCACGAGGGAGGCGGCTCCATCTATGTCAGGAGCTTCACTATGAAAAAAGCTACTCCCAATCCCCCCGAAACGGCTTTAACCCATCCGCTCTTTAGCGTTCGTTCTGATGTAAGCACGGAAGAGGCGCTGAGCAACGCCAGTGAAATTCTTGAAACGGCTGCGGTCACGGGGCATGAGGCAGCTCAGCATATGCAGGGTGTTCACCGCGAACAATTAATGACGCTGGTGCAGTCTGTTGAAATGGCACAGATGTTGGTTGAAGCCGTCTTGAGCCGCGACTGCCCTGTCGCTTCTTGATCGCAGTCTTCAAAACAAAACACGTCCAATGTGGGAGCGGCGGTGCGACGATTCGACTTGCTCGCGAATACGGAGTGTCAGTCGCTGGATGTAGTAACTGACCCACTGCCTTCGCGAGCAAGTCGAATCGTCGCACCGCCGCTCCCGTATTTTTGACCGTGTCCGCATCCAGCATCAATTTCCGCTTCAAGATGGCAAGATGAACTCTGCCCAGGTTTTCCACTCCCTGAGTAAAGGTTCCACCGACTTCCCCCGTCGGTTCATCAAGGCCACTGAATGAACAAATACACCCCCCGCACCTGGGAGCCGCATGAGCGGCCCAGCCTGCCCGGTTCGCCGTCTACGCCGCTGCACCCGACGCACAAGCGCTGGCTGTTCGCGATGGTCGGCGTGCTGGTGGCAATTACCGGTGGGCTGGGGAACGCGCTGGTGATCGCCAACCTGCAATACCTGCAAGGCGCGCTTGGCGCGACCACCGCCGAAATGGCCTGGCTGCCCGCCGCGTACGTGATGACCAATGTGTGCATGAACCTGCTGCTGGTCAAATTTCGCCAGCAGTTCGGCCTGCGCGTGTTTACCGAGGTGTTCCTGGTGCTCTATGCGCTGGTGACCTTCGGGCATTTGTTCGTCAATGACCTCAACTCGGCCATCGCCGTGCGGGCGGCACACGGGATGGTCGGGGCGGCGCTGACTTCGTTGGGTTTGTACTACATGATCCAGGCCTTCCCGGCCAAGTGGCGCTTGAAGGCGCTGGTGCTGGGCCTCGGCACGGCGCAGTTGGCGTTGCCGCTGGCGCGGTTGTTCTCTGAAGATTTGCTGCAAATCGCCGAATGGCGCGGGCTGTACCTGTTCGAGCTGGGCTTGGCGCTGATCTGCCTGGGGTGCGTGTTCCTGCTCAAGCTGCCCCCGGGCGACCGGTTCAAGACCTTTGAAAAACTCGACTTCCTGACCTTTGCCATCCTCGCCACCGGCGTCGCCCTGCTTTGCGCGGTGCTGTCGCTGGGGCGCATCGACTGGTGGCTGGAAGCACCGTGGATCGGCATCGCCTCGGCCTGTTCCCTGGTGCTGATCATGGCCGGTCTGGCCATCGAGCATAACCGCGCCAACCCGCTGCTGATGACCCGCTGGCTGGGCAGCGGCACCATGATTCGCCTGGCGCTGGCGGTGATCCTGATTCGCATGGTGCTGTCCGAACAGTCCACCGGCGCCGTGGGGTTCATGCAGATGTTGAACATGAGCTACCAGCAGATGCACACGCTGTACGTGGTGATGCTGGCCGGGGCGATTGCCGGGTTGTCGGTGAGCGCGCTGACGATCAACCCGGCGCATTTGCTGATGCCCCTGGTGATCTCCCTGGCGCTGATGGCCACCGGCTCGGTGATGGACAGTTTTTCCAGCAACCTGACCCGGCCGCAGAACCTGTACATCAGCCAGTTCCTGCTAGGCTTCGGCGGTACGTTCTTTCTGGGGCCGACCATGGTGCTGGGCACCAAGAACGTGTTGGCCAACCCGCGCAACCTGGTGAGCTTTTCGGTGATGTTCGGTATCTGCCAGAACCTGGGCGGCCTGATCGGCGCGGCGTTGCTGGGCACCTTCCAGATCGTGCGCGAGAAATATCACTCCAGCATGATCGTCGAGCACCTGACCCTGCTCGACCCGCGTGTGGCCGCGCGGGTGCAGAGCGGCGGCTCGGCCTATGCCGGGATTGCCGCCGACCCCGAGCTGCGCAACCTGATGGGCATTCGCAGCCTGGCCACGGCGGCCACCCGTGAAGCGAACGTGATGGCCTACAACGATGTCTTCATGCTGATCGCGATCATCGCGATCCTGACCATGATCTGGATCTTTATCCGCAGTCTGTGGCTGATGAGCACCACCAAAGCAGCCACTCCCGTTCAACCCAGCGGCGCACCGTCATGACCGAACCCACCACCACAACCACCAACGCAATCGCCTCCACCCCGGAAGGCACTACGCCGCCGGGCGCAACGGTGACTGAACCGCGCTCCTTGCGGGTGCGCATCCTCTCGTCGCTGGGCTTTGCCGCGATTGCGATTATCGGTGTGCTGATCGTGCTGTACGCCTGGCAATTGCCGCCGTTCAGCAGTGCGGTGGAGACCACCGAGAACGCCCTGGTACGTGGGCAGGTCACGATCATCGGCCCGCAGCTCAGCGGTTATGTGTTCGAAGTGCCGGTGCAGGATTTCCAGCACGTGAAGGCCGGCGACCTGCTGGTGCGTCTCGATGACCGCATCTACAAGCAGCGTCTCGATCAGGCGCTGGCACAATTGGCGGTGCAGCAGGCATCGTTGGCGAATGTGGTGCAGCAGCGCAACAGCGCCGAAGCCACGATCAAGTTGCGCCAGGCGGCCTTGGCGGACAGCCAGGCGCAGGCGCGCAAGAGCACCGCCGACCTGCGCCGCAACGAAGCGTTGATCAGCGACGGCTCGGTGTCCAAGCGTGAGCTGGATGTGACCCGCGCCGCCCATGCACAGACCCTCGCCGCTGTCGCGCAAGCCCAGGCCAGCCTGGAAATCGCCCGGCAGGATTTGCAGACGGTGATCGTCAACCGGGGTTCGCTGGAAGCCGCGGTGGCGAGTGCCGAGGCGGCGGTGGAGCTGGCGCGTATCGACCTGTCCAATACGCGCATCACCGCGCCGCGTGACGGCCAGTTGGGGCAGATCGGCGTGCGCCTGGGGGCCTACGTCAATTCCGGCGCGCAATTGATGGCGCTGGTGCCGCCGCAGCTGTGGGTGATCGCCAACCTGAAAGAAACCCAGATGGACAATGTGCAGGTCGGCCAGCCGGTGACCTTCACCGTCGATGCCCTCAACCACCGCAGATTCCACGGCACGGTGCAGCATATTTCGCCGGCGACTGGCTCGGAGTTCAGCCTGTTGCAGGCGGATAACGCCACCGGCAACTTTGTGAAGATTGCGCAGCGGGTGCCGGTGAGAATCACGGTGGATCCGGGTCAGGCCGAGAGCGAGCGGTTGCGGCCGGGGCTTTCGGTGGTGGTCAGTATCGACACCGCGGGGCGGCTGAAAAACAGTCCACCCTGACACAATCGAGGAGCAAAATTTCTGAATGTGCAGGAGAAATCTGTAGTGAGCGGGCTTGCCCCGCGCTGGGTGGCGAAGCCGCCCTAATACAGTTACCGCCGAGTTACGCGCAAAACCGAGTCGCCTGGTTTGGGGCGGCTTCGCCACCCAGCGCGGGCGGTGCGACGATTCGACAAGCCCGCTCACTACAACGGTGTGGTGTCTGAGGCTATCGCAGGCAAATGGGGTGTGTATTTCAGGGTGAAATCGAGGTGGGTTGACTGGCCTTGTTCCAGCAACGTGAGGCCAGGGCGGCCCGGCAGGTGATGCGCATTCACCGGATGGCTCACCGGTTCGATGCAAAAGAACCCCAACCCCGGCGGGCAGTACAGCAGGAAGTAATCGGCGCCGCTGGCCTGGCAGTCCAGCGCATAACCGAGTTCCGGTTGTTCGATGCGGCAATGCCCGTCCCACTGGCAAAAGCCATTGTCCACCAGGCCTTGGGGTAGAGCTTTTAATGCCTGGAAGTCCCACGCATCCGGCACGTTTGCCAGCCCGGTGGGCAACTTGGACGCATCACTCATCCACACCTGCGAAGCCTTGGCCTGCAGCCGAGTACCCGCCCGGCGCGGGAAGTAGGGATGCAACCCCAGGCCATGCCACGCGGCGTGTTCCGCCAGATGGGTCACGCGCAACGCGATGCTCAGTTCACCGTCATTCAATCGAAACCGTTGCTCGGCGCGATAGGCGAACGGCGTGTCGCACTCAACGGCCAACACCACCTCATGCGCCGACTGGCTCACGACCTGCCACGCCTGTTGCCAGGCCGAGCCATGAATCGGCAACGGGTCGGTGAGGCTGTTGGGCGCCAGGGCCAGCCAGCCGTCCGGGTTGGCGAAGCCGCCTGCGCCGATCCGGTTGGACCAGGGGGCCAGGGGGTAGCAGCCGAGCTTGCCCGGCAAGCCGGTGTTGATTGCCTGTTCATCGCTGTGGCGTAGCAGCGGCTGGCCGCTGGCGCGTACCGTCCAGTTGACGATGCTGCCACCAACAGAGGGCGCCAGGGTGAGGAGGGTGAGTTGATCGCGCAGTTCAAGGAACGTTGAAGACATGATTTCCCGCCGTATCAAATAGATCAAACACTGGAGAGCCAAATGTGGGAGCGGGCTTGCTCGCGAAAGCTGAGTGTCAGTCGACAGATTAATCGACTGATGCACCGCCTTCGCGAGCAAGTCGAATCGTCGCACCGCCGCTCCCACATTGGATTTTCTTCGTCTGATGAGTCGGTTTACAACACCACGCTCGGCAGCCACAGCGACAAGGCTGGAATGTAGGTCACCGCCATCAGAATCGCGAACAACACCGCATAAAACGGCAGCAGTGCCTTCACGGTCTTCTCGATACTGACCTTGCCCACCGCCGCGCCCACGAACAGCACCGCGCCCACCGGCGGGGTAATCAGGCCGATGCCCAGGTTCACCAGCATGATCATGCCGAAGTGCACCGGGTCCACACCAATGCCCAGCACCACCGGCAGCAAAATCGGCGTGAGGATCAGGATCAGCGGCGCCATGTCCATCACCGTGCCGAGCAACAGCAGCATGGCGTTGATGCACATCAGGATCACGTAGCGGTTGTCCGACAGGGTCAGGAACATCGTGGTGATTTTCGCCGGAATCTGCATCAGCGTCATGATGTAGCCGAAGCTGGCGGCGAAGGCGATGAGGATCATCACGATGGAAATGGTGCGCACCGTGCGGTGCATCAGCTTGGGCAGCTCGCTCCATTTGTAGTCGCGGTAGATGAACATGGTCACGAAGAACGCCCACAGCACGGCAATCGCGGCGGACTCGGTGGCGGTGAAAATACCCGAGAGGATGCCGCCGAGGATGATCACCATGGCCATCAGGCCCCAGAGCGCGTCGGCGGCGATTTTCAGCGCCTGCTTCAACGGAATGACTTCACCTTTGGGGTAGTCGCGCTTTTTCGCGAAGATCAGGCACAGCACCATCAGGCACGCGCTCATCAGCAGGCCCGGCACCACGCCGGCCATGAACAGCGAGGCGATCGAGACCGTGCCGCCGGCCGCCAGGGAGTAGAGCACCGAGTTGTGGCTGGGCGGCGTCAGCAGCGCTTGCACCGAGCCGCTGACGGTCACGGCCGTGGCGAATTCACGCGGATAGCCACGGCGTTCCATTTCCGGGATCAGCACCGAACCGACCGAGGCGGTATCGGCCACCGACGAGCCGGAAATTGCCCCAAAAAAAGTCGAGGCCATGATGTTCACCAGCGACAGGCCGCCGCGCACGAAGCCCACCAGCACCCCGGCGAAGGCCACCAGCCGCCGCGACATGCCGCCCTCGGCCATGATCGCCCCGGCCAGCACGAAGAACGGAATCGCCATCAACGAAAACTTGTTCACCCCGCCGGCGACCTGAATCATCAGGGCCTGGAACGGAATGTCGATCCACCACGCGCCAATCAGCGCCGACAGCCCCAGGGCATAGGCCACGGGCATGCCGATCAGGATCAAGGCGATAAAACTGCCCAACAGAATCAACGCGTCCATATCAGGCGGCCCCTTCGCTTTCTTCTACCAGGTCAAAACGTACGACCCGACGGTTGCTCTGGTCACCGAGCAGGAGTTTTTCCACGACAAAGATCAGGGTCAGCAGCCCGCCGATCGGAATCGGCATGTAGGTGATGCCCACGCGCAGGGTGGGAATGGCGCTCATGAACTGGTTCCAGGTGGACAGGCACAGTTTGGTGCCCCAGATGGTCATGAACAGGCAGATGGTGCCCATCAGCAATTGCGAGACGATGCCCGCGATTTGGCGCTGGCGGGGCGCCAGGCGGTCAGTGATCACGGCCACCGACATATGCGCCCCGGCGCGGTAACTGGCGGCCGCGCCGATAAACGTGAATACCAGCATCAGCAGGATGGCGGTGGGCTCGGGCCAACTGGAACCGGTACCGAGGACGTAGCGGGCGAAGATGCCCCAGGGAATGATCAGTGCCACCCCGAGCACCGAGAGGCCGGCGACCCAGATGCAGGTCATGTAGATGCGGTCGTTGATGCGCAGCAGTAAATTCTTCATGGCGTTCACCGTAACCGGGCGCGGTCGATAGGGACCGCGCCCGGCCTTGCAGGGAGAGGAGGGCGTTACTGAACGGCGTCGATACGCTTGATGATGTCAGCGTAAGGCGCGCCGTACTTGGCACGTACCGCCGCGGTGGCGTCGTAGAACGGCTTTTTGTCGACGGTGATGAACTCCACGCCAGCGGCCTTGAGCTTGGCTTCACTGCTGGCGGACTTGGCATCCCACAGCACGCGCTCGTCAGCCTGGGCGGCCTTGGCGGCTTTTTTCACCATGTCCTGCTGTGCGGGGGTGAGTTTGTTCCAGGTGATTTTCGACATCACGATGGGTTCGGGCAGGATCAAGTGCTCGGTGAGGGTGTAGTACTTGGCGTTCTGGAAGTGGTTGTGCTCAAGCATGGTCGGCGGGTTGTTTTCCGCGCCATCGATCACACCGGTTTGCAGGGCGCTGAAGATTTCGCCGGTGTCCATGGCAATGCCGTTGGCGCCCATGGCGTTGAAGGCATCGATGAACAAGGGGTTGCCTTGCACGCGAATCTTCATGCCCTTGAGGTCTTCGATCTTGCGCACCGGTTTCTTGGTGTAGAGGTTGCGCGTGCCGCCGTCCATCCAGGCCAGGGCGACCAGGCCGAATTCGGAGTCGGTGATCTTGGCGAGGATTTCATCGCCGATCTCGCCGTCGATGACCTTGCGCATATGCGCCTGGTCACGGAACACGAACGGCAGGTTGAATACGTTCACGTCCGGTACCACCGGGCCGACGATACCGAGGCTGACGCGGGTCATCTGGATGGCGCCGACCTGGGCCTGTTCGACCACTTCCTTCTCGGAACCCAGGACGCCGCCCGGAAAATACTTGAAGGTCAGTTCGCCGTTGCTTTCCTTGGTCAGGGCCTTGCCCATGTTTTCTTCCGCCACGACGGTGGGGTAGCCGGCGGGATGGATGTCGGCGAATTTGATTTCCAGCGCGTGGGCGGCGCTGCAGAGGGTCAAGCATGCAGCGGCGAGCAAGGTGCGTTTGAAGTCCATCGGGTACATCTCCAGTCTTGTTATTGTTTTTAGTTCAAGGGCAGAGCGATGCAGCTAGAGGGTGAACGTGGGCTCCGGCAATCCGGTGACGCCAGGGTTGAGGGCAAACACGCCGCCGGACAGCGACTGCTCACTCTGGTCATCACGGATCGAGGTGACGAACAGGGTGTCCAGGCGACTGCCGCCAAAGGCGCACATGGTGGGTTTTTTCACCGGCACGATGAGGGAACGGTCGAGGCGACCGTCGGGGGTGAAACGGTGGACCAGCCCGGCGTCGTTGGCGCAGATCCAGTAGCAGCCCTCGGCGTCCACGGCGGCGCCGTCGGGGCGGCCGAGGTGCTGGTGCATATCCACGAACACGCGGCGATTGGACGGCGTGCCGGTGTCGATGTCGTAGTCGAACGCCCAGACCTGCTGCACCAGCGGGTGCGAGTCCGAGGCGTACATTGTGCGGCCGTCGGGGCTGAAGGCCAGGCCGTTCAGGGTGATGAAACCGTCCAGTTGGGCATGGGGCGCCGAGCCGGCTGCGTAGCGATACAAGATGCCTTCGGCTGCGTTCAGGCCCATGTTCAGCACCATGCTGCCGGCCCAGAAACGGCCCTGGCGATCACAACGGCCGTCATTCAGGCGCATGTCCGGGCGCGGGTGCGTGACACTCGCCAGGGGCGTGGTGTCGAGGCTGCCGTCGTTGTGCGCGGTAAGCTGGAAGAAGCCGGTTTCCATTCCGGCGACCCAGTTGCCCGCATCGGTGCGGGCAATACAGGCGAGCATCTGCGGCGCTGTCCACGCGGCGATGTGCCCGGTGGCGGCGCTCCAGCGTTGCAGGCCGCCGTTGGGGATGTCCACCCAGTACAGCGCGTTTTCCTCGGGCACCCACACCGGGCATTCGCCCACGGCATTGCGGGCGTCGACGATCAGTTCAGCAGTCATGGCCGGTCATTCCCTTGGTTGATGTGAACTCAGTCACCGAATGGTCCGGCCGCGCAGAACGCACCGCCTTGATAAACCTTGGCCGGGTCGTTTTCGGCCACCGGTGGCTGGCTTTCGACCTGGGTGCGGAACACTTCGGAGCTGTCCTTGGGCGCGAAGCCCAGGTGTGCGGCGTAGCGGTTGTCCCACCAGGTGTCGAGGTTATCCGACATGCCATAGACCACGGTGTGGCCGACGTTTGGCGTGTACAGCGCGCGTTCGAGCAGTTGGGTCAGGTCGTCGAAGCTCAGCCAGGTGTGCATCATCCGGCGGTTCTGCGGTTGCGCAAACGAGGAGCCGATGCGGATGCTGACGGTCTCGATGCCGTAGCGGTCGAAGTAGAAACTGGCCATGTCCTCGCCGTAGGACTTGGACAGGCCGTAGTAGCTGTCCGGACGGCGCGGGGAGTGGGCGTCGAGTTTTTCGCCCTGTTTGTAAAAGCCGATCACGTGGTTGGAACTGGCAAAGATCACGCGCTTCACACCGTGACGCCGCGCGGCTTCGTAGATGTGGAAAACGCCGCTGATGTTGGCGCCGAGCACTTCTTCGAAGGGGCGTTCTACCGATACGCCGCCGAAGTGCAGGATTGCGTCGACGCCTTCGACCAGTTGGTGCACGGCTTGTTTGTCGGAGAGGTCGCAGGGCTGGACTTCTTCGGACGGGTCGGCAGCCGGAGCCATGTCGGCGATGTCCGACAGGCGCAGTACCTTGGCGTAAGGACGCAGGCGTTCGCGCAGGACTTTGCCGAGGCCGCCGGCCGCACCGGTGAGCAGCAGGCGGTTGAAGGGAGCTTGGGTGGTGGTGGTCATGGGGATTCCAATTTTTTGTTGTAGGTTGTCGTATGACTGTGTCGAAGTATTGTTAGGCGGCCCCAGGTTGTCAACGTTCTTACAGACGAATGAGACTCCAAAAGTGGGAGCGGGCTTGCTCGCGAAGGCGGTGTGTCAGTGACGCGGACTTCGACTGACACACCGCCTTCGCGAGCAAGCCCGCTCCCACAGGGGATTTGTGTCGGCAACCAATCCCCCGTTTGACGCAGTCCTTACAACAACGAGATCGGGTAGCTGACGAAAATCCGGTTCTCATCGAACTCGTTATTGCTGAAATCCCGACGCATGGTCGCGTTGCGCCATTTCACGTTGAGGTTCTTCAGCGCACCGCTCTGCACCGTATAGGCCAGTTCCGATTCACGCCCCCATTCCTTGCCATCGGTGATCGCCCCGGTGTGCACGTTGCTGCCGCTGATATAGCGGTTCATCAGGGTCAGCCCCGGCACGCCGAGCACCACGAAGTTGAAGTCATGGCGCACCTGCCAGGATTTTTCCTTGGCGTTATCGTAGCTGGCGTTGTAGCTGTCGTTGGCCAGGGTGCCGCCGCTGGTGCCGTTGATACGCATCCAGGCGCTGTCGCCGGTGAGTTTTTGCAGGCCGACGTAGAAGGTGTTGCCGCCGTACTTGGCCGAGAGCAGGGCGAATGCGGTCTTGTTGTCGAGGTCGCCGGCCAGGGCGCTGCCGTCTTCCTTGCCGTTGAAGAAGCCGAGGTTGGCGCCCAGGGTCCAGTCGCCCACGGGTTGGCTGTGGGTCAGGTTGAAGTACTGCTGCTGGTAGATATCGGTGAGTTCGGCGTACCAGACGCCGACCTGGGTGCGTTTGTCGTTGAAGGTGTATTCGCCGCCGCCGAAGTTGAAACGGTCCGAGGTGAACGCCGCTCGGCCGTTCATGAACATATCTTCCATGCTCGCGTCGTTGCGCGGGCTGTTGCCACGAAATTGCCCGCCGTAGAGGGTCAACCCAGCGATTTCGTTGGAGGTGACCTGGCCGCCACGAAAGGTCTGGGGCAGCGAGCGGCCATCGTCGGAGCGCAGGATCGGCAGCACCGGCATCCATTCGCCGACCTTCAGTTCGGTCTTCGACAGTTTGGTTTTCAGCGCAACGCCCAGACGCCCGAAGTTATCGGCGGGGCGGCCATCGTCGTGAATCGGCAGCAACTGCGTACCGCCGGTGCCTTTACCGCCATCGAGCTTTTGCGAGTACAGGCCCAGCACATCGATCCCGAAACCTACGGTGCCCTGGGTAAAGCCGGACTTGGCATCCAGGATGAAACTCTGGGTCCATTCTTCGGCTTTGCCCTGGGGGTTGGTCGGGTTGGTGAAGTTGCGATTGAAGTAGGCGTTACGCAAGTTGAGCGTGGCCTTGGCGTCGTCGACGAAACCTTCGGCGTGGGCGCCGAGGGGGAGGGTAAGGGCGAGGCTGCCAAGACTGATGAGACCGAGACACGAGGAGGAATTGCGGACGGATTGACGCACAGTGATGCTCCCTTTCTTTTGTTGTTTTTATTATTTGTTATACGTTGTCGTACAACATTGAGCGGGATATTTGCGGGGTTTTGCAGGCGTGTCAAGGGGAAGTTATACGATGATTAAAATCGTCGCGGATTAGGACGGGCACGGTCAATGTGGGAGCTGGCTTGCCTGCGATAGCATCGCCGCGACATGCCTGCCAGACCGAGTCGTCTGCATCGCAGGCAAGCCAGCTCCCACACTGAATGCATTTCAACAGGCGTATTCAGCCGGCCATGACCATCGGCGGCAGAGTGCCCAGCAGCGAAACCGCCGCCACCGCTGCAACACCTAGTAACCATTCCGTCATCACACTGGCCTTCAAACTGCCCAGGCGTTGCTCGCAACGTTCGATGCGCAGCCGATTCAGCAGCGCCAGTGCCAGCATCCCCCCGACCAACATCACCTTGATCAACAGAATCAGCGCAAACCCGCTGAACAAGGGCGTTGGCCACAGTTGCCCGGTGAGTACGCGCACATTGATCAACCCGGTCACCAGCAACCCGGCGACCAGGCCATAACCCACACCGCTGAAACGTCGCAGGATCGGCTCCAGCGCCACGCCTTGCGGCTGCCGCAGGATCAACACCAGCAACAGCAACCCACCGAGCCACGCACCGACGCACACCAGGTGCACCGCCTGGTTGAGGATCAGCAATTGCCCGCTGAGCCCGTCGAGCATGGCGCCGTGGCCGACCGGTGCTAGCGTCGCCAGCAGCAGCGCGATGAGCGGCAGGCGCAGGGCGCGCCAGGGCTTGACCAGCACGATCACCAGCAACAGGTTGAGCAACAGATGCCACACCCACACCTGGCCAAAAAACGTCTTGCCCAGTACCAACTGCA
Source organism: Pseudomonas sp. SWRI18 (assembly GCF_014268345.1). NCBI lineage: Bacteria > Pseudomonadati > Pseudomonadota > Gammaproteobacteria > Pseudomonadales > Pseudomonadaceae > Pseudomonas > Pseudomonas sp. SWRI18. The sequence goes on from NZ_JACCQQ010000040.1 coordinate 23,673, forward strand.
CGGTGGCCGGCTGCAAGGCGGCGTCCCAACTGCCGGCCATGCTGGCGGTGATCAACAAGAGCCAGGCCACGCCGGTGAACAACCCCACCGCGGCCAGGCCACGGGTGAGACGCGTGAGTTGCCGGTCCAGCCCCGGCTGCGGTGCGGCACCCAGCAGCCAGGGCCTGAACGCACAGGCCCCGAACATCAGCAACACGACGGTGAAATGCACGAAGCGGCACAGCACCAACAGCGTCACCATGGATTACTGGCCAACCTTGAAGCTGTATTCGCCGCTGCTCTTGTGAGTGTCGACCGAGACCGCATTCCACACCACTTTGTAGTGGCCGGTCGCGAGCGGGGCGGCCGGGGTGACCACCAAGACCTTCTTGTCCGCGTCCGGGGTTTCCAGGCCTTTTATCGCGACTTCAGTGCCGTCCTTGCTCAGCGACACCTTGGTGAAGGTCGCCTCGACGCCTTCGCTGAAGGTCAGGCGCAAATCTTTGGGCGCCGCGACGCTGCTGTCTGCCGCCGGTTCCGAGCGTTGAAGGTGTGCATGGGCAAACGCCGCCGAAGCACCCAGCAGGGAAGCGAACAGGGCGACGGTGGTCAGGGCTTGCTTGATCAACATTGTGCAATACCAATCAATGGGTAGGAGCAGGCAGTGTACGAAGTTTCGACTGCGCCTGTCGCCCCGATCTAGAGCGGGTGGTAGTCTTTGGCGTATGTCTTTGTCAGGGAGCCCTTATGGGCAATCACAAGATCGGAATTCGTCGGGCCAACGTCGAGAAAATCCTGCTGGCGGCGGAGAAGATCTTCGCCGAAAAAGGCTATGGCAGCACCGCCATGGCCGACATCGCTGAACAAGCGCAACTGCCGCGTTCCAACCTGCATTATTACTTCACCACCAAGAGCGAGCTGTACAGCGCGGTACTGTTCGACCTGCTGGAAGTGTGGAAGCAGGACGCCCTGAGCTTCGAAACCTTCGATGACCCTCGGGTGGTGCTCAGCAGCTACATTCGCGCCAAGATGCAGCGCTCGCGCACCCGGCCCTATGGTTCGAAAGTCTGGGCCAACGAAATCATCCACGGTGCGCCCACCCTTGGTGAAGCGCTGGATGAAAGCCTGTACGATTGGGCCAAGATGAAAGAAGCGAAAATTCGCCAATGGGTGGAAGACAAACGCATCCTGCCGGTGGAGCCGTCGAGCCTGCTGTATATGATCTGGGCCTCGACCCAGCACTATGCCGACTTTGATCATCAGGTGAAGATTTTGAATGATCATCAGCCGTTGTCGGATATGCAGTTCGAGAGGGCGATACAGACGGTGACGGGGGTGATATTGCGGGGGATTGGGTTGGAGCCTTGAGCTTTGGGGGTGAAGGGGCGTTCGGCCAACGTGTTTGACGGTGCGATCCGAGATCAAAAGCAGAAGCGCGGCGGCCTTAGAACCGACCGGTATGTTGTGGTCGAACTCGGTCAAAACTGTGGGAGCGGGCTTGCTCGCGAAGGCGGTGTATCAGCAACTACATCTGTAACTGACCCACCG
>NZ_JACCQQ010000041.1:0-22942 GCF_014268345.1 Pseudomonas sp. SWRI18
GGGGTTTCCCCATGTGAGAGTAGGTCATCGTCAAGATTAAATTCCGAAACCCCATTTGCGAAAGCAGATGGGGTTTTGTTTTGGGCGCTCGAAAAGACATCTAACATCCCAGTTCCGCCAATAACGGCCCACAGTGCTAAAGTCGCACCCTCGATTTTGCTTTTGCCAAGGAAGCCGTTATGCCGGATGCGACGTCCCTCAGTGCTGGATTCATGGTGGTTCATGGCAACCGCCTGGACGAACTGCGCAGCCTGGTGGTCAGCTGGATGCGTCGCTATCCACTGGCGCCTCTGGAAAACGAAATCGCCCTGGTACAAAGCAACGGTATCGCCCAATGGCTCAAGTTGGCGTTGGCTGAAGATCCGGAAGATGACGACATGGGCGGCTGCGGCATCGCAGCAGCAATCGACGTGCAACTCCCCGGCAGCTTCATGTGGCAGCTCTACCGCATGGTCTTGGGTCGTGACGAAATCCCGCCAAAGTCCCTGCTCGATAAAGCTCCACTGACCTGGCGACTGATGCGCCTGCTCCCCGAGCTCATCGATCAGCCACACTTCGAACCCTTGCAGCGCTTCCTCACACACGACACAGACCTGCGCAAACGCTACCAACTCGCTGAGCGCCTGGCTGATTTGTTCGACCAATACCAGGTCTACCGCGCCGACTGGCTGGAAGACTGGGCGGCCGGGCGCCACCAACTGCGCAACGGCCGAGGCGAGTCCAAACCGCTCAACCCCGCCAACTGCTGGCAAGCCGAACTGTGGCGCGCGTTGCTGCTGGACGTCGGTGAAACAGGCATGGCCCAAAGCCGCGCCGGCGTTCACCAACGTTTCATCGAACGCATCAATACGCTTGAGGAAGCCCCCGCGAGCCTTCCATCCCGAGTCATCGTTTTCGGTATTTCCTCGTTGCCGGCCCAGGCGCTTGAAGCCCTTGCCGGTCTTGCACGCTTCAGTCAAGTCCTGCTCTGCGTGCACAACCCGTGTCGCCACCATTGGTCCGACATCGTTGCCGACAAAGACCTGCTGCGTAACGAATACAAACGCCAGGCGCGTAAAGCCGGCATGCCCGTCACCATAGACCCGCAAACCCTGCACCAGCACGCGCACCCGTTGCTGGCTGCCTGGGGCAAACAAGGCCGTGACTACATCAGCCTGCTGGATAGCTATGACGACCCCAATAGCTACCGTGCAGCCTTCCGCGATGGCCGTATCGACCTGTTCAGCGACAGCGAACCCACCACACTGCTCAACCAGCTTCAGGACGATATCCTCGAACTGCGCCCGCTCAATGAAACCCGTGAGCGATGGCCCGCCGTCGACCTGGAAAGTGACACCTCCATCCGCTTCCACATTGCCCACAGCGCCCAACGCGAAGTGGAAATCCTCCACGACCAACTGCTCCAACGCTTCAGCGCCGACCCCACGCTACGCCCGCGGGACATCATCGTCATGGTCCCCGATGTCGACAGCTACGCACCGCACATCCGTGCCGTCTTCGGTCAGCTTGAGCGCAATGACTTACGCTTCATCCCGTTCACCCTTACCGACCAAGGCCAACGCGGCCGCGATCCCCTGCTGATCGCTGTCGAGCACCTGCTGAAACTCCCCGACAGCCGTTTCCCCGTCAGCGAAATCCTCGACCTGCTCGACGTTCCGGCCTTGCGCGAACGCTTCGCCATCCAGGAGCGTGATCTGCCCACGTTGCACCGCTGGATCGAAGGTGCCGGCATCCGCTGGGGTCTCAACGCCGAGCAGCGCGCCGGCCTGGGCCTGCCAGCGGAACTGGAGCAGAACAGCTGGCGTTTCGGCCTGCGCCGGATGTTGCTTGGCTACGCCGTAGGCACTGGCGCTGCCTGTGACGGCATCGAACCCTACGACGAAATCGGCGGCCTCGACGCGGCCCTGATCGGTCCGTTGGTGGCCTTGCTCGATGCACTCAATGACGCGCATCACGCGCTGTCGCAACCCGCACCGCCAACGGAGTGGGGCGAACGCCTGCAACGCCTGATGCAGCTCTTTTTCCTGCCGAGCAACGAGCACGACGACTACCTGCTGGGCCAACTTGAGCAATTGCGCGAAACCTGGCTGGAAACCTGCGAGTCCGTAGGCCTACAGGACGAGTTACCCCTCACCGTAGTCCGTGAAGCCTGGTTGGCGGGGCTGGACCAAGGCCGCCTGTCCCAGCGCTTTCTCGCCGGAGCGGTCAATTTCTGTACCTTGATGCCCATGCGTGCAATCCCGTTCAAGCTCGTTTGCCTGCTCGGCATGAACGACGGTGATTACCCGCGCGCCCAACCACCGCTGGACTTCGACTTGATGGGCAGCGACTACCGCCCCGGCGATCGTTCACGCCGTGAAGACGACCGTTACCTGCTGCTCGAAGCGCTGCTGTCAGGCCGCGACCAGCTCTACGTCAGCTGGGTGGGCCGTAGCATCCGCGACAACAGCGACCGTCCGGCTTCGGTATTGATCGGCCAACTGCGCGACCATCTCGCCAGTGGCTGGCATCATGCAAATAACGACCAACCCCTTATCGACGCCATGACCCAAGAGCACCCGTTGCAGCCGTTCAGCGCCCGCTACTTCCATGAAGGCGACGCGCTATTCAGTTACGCCCGCGAATGGCAACTGCTCCACGAAGCATCCGACGCCGTCCCGACAGAACACGACCTGCCCCCGCACGAACAGGAAGAGCCACTGAGCCTCGGCCAGTTACAGGACTTCCTGCGCAACCCGGTCAAACATTTCTTCAGCCAGCGCCTGAAAGTATTCTTCGAAGCCGCCGAAGTGCCGCTGGCCGACGAAGAACCTTTCGTTCTCGACGCACTGCAGCGCTACAACCTGAGTGACAGCCTGCTGAACGCTGCACTCACCCGGCCTGATCAACTCGACCACGCCCTCAATGCCCAGGCATTGCGTCTGCAAGGCAGTGGCCTGTTGCCGATGGTTGGTTTCGGTGAGTGCCTGCGCAACGAACTGATTGAGCCATTGCCCGATCTGCTGCACCGCTATCAACAATTACTCGCCCTTTGGCCCACCCCGCACACCGCTGCCGAACCGGTCAGTTTTGAGCATCAGGGTATTCAGTTGGAAGGCTGGATCAGCGGTCTGCATCGGCGCAGTGACGGCGACCTGCTAAGCGTCACCACCATTCCCAACAGCATTGGCTCGATCAAGACCCGCAAGTGGCATCGACTGATTCGCCCTTGGGTCAATCACGTGGTGGCCTGCGCCTGCGGCCTGCCGCTGAGCACCGGCCTGGTGGCCAGCGATGACACCTTGTTGCTGCCTCCTCTGGAGAAAACCGTTGCCCAGGAAATCCTCGGCCATCTGCTGCTCGCCTGGCACACCGGCATGAGTAAGCCGCTACCTGTGGCGGTCAAAACCGCTTTTGCCTGGCTCGGCCAAACCGATCCAGTCAAAGCCCAAGCAGCAGCCTGTAAAGCCTACGAAGGCGATGGCCTGACCACCGACGGCGAACGTCGCGAAACCCCGGCGCTCACCCGACAATTTCCCGACTACGCCGCGCTGGTCGCGAGTGAAGAATTCGAAGGGTGGTGCGAAACTCTGTACCGCCCATTGATCAACGCGCCTTGGCGATCCCTCACCAGCGAGGCCGGCGCATGATCGGCAAACCCTTGGCCCTGGCCTTCCCGCTCAAAGGCAGCCAGCTGATCGAAGCCAGCGCCGGCACGGGCAAGACGTTCACCATCTCCGCGCTTTACCTGCGCCTGGTGCTCGGTCATGGTGGCGATCCATCAGGCTTTGGCCGCGAGCTGTTGCCGCCGCAAATCCTGGTCGTGACGTTCACGGACGCCGCCACCAAGGAGCTGCGCGAGCGCATCCGCATCCGCCTGGCTGAAGCCGCACGCTTCTTTCGCGCAGAAATCGAGCAGCCCGACGCCCTGATCGCTGACCTGCGCGACGCCTACCCAGCCGAACAATGGCCGGCCTGCGCCAATCGCCTGGACATCGCCGCGCAATGGATGGACGAAGCCGCTGTCTCGACCATCCACAGTTGGTGCCAGCGCATGCTGCGTGAACACGCCTTCGACAGCGGCAGCCTGTTCACCCAGACCCTGGAAACCGACCACAGCGACCTCCTCGGCGAAGTGCTGCGCGATTACTGGCGGCTGTTCTGCTACCCGATGCACGACGACGCGCTTAACTGGGTGCGCAACAACTGGGGTGGCCCGGCCGCCTTGATGCCGCGCGTACGCGCACTGTTCGGCAGCGAACGGCCCACCGATGAAATCCGCGAGCCGGCCGAGCTGATCATGGCTTGCCTGCAAGAGCGTCGCGAAGCGCTCACAACCCTCAAGGCGCCCTGGCTGCAATGGGCCGCCGAGCTACGCGACATCTGCCTGCAAGCGGTCGCCGCCAAGACCGTCGACGGTCGCAAGATGCAAGCGCGTTACTTCGAACCCTGGTTCGAAAAGATCAGCGCCTGGGCCGCTGACGAATCCCTGGAACAACTGGACATCGGCACCGGCTTCATTCGCCTGACGCCCGACGGCATGGCCGAAGCCTGGAAGGGCGAGCCGCCGCGGCATCCTGGTATCGACGCCATGGCCGGCCTCAAGCAGGCCCTTGATGCGCTGCCAACGCCCGATGCCGCCGTGCTGCAACACGCCGCCGGCTGGGTGGGCAAACGCTTCGAAGAAGAAAAACGCCGCCGCGCCGAAATGGGCTTCGACGACATGCTCATTCGTCTCAATGCCGCGCTGCAAGCCGATGGCGGTGAACGCCTGGCCAGTGTGATTCGCGAGCAATTCCCGGTGGCCTTGATCGATGAGTTCCAAGACACCGACCCGGTGCAATACAGCATCTTCGACAGTATCTACCGCATCGAAGAAAACCACCTCGACAGTGGCCTGTTCCTGATCGGCGACCCCAAGCAGGCGATCTATGCCTTCCGTGGCGCGGACATCTACACCTACCTGCGCGCCCGCCAGTCCACTACCGGCCGCCACCACACGCTGGGCACCAACTTCCGTTCCAGCCATGCGATGGTCGAGGCGGTGAACCACGTGTTCCAGCGCGCGGAACAAGGCCGTGGCGCGTTCCTGTTCCGCCAACCGGACGGCAAAAACCCGGTGCCGTTTCACTCGGTGTTGTCCCAAGGCCGCAAGGAACACTTGCAGGTCAATGGCCAGACGCTGCCGGCGCTGAACCTCTGGCACCTGCCCACCGATCAGCCTGTTTCCAACCTGGTTTATCGTCAGCAATTGGCGGCGGCCTGTGCCACGCACATTGTCGAGCTGCTCAATGGCGGACAACAAGGCACTGCCGGTTTCCTGCAGCCGGACGCGAGCTTCAATGGCGTGCTTCCATCAGATATCGCCATCCTCGTTCGCGACGGCAAGGAAGCCCAGGCCGTGCGCGCCGAATTGGCCGCACGCGGCGTGCGCAGTGTTTACCTGTCCGACAAAGACTCGGTCTTTGCGGCCCAGGAAGCGCACGACCTGCTGGCCTGGCTCAAGGCGTGCGCCGAACCGGATGTCGAACGCCCGCTGCGCGCCGCCCTGGCCTGCGTCACGCTGAACCTGTCCCTGCCGGAACTGGAGCGTCTGAATCAGGACGAACTCGCGTGGGAAAGCCGCGTCATGCAGTTCCGTGGCTACCGCGCGATCTGGCGCACCCAAGGCGTGCTGCCGATGCTGCGTCGTCTGCTGCACGACTTCAAACTGCCGCAAACCCTGGTCGCGCGCAGCGACGGCGAACGGGTGCTGACCAACCTGCTGCACCTCAGCGAGCTGCTGCAGCAGGCGGCCTCCGAGCTGGACGGCGAACAGGCGCTGATCCGTCATCTGGCCGAGCACTTGGCGCTGTCCGGGCAGGCCGGGGAGGAGCAAATCCTGCGCCTTGAAAGCGACGAGCAACTGGTCAAGGTGGTGACTATCCACAAATCCAAAGGCTTGGAATACAACCTGGTCTTCCTGCCGTTCATCTGCTCAGCCAAGCCGGTCGATGGCAGTCGCTTGCCCCTTCATTACCACGACGAACACGGCAAATCCCAGGTCAGCCTGCGCCCTACGCCTGAATTGATCGCCCAGGCCGACGACGAGCGCCTCGCCGAAGACCTGCGCCTGTTCTATGTGGCGCTGACCCGCGCCAAACATGCGTGCTGGCTCGGCATCGCCGACCTCAAGCGCGGCAACAGCAGCAGTTCGGTGCTGCACCTGTCGGCGTTGGGCTATTTGCTTGGCGCGGGTGCACCGTTGGGAGAGTCCGCAGGCCTGGCGCGCTGGTTGCTGGACCTGCAGGAAGGTTGCGCCGCCATCGACTATGCCCAGGTGCCCGAGGCGCAAGACATCCTCTTTCACCCGCCGCGCAACGATGCCACGCTGCGCGCGCCCTTGCTGCCCAAGCGCAAGGCCGCCGAAAACTGGTGGATTGCTTCCTACAGTGCCTTGCGTATCGGCGACAGCATGAGCGCGGCCAGCCCCGAAGCGCCGGAAAGCCCACAAGCCCAGAAGCTGTTCGATGACGAACGCCTCGACCCCGATGCACCGCGTGAAGTGGCGGCGTCTGGCGGTGATATTCACCGTTTCCCACGTGGGCCTAACCCCGGGACCTTCCTTCACGGCTTGCTGGAGTGGGCGGGCGAAGAGCGCTTCAACGTCACCCCCGACGCTATTGAAAAAGCCGTGGGCGCCCGCTGCAACCGTCGTAACTGGGAAGGTTGGATCATCACCCTCAGCGGTTGGCTCGGCCACCTGCTGCAAACGCCATTGCCTGTGGACAACGACCACGTCACCCTGAAAAGCCTGCAGCAATACCAGATCGAAATGGAGTTCTGGTTCGCCAGCCATAAGGTCGACGTGCTGGCCCTCGACAAGCTGGTGTGCCAATACACCCACAACGGTGTGTCCCGCGTCGCCGCTGAACCGGTACTGCTCAACGGTATGTTCAAAGGCTTTATCGATTTGACCTTCGAACATGACGGCCGCTATTACGTGGCCGATTACAAATCCAACTGGCTTGGCCCCGACGATTCGGCCTACACACGAGGCGCCATGGAAGAGTCGATCCTTGAGCATCGGTACGACCTGCAATACGTGCTTTACCTGCTGGCCCTGCACCGCCAACTCAAGGCGCGACTGCCCGACTATGAATACGAGCGCCATGTCGGCGGCGCGCTGTACCTGTTCCTGCGCGGCACCCAGTCCGCCAGCCAGGGGGCGTATTTCACCCGGCCGCCACGGGAATTGATCGAAGGTCTGGACCTGCTGTTTCAGGGCAAGCCCATACCGCCCAAGGTTGAGCCTGCCTGGGAACAAGGAGTGTTGTTATGAGCCTGTCGCCGTTACCGCTCGAGGAACTGGCGCCCCTGAGCCGCGCCGCCGACCTGGTGCAACTGCTGGAACGCTGGGTCGATCGCGGATGGTTGCGCGCCCTGGATAAAGCCTTCGTCGGCTTCCTGCACGAACTTGATCCACAGTCCGATCCTTTGGTGCTACTGGCGGCGGCGCTGACCAGTCACCAGTTGGGCCACGGCCATGTCTGCCTCGACGTGTTCGAAACCCTCAAGGCGCCGGATTTCGCCCTGTCCCTGCCGCCCGAAGGTGACCTGCAAACCGGGGCCATGCTGTTGCCCTCGCAGTTGCTGGATGGGCTCGATGGCGCCCATTGGTGCCATGCGCTGGCCTCAAGTCGCCTGGTCGCGCTGGCCGTGGATGGCAGTGAGTCCGCCCAAAGCCGCCCGTTGGTGCTGTCCGGCAAGCGCCTGTACCTGCGCCGCTACTGGTCCTACGAGCGACGCATCGACACCGCCTTGCGCTTGCGTCTCGCCACCCAGGAAACGGTCGCCGCCGATTTGCCGCAGCGCCTGAACAGTTTGTTCGACCAACCGCCGCCCGACGGCGTGATCGACTGGCAAAAGCTCGCCTGCGCCCTGGCCACTCGTGGTGCGTTCAGTATCGTCACGGGCGGCCCCGGCACCGGCAAGACCACCACTGTGGTGCGTTTGCTCGCGCTGTTACAGGCGCCAGCGGTGGAGACCGGCAATCCGTTGCGCATCCGTCTGGCGGCGCCCACCGGTAAAGCTGCCGCACGGCTCACCGAGTCCATCAGCCAGCAAGTGCTGTCGCTGCAAGTGCCGGGCAGCGTCAAGGAAAAAATCCCGACCCAGGTCACCACCGTCCACCGCCTGCTGGGCAGCCGTCCTGGCACGCGGCACTTCCGCCATCACGTCGGCAACCCGCTGCCCCTGGATGTGCTGGTGGTGGACGAAGCGTCGATGATCGACCTGGAAATGATGGCCAACCTGCTCGACGCCTTGCCGCCCCATGCACGCCTGGTGCTGCTGGGCGACAAGGACCAACTCGCGTCGGTCGAGGCGGGCGCCGTGCTCGGCGATTTGTGCCGCGACGCCGAAGCGGGCTGGTACAGCCCGCAAACCCGCCAATGGCTGCAAGCTGTCAGCGGCGAAGACCTCAGTGGCAGCGGCTTGCATGAGGACCTCGACGCCAGCCACCCTTTGGCCCAGCAAGTGGTGATGCTGCGTTACTCGCGCCGTTTCGGCGAGGGCAGCGGCATCGGCCAACTGGCGCGTTGGGTCAACCAGCAAAACGCTGAAGAAGCGCGCAAGCTGCTGGCCGCCCGCAGTCACAGCGACCTGTTCTGCGTCAGCCTCAAGGGCGAGCACGACCATGCGCTGGAGCGTCTGGTGCTGGACGGGCAGGGCAGCGATGGCGCCCAAGGTTATCGTTACTACCTCAACCTCTTGCAAAGCGCGCGGCCCGGGCCCGGCACCCCGCGCGAAGACCCCGCCTGGACCCACTGGGCGCAGCAACTGCTGCAAGCCTTCGATGCGTTCCAACTGCTGTGCGCGGTGCGCAAAGGCCCTTGGGGCGTGGAAGGCCTGAACCTGCGTATCACCGCCGCCTTGCGCAAGGTGCGGCTGATCGAAGGTGACGAACATTGGTACGAAGGCCGCCCTGTGTTGATGACCCGCAACGATTACGGCCTGGGCTTGATGAACGGCGATATCGGTATCGCCCTCAAACTGCCCGAAAGCGACGGCGGCCCCCAGGTGCTGCGCGTGGCCTTCCCACGTAACGATGGCCAGGGCGGTGTGCGCTTTGTGTTGCCCAGCCGTCTGAATGATGTGGAAACCGTGTACGCCATGACCGTGCACAAATCCCAGGGCTCGGAATTTACCCACACGGCGTTGATCCTGCCGGATGCGCTGAACCCGGTGCTCACCAAGGAATTGATCTACACCGGCATCACCCGGGCCAAGCGCTGGTTCAGCCTGATCGAGCCCCGTGGCGGTGTGTTTGAAGAAGCGGTGCGGCGCAAGGTCAAGCGCTTGAGTGGCTTGATGCTGGAGTTGGAGCAGCCGTCAGAAATGTCCGACGCTGTGCTATCGTTGCGGCATCCACCCGAACGCACCTGAGAGTATCGCTGCATGAACCTGGCTGTCTCGCCGACAGAGCGCAGTTTTAGCTGGAGACGCATGCTGCCGATGGCGATCCTGTGTGTGCTTGCGCCGCACGCCTTCGCCCAGGCTCCGGATCCCGTGGGTCTTGCAGACCACCGCGCCCAGGCGGTGACCCAAGTGGTGCTGGGTATCCTCAGTTACGCCCGCTGGCCGGTGGAGCCCGCGCAACTGCGCCTGTGCATTGTCGGCCCGACCCAATACACCGACGACCTGATCAAAGGCACCACCCAGGCCACCGGTCGCCCGGTGCTGGTGCAGCGCTTGCTGGCCGATCATTCCGATATCGTCAATGTCTGTGATGCGGTGTACATCGGCAAACTCACCGGGGATGAGCGTAGCCGACTGTTCAGCTCGTTGGCTGGTCACCCGGTGCTCAGCATCAGCGAAGGCGGCGACCAGTGTACCGTGGGCAGTCTGTTCTGCCTGCGGGTTGGGGATGAGCAAGTGTCGTTCGAGGTCAACCTCGATTCGGTCGCCCGCAGCGGCGTGCGCATCCACCCCAGCGTGCTGCAGCTGTCACGTCGCCGAGCGCCTGCGTCATGACAGCAGTCAAGGTGAGACCGACCCTGCGTTCGGTCATTGGCCGAGGGCACTTGATCCTGGCGCTGGTGGCGGTGACCCTGGCGAGCATCTCACTGACCCTGCTTGGCGTGCTCGCGCTGCGCGTCTATGCCGAACACAACCTGCACCTGATCGCGCGCTCCATCAGCTACACCGTGGAAGCCGCGGTGGTGTTCAACGACAGTGCAGCAGCCACCGAAGCCCTGAGCCTGATCGCCTCCACCGAAGAGGTGGCCCAGGCCGAAGTCTTCGATGCCAATGGCAAGTTGTTGGCGCAGTGGATACGCCCGGATACCGGCCTGCTCTCGCGGGTGGAATTGGAGCTCGCCCATGCGCTGCTTGATCAACCGATCAGTCAGCCAATCCTGCACCAGGGACAGGCCATCGGCAGCATTCATCTCACCGGTCACGGCGGTAGCCTGCTGCGCTTCCTGTTGAGCGGGCTGGCCGGGATCCTCATTTGCACCGCCCTCAGCGCGTGGGTCGCCCTGCACTTTGCTCGACGCCTGTTGCGCGGTATTACCGGGCCGCTGCAAAGCCTCGCCGCCGTCGCCCATGCGGCGCGCAGCCAGCGCGACTTCGAGCGCCGCGTGCCGCCAGCGCGCATCGCCGAACTCGACAGCCTGGGCAGCGACTTCAACGCCTTGCTGGGCGAGATGCAAGCCTGGCAAAACCACCTGCAAAGCGAAAACGAATCCTTGGCCCACAAAGCCAACCACGACAGCCTCACCGGCCTGCCCAATCGCGCGTTCTTCGAGAGCCGATTGATCCGTGCCCTGCGCATCGCCGCCAGAGCCAAGGAACAAGTGGCGGTGCTTTACCTCGACAGCGACCGTTTCAAAGAGATCAATGACAGCTTTGGCCATGCCGCCGGCGACGCCGTGCTCGTGGCCATCGCCGAGCGTGTACGTGCGCAGTTGCGTGAAGATGATCTGGTGGCGCGCCTGGGCGGTGATGAGTTCGCCATCCTGCTGGCGCCGTTGCACAAGGTCGAAGATGCCGAGCGCATTGCCGACAAGATCATCGCCAGCATGGACTCGCCGATCGCTGTGCCCGGCAACACTCAGGTATTGACCTCACTCAGTATCGGTATCGCGGTCTACCCCGATCATGGCGCCACCCCCGGCACCTTGCTCAATGCCGCCGATACGGCGATGTACCAGGCCAAGCGTCTGGCCTCGGGCGGTCAGCAAACGGCGGAATCGGAGCATTGCGCCGTCAACGTTCCACACAGGAGTTGATCCCTTGTTTTTGACTGCGCGTTTCATGTTCATCACCTTGCTGTTGGCGCTGCTCGCCCTTGGCGGCTGCCAGACAGCGCCCCCCAAAGGCCTGACCCCGGCGCAGGTGGCGGTGCTTAAACAGCAAGGCTTTGAATTGACCGAAGAAGGCTGGGCCTTCGGCCTGTCCGGCAAAGTGCTGTTTGGCAGCGACGTAGAAGCCCTCAACCCAGCCAGCACCGAGATCGTCCAGCGCATCGGCAAGGCCTTGCTGGGCGTGGGTATCGAACGAGTGCGTATCGACGGCCATACGGACGCTTCGGGCAAAGAGGCCTATAACCAGCAACTGTCCCTGCGCCGCGCCAAAAGCGTGGCCACGGTGCTGACCGGTGTGGGCATGAAACAAGAAAACGTCCAGTTGCGCGGCTTGGGCAGCCGCTACCCGGTGGCGTCAAATGATACTGTCGATGGGCGAACCGAGAATCGCCGGGTGTCGATTGTGGTGATAGCTGAGTAGGCGAACTCACCCAGCTTCAATCTGCAATGCATTCAAACTGTGGGAGCTGGCTTGCCTGCGATGGCGGTGTATCAGTAGCGAACATCTCCACTGACACACCGCCATCGCAGGCAAGCCAGCTCCCACATTTGTTTGTGGTGTACTTGGATCAGTGTTCGCTTAACGGCTCGGTGTCATCGCCTGCGTCAAGTCATCCACCACTGCCTTACCCATCTCACACAGATAATGCGCAGCCCACGCGTACTGCTCGCCGCGCACATCCATGGCGGCTTCCATCGCGAGTTTCTTGGAATAGAACAGCAGGGTAGAGGCATGTTCCAGCGCTTCGTGAAGGGGCATGCCGGCATTGACGCGGAACAGTGGTTTTTCGTTTTCGCCGTAGTCGCCGAAGGTGACGACGCCGAGGGTGGTGAGAGAAGAAAGGGGTGGATCGGGTACGATTTTTGACATGATGTTTCCCAAATTTGCGTTAAGAGTAGTCACCACGACATGTCGCTAAACATGAAGAGGTGGCAGCTGTACACGGGTTAGCGAACCGGTAAATTTGGGAACCCGGCAGACCCGAAGGTCTCCCGCGTACAGCCGCCATAAAACGGTAAAGCCAGGTAAAAACCTGACAATACTGTGGCATCACATCCCAACTAATCCGAGTCGCTAAACCCGATCGCTGTTTTGCAGCGAAGTCAGGAGGCTAGTGACCCAGAGAGTAAGGCGCAATAGGTTGGAGAGTGTCTAGGAAACGTCCTGCAATTTAAAGAGAATCGTCGTTGATGGCCCTTTAATCCGCAAACCGCATCTCCCGCGTCTCCCCCATCAACAACCCCTGATTCTGCTCCGTCACCTCCCTGATGTAATCCCACAACAACGTGATCCGCTTCAGCTTGCGCAGGTCCTCCCGGCAATACATCCAGAACTGGCGCGTAATCGCAATCTGATCCCCGAGCACCGGCAGCAACCGCGGATCCTGCGCCGCCAGAAAGCACGGCAATATCGCCATCGACCGCCCCTGCTGCGCCGCCACGTACTGCGCAATCACGCTGGTACTGCGCAAACTCGCGCTGGCGCCCGGCACCACATTCGCCAGGTACAACAGCTCCGAGCTGAACGCCAGATCATCCACATAGCTGATAAATGGATGCTCGGCCAGATCCGCCGGTTTGCGGATAGGCGGGTGTTGGTCGAGGTAGTCCTGGGTCGCGTACAACTGCAGCTTGTAGTCGCACAGCTTGCAGCACACATAAGGTCCATGTTCCGGGCGTTCCAGGGCGATGACGATGTCGGCTTCGCGCTTGGACAGGCTGATGAAGTGGGGCAGGGGCAGGATGTCCACCGAGATCGCAGGGTAGGTGTCGACAAAATGACTCAACTGCGGCGTCACGAAGAAGCTGCCGAAACCTTCGGTGCAGCCCATGCGCACATGGCCGGACAACGCCACGCCGGAGCCGGACACCTGTTCGCAGGCCATGTGCAGGGTGCTTTCGATGGATTCGGCGTAGCCGAGCAAACGTTGGCCTTCGGTGGTGAGGACAAAACCGTTGGTCCGGGATTTTTCGAACAGCAGCGTACCGAGCGACACTTCCAGTGAACTGATGCGCCGCGACACCGTGGTGTAGTCCACCGCCAGGCGCTTGGCGGCGACGCTGGCCTTGCGCGTACGGGCCACTTCGAGGAAAAACTTGAGGTCATCCCAGTTCAGGGAGCCCAGCGACGTGATGTTTTTTTGCATATTGGTCCGGCTTTTATGTGCGTTCTTATTAGAGATTTGCACATCTATACTCCAAAAACGCCTCATTCCCAAGGCGATTCACGCGCCTTGTCTCTGCATAACTACAAGATTGGAGACCACATGAACGCATCTGCCGATATTTCCGTGCAACAGGTCAAGTTGCTGATCAATGGCGAATGGGTCGAGTCCAAGACCACCGAGTGGCAGGACATCGTCAACCCTGCCACCCAGCAAGTGCTGGCCAAAGTCCCGTTCGCCACTGCTGATGAAGTCAACGCCGCCATCGACGCCGCCCATCGCGCCTTCCAGACCTGGAAGCTGACGCCAATCGGCGCGCGCATGCGCATCATGCTCAAGCTGCAAGCCTTGATCCGCGAACATTCCAAGCGCATTGCCGTGGTGCTCAGCAACGAGCAGGGCAAGACCATTGCCGATGCCGAGGGCGATATTTTCCGTGGTTTGGAAGTGGTGGAGCATGCATGCTCCATCGGCACCCTGCAAATGGGCGAGTTCGCGGAGAATGTCGCCGGTGGTGTCGACACCTACACCTTGCGCCAGCCCATCGGCGTGTGTGCCGGTATTACCCCGTTCAACTTCCCGGCGATGATTCCGCTGTGGATGTTCCCAATGGCAATCGCCTGCGGTAACACCTTCGTCCTCAAGCCGTCCGAGCAGGACCCGCTGTCCACCATGCTGCTGGTGGAGCTGGCGCTGGAAGCCGGAGTGCCGGCCGGCGTGCTCAACGTGGTGCACGGAGGCAAGGACGTGGTGGATGCGCTCTGTACCCATAAAGACATCAAGGCCGTGTCCTTCGTCGGCTCGACCGCCGTGGGCACTCACGTGTATGACCTGGCCGGCAAGCACGGCAAGCGCGTGCAATCGATGATGGGCGCCAAGAACCACGCCGTGGTGCTGCCGGATGCCAACCGTGAACACACCCTCAATGCCCTGGTCGGCGCCGGTTTCGGTGCGGCGGGCCAGCGTTGCATGGCCACCTCGGTGGTGGTGCTGGTGGGCGCGTCGAAACAATGGCTGCCGGACCTCAAGGCGCTGGCGCAGAAACTCAAGGTCAACGCCGGCAGCGAAGCCGGTACCGACGTGGGGCCGGTGATCTCCAAGCGTGCCAAGGCACGCATTCTGGAGCTGATCGAAAGCGGCGTGAAAGAAGGCGCCAAGCTGGAACTGGACGGCCGCGATATCAAGGTTGCGGGTTACGAGCAGGGCAACTTCGTCGGCCCGACGCTCTTCTCGGGCGTGACCACCGATATGCGCATCTACACCGAAGAAATCTTCGGCCCGGTGCTGGTGGTGCTGGAAGTCGACACCCTCGACCAGGCCATCGCCCTGGTCAATGCCAACCCATTCGGCAACGGCACCGGCCTGTTCACCCAGAGCGGCGCGGCGGCGCGCAAGTTCCAGAGCGAGATCGACGTGGGCCAGGTCGGCATCAACATCCCTATCCCGGTGCCGGTACCGTTCTTCAGCTTCACCGGTTCCCGCGGTTCCAAGCTCGGCGACCTGGGCCCATACGGCAAGCAGGTGGTGCAGTTCTACACCCAGACCAAAACCGTCACCAGCCGCTGGTTCGATGACGACACGGTCAACGATGGCGTCAACACCACCATCAACCTGCGCTGATTCTGGAGACGATCATGAAGATTGCATTTATCGGCCTGGGCAACATGGGCGCGCCCATGGCCCGCAACCTGATCAAGGCGGGCCACGCGCTGAACCTGTTTGACCTGAACCAAACGGTGCTCAAGGAACTCGCCGCGCTGGGTGGCAGCATCAGCGACTCACCGCGAGACGCGGCCAGCGGCGCTGAGCTGGTGATCACCATGCTGCCGGCTGCTGCCCATGTGCGCAGCGTGTGGCTGAATGAAGACGGCGTGCTCGCCGGCATCGGCCAAGGCGTGCCGGCGGTGGATTGCAGCACCATCGACCCGCAGACCGCGCGCGACGTCGCGGCGGCCGCCGCCAAGCAAGGTGTGGTGATGGCCGACGCACCCGTCTCCGGCGGCACCGGCGGCGCCCAGGCTGGCACCCTGACCTTCATGGTCGGCGCCACCCCGGCACTGTTCGCCACCCTGCAACCGGTGCTGGCGCAGATGGGCCGCAACATCGTGCACTGCGGCGAGGTAGGCACCGGGCAAATCGCCAAGATCTGCAACAACCTGCTGCTGGGCATCAGCATGATCGGCGTCAGCGAAGCCATGGCCCTGGGCGATGCCCTGGGCATCGACACCCAGGTGCTGGCGGGGATCATCAACAGCTCCACCGGGCGCTGCTGGAGTTCCGACACCTACAACCCATGGCCTGGCGTGATCGAAACCGCGCCGTCATCGCGCGGCTACACCGGCGGATTCGGCGCCGACCTGATGCTCAAGGACCTGGGCCTGGCCACCGAGGCGGCGCGTCAGGCAAAACAGCCGGTGATTCTCGGCGCGGTGGCCCAGCAGTTGTATCAGTCGATGAGTCAGCGTGGGGAAGGGGGCAAGGACTTCTCGGCGATCATCAACAGTTACCGCAAGCCTGAATAAGGCCCTGTAGTGAGCGGGCTTGCCCCGCGCTGGGCTGCGCAGCGGCCCCGATAAAGACGCCGCATTCTTTCAGGAAGGATGCGGCGGCTGGTTTTAGGGCCGCTGCGCGCCCCAGCGCGGGGCAAGCCCGCTCACTACAAAAACGGCTTCAGGCAAACACAAAATACTTACGCACCGTCTCCACCACTTCCCATGTCCCCTTCATCCCCGGTTCCACCACAAAGATATCCCCAGCCCGCAGGTGAATCGGCTCCAGGCCTTCCGGGGTGATGATGCAATAGCCTTCCTGGAAGTGGCAGTACTCCCATTTCACGTAGTCCACGTACCATTTGCCCGGTGTGCAGATCCAGGTGCCCATGATCTTGCTGCCGTCTTCGCTGGTGTAGGCGTTGAGGTTGACGGTATGCGGGTCGCCTTCGAGTTTCTCCCATTTGCAGGCATCCAGGACCGGCAGTGGGTGGGTGTCGCGCAGTACGGTGATGGGCTTGGACATGATGGCTCCAGGGCAGTGAATGGAACGATCCACCCTACGGCCTTGGGCGTTGCGCCAGTGGTCTGAACTCGACACCGGGATGCCCAGAAACGCAGCGGGATGCGGGCCCTCGGCTCAATGCGGTCAATGTGGGAGCGGGCTTGCTCGCGAATGCGGTGTGTCAGTCAACAGATTCATCGACTGGCGCCCCGCATTCGCGAGCAAGCCCGCTCCCACAGGGGTTACTGCGCTACAGCAAGTTTCGCGTTTCTACTGCGCAACCGATACGCAACGTAGATCAACCCCACCCAAACCGGCATCGCGTACACCGACATGTTAATCCCCGGAATCGCCAGCATTACGCTGATGATCACCGCCATGAACGCCAGGCACAAGTAGTTGCTGAACGGGAACCAGAAGGTCTTGAATGACGGCGTCACGCCTTGTTCGCCCATGGCCTTGCGGAACTTGATGTGGGTGAGGCTGATCAGCGCCCAGTTGATCATCAGCGAAGCAACCGCCAGCGCGAACAGCAACTCCAGCGCACTGTGCGGCGCCACGTAGTTGACCACCACGCACAACATTGTCACCAACGCTGAAACCGCCAGCGCCCGCAATGGCACGCCTTGCTTGTTCAGTTTCATCAGCGCTTTGGGCGCATCACCTTGCTCGGCCAGGCCGAACAGCATGCGGCTGTTGCAGTACACGCCGCTGTTGTACACCGACAGCGCTGCGGTCAGCACCACGAAGTTGAGGATGTGTGCGGCGGTGTCGTTGCCGATCAGCGAAAAAATCTGCACAAACGGGCTGCCGCTGTAGGCGTCACCTGACGCACCGAGGGTTTGCAACAGCTGATCCCAGGGGTACAGCGACAGCAGCACGGCCAGGGCGCCGACGTAGAAAATCAGGATGCGGTACACCACTTGGTTGATCGCCTTGGGGATCACTTTGCGCGGTTCGCTGGCCTCGGCGGCGGTGATGCCCACCAGTTCCAGGCCGCCGAACGAAAACATGATGAACACCATCGACATCAACAGCCCCATGCCGCCATTCGGGAAGAATCCGCCGTGGCTCCACAAGTTGCTCACGCTTGCTTGCGGGCCGCCGGTGCCGCTGAACAGCAGGTAACAACCGAGCAGGATCATGCCGATGATCGCCGCCACCTTGATGATGGCGAACCAGAACTCGGCTTCACCGAAGACCTTCACGTTGAGGGTGTTAATAAGGTTCACCGCGACAAAGAACACCAGTGCGCTGACCCAGGTTGGAATTTCCGGCCACCAGAACTGGATGTACTTGCCCACCGCGGTCAGTTCGGCCATGCCCACCAGCACATAGAGCACCCAGTAGTTCCAACCCGACAGGAAGCCTGCGTAACCGCCCCAGTATTTGTGGGCGAAGTGGCTGAAGGAACCGGCCACCGGTTCCTCGACGATCATTTCGCCAAGCTGGCGCATGATCAGGAACGCGATAAAACCGGCGATCGCGTAGCCCAGGATCATCGACGGTCCCGCCGACTTGAGTACCCCGGCCGAACCGAGGAACAACCCCGTGCCGATCGCCCCGCCCAAGGCGATCAGCTGAATATGCCGGTTCTTCAGGCCGCGCTTGAGGCCTGCCGGGTTAACCATGTGATCCGCCATTAACATACCCTTTTACGTGTTTTCTTGAGGGGGATGCATGCCGCATCGCCCTCTGAAGTGCTGAGGGGGCAGATATTACTCTGCGTAAACTTTTCGTAATACAGTTGAGCGTATCGGCCGTGCAGAAAAGCCAGCCCCCACAGGTTCAAGATTTTGCCGGCGATGATTACGGGATATTCCGCAAGGGCCGGGCCAGTGCTTTGAGCAAGGCGCTGGCGTAGGCAGGCAATTGTTCGAACGAGCGCGCAGCCAACAGCAGCGTGCGGCAGGCCCAGTCCTCATTGAGCGGCTGGGTTTTAAAGCGTCGCTCGGCCGGCCAGCGCTCGAGTGCGGCCTGGGGCACGATGCCCAGGCCAGCGCCGCCGGCGACCATACGCATCAGCCCATCAAAACCGTCGGCGCGGATGCGTGTCTGCAGGCGGAACCCGGCGTGCAACGCTTGTTCCTCCAGGTACACCGCTAACGCACTGTGGGCAGCCAGACCCACGTAGTCGTGTTGCAGGCTGTCAATAAAGCTCACGTGTTGCGTGGCAAGTGGATGATCCAGCGGCATGATCAGCACCAGCGGGTCATCGCGAAAGGGCAGGGTCTGCAAGCCATGGGTGTCGACCGCGTCGGAAATAATCCCCAGGTCGACCGTGCCCTGGCGCAAGGCCTGGGTGATCCGCAGGCTCGGCAGTTCTTGCAGATCGATATCGAGGTTGGGGTGCTCACGCAGAAAATCCGCGAGTAATTCCGGCAGGTATTCGCTCAAGGCCGTGGTGTTGCACAGCAAGCGCACTTGGCCTCTGACGCCGTTGGCGTATTCGGCCAAGTCCTGTTGCAGATGCTCGGCCTGTTGCAGCAGCAGCCGGGCATGGCGGGCCAGGGCCTTGCCGGCGGCGGTTGGCGTGACGCCGCGGCGGCCGCGCTCGAGGCATTCGATGCCCAGCGCGGCTTCCATGGCGCGGATGCGCGCGCTGGCGGCGGCCAGGGAGAGATGACTGCGGGCCGCGCCGGCGGTGATGTTGCCGCTGTCGAGGGTGTGCAGGTAGAGGCGCAGGTCGATCAGGTCAAAGGGCATGGCTGAGGTTCTCGGGTGGCGGGACTGGCCTCTTCGCAGGCAAGCCAGCTCCACATGTTGATGGGCGGACACATCCGAGTGTGGGAGCTGGCTTGCCTGCGATGACCCTTCCAGCCTCATGCAAAACAAGAGTCTGACTCAGTATATGGCGAATTTCACTCCTCATCCGCAAGCCCCACAATGGCCCCATGAATACCTTCCTTGGCTTCTACCAAACCATCGGCCCCGCCTTGACCCTGCTGGTAATCGTCACCTTTCTGCTGGCCGGTACCGTCAAGGGCGTGATCGGCCTGGGCCTGCCGACAGTCGCCATGGGGTTGCTCGGCCTGGCTATGCTGCCGGCACAGGCAGCGGCATTGCTGATCATCCCGTCGACAGTCACCAACCTCTGGCAACTGGCGTTCGGCGGTCATCTGCGCGGGCTGGTCAAACGCCTGTGGCCCATGCTGCTGCTGATTTTTCTCGGCACCGGGCTGGGCACGCTGTGGCTGGGCATGGACGGCGGTGGCTGGGTGGTTCATGCATTGGGCGCAGCATTGCTGGTCTATGCGCTCAGCGGGTTGTTCCTGCCGTCGTTCAGGGTGACGCCCGAGACCGAACGCTGGCTGGGCCCCGTGTGTGGGGTGATCACGGGCATCATTACCTCGGCGACCGGTGTGTTCGTGATTCCTGCCGTGCCCTATCTGCAAGCGCTGGGGCTGAACCGCGATCAGCTGGTGCAGGCGCTGGGGCTGTCGTTCAGCGTGTCCACCCTGGCACTCGCCGCCGGGTTGGCCTGGCGCGGCAACCTGGGCACGGGTGAGATCAACGCGTCGCTGCTGGCGCTGGTGCCGGCGCTGCTGGGGATGTGGCTCGGCCAGGTGGTGCGCCAGCGCATCAGCGCGGGGTTATTCAGGCGGGTATTTTTCATCGGTATGGCGCTGTTGGGCGGCCACCTGCTGATCAGCGGTTAACAATAGCCGACCATTCTTGCTTTGCGGTCAAAGGTATTTTGCCGTGCCATCGCTTATTCCGACGGGGCAATGTCGATAGTCTGCGTCCAGACATTTTCACTTCTGGATACCTCCCATGAAAAAAGTACTCCTGCTCAACGGCGGCAAACAGTTCGCCCACTCCGACGGTCGCTACAACAGCACCTTGCATGACGCCGCCTTGGCTGTGCTAGACCGTGGTGGAATCGACGTCAAGGTCACCCACATCGACGAAGGCTACGACGTCGCCGAAGAGGTCGCCAAATTCCTCTGGGCAGACGTGATCATCTACCAGATGCCCGGCTGGTGGATGGGGGCACCGTGGATCGTGAAGAAGTACATCGACGAAGTCTTCACCGAAGGCCATGGCAGCCTGTACGCCAGCGATGGCCGCACCCGTTCCGATGCGTCGCAGAAATACGGCAGCGGCGGTTTGGTGCAGGGCAAGCAATACCTGCTGTCGCTGACCTGGAATGCGCCGCAGCAAGCCTTCGACGACCCGAACGACTTCTTTGAAGCCAAGGGCGTGGACGCGGTGTACTTCCCGTTCCACAAGGCCCACGAGTTCCTCGGCATGACCGCGTTGCCAACCTTCCTCTGCGTTGACGTGATGAAGCGCCCGGCGATCGAAGCTGACGTGGCACGCTACGAGCAGCATCTGGCGCAGGTGTTCAATCTCTCGGTGTAAGCTGCGCTGAACCGATAACGAGGAGCGCCCGTGAAAGCCCGATCCGATGAGCTACAGATCTTCGTCAGCGTGATCGAGTGCGGTTCGATCTCCGCAGCGGCGGAGCAGGTCGGGCAGACGCCGTCTGCGGTCAGCCGCACCTTGTCGCGCCTGGAAGCCAAGCTCGACACCACGCTGATCAACCGCACCACGCGGCGCATGGACCTGACCGAAGAGGGCAAGTACTTCTTCGAGCAGGCCAAGGCGATCCTGGCGCAAATGGATGAGCTGGAAGAACGCCTGTCGTCCCGCCAGAAAAAACCGGCGGGGCGCCTGCGCATCAATGCCGCGGTGCCGTTCATGCTGCATGGGATCGTGCCGTATATCGCCGAGTTTCGCCGCCTCTACCCAGACATCCAGCTGGAGCTGAACAGCGATGACGTGATCATCGACCTGCTCGAGCAAAGCACCGATATCGCCATTCGCATTGGTACCCTGGCTGACTCCACCCTGCATGCGCGCTCCCTCGGCTGTACGCCGCTGCATATTCTTGCCAGCCCCGATTACCTTGAGCAACACGGCACGCCGACCACGGTTGCCGAGTTGGCGGACCACACCTTGCTCGGGTTCACCCAGACCGAAACCCTCAACCATTGGCCGCTGCGTCATGTGGAAGGCGACCGTTGGCTGATCCAGCCCGGCATCGCTGCGTCCAGCGGTGAAACCCTGCGCCAACTGGCGCTGGAAGGGCAGGGCATCTGCTGCCTGTCGAACTTCATGACCGCCGCCGACATCGACGCGGGGCGTCTGGTGCCGGTGCTGGAAACCTTCAACAGTGGTTATCGCCAGCCGATCCACGCGGTGTTCTACCGTAACTCGCAATTGGCGCTGCGTATCCAGTGTTTCCTGGATTTTATCCAGGCCAAGCTGGCGCGCTATGCCTGCTGATTCGTGATTCGGGCGCAAGACTGAATTGGCCGCCGGGGGCTTATTCGGCACGGGTGGGCCCTGGATACTGGACGCATCACTTACCCAGTCAGGAGCACACTCCATGAACGTATTCGTCACCGGCGCCGCAGGTTTTATCGGCGGTTCCATCGCCACCGGCCTGATCAAGGCTGGCCACACCGTCACCGGCCTGGTGCGCAGCGCCGACCAATCCGCCGAAATGACCGCCCTGGGCATCACGCCAGTGATCGGCAGCCTCGATGACGCCGCTGTGCTGACCGAACAGGCGCAAAAGGCCGATGCGGTGATCAACGCCGCGAGCAGCGACCATCGTGCTGGCGTCGAAACCCTGCTGGCGGCGCTGAAGGGGTCGAACAAACCGTTCCTGCACACCAGCGGTTCGAGCATCGTCGGCGATGCGTCGGGCGGCAGGGCCAGTGACGTCATCTACCACGAAGACAACCTGCCGGAACCGACGGTCGACAAGGCCGCTCGCGTCGCCATCGACAACCTGATCCTGGCCGCCGCCCGCGATGGCGTGAATTCGGCCGTGATCTGCAACACCCTGATCTACGGTCACAGCCTGGGCGTGAAGCGCGACAGTGTGCAATTGCCGCGCTTGCTCAAGCAGGCGCGCAAGAGCGGGGTGGTCCGCCATGTGGGCAGTGGCCAGAACATCTGGTCCAACGTGCACATTGAAGACGTGGTGGCGCTGTACCTGCTGGCACTGACCCGGAATGTGCCCGGTACGTTCTACTTCGTGGAAAGCGGCGAGGCCGCGTTTGTCGACATGACCACCGCCATCGCCGAAGCGCTGCACCTGGGTCAACCGCAGGATTGGCCATTGGCGGATGCCGAGGCCGAGTGGGGCTATGAAATGGCCAACTATGGCCTGGGCTCCAACAGCCGGGTGCGGGGCAAGCATGCGCGCGAATCGCTGGGCTGGGTGCCGAAGCGGACTTCGGTTGTGGAATGGATTCGCCAAGAAATGGTGTGATGTTCGCTTGAGACCCAGGTGTTGCCATCGCAGCCATAGGTATCTACACATCTTTGTAGTGAGCGGGCTTGCCCCGCGCTGGGCTGCGAAGCGGCCCCAAACTAGACGGCTCGGTTCCATCTGGAACTCGGCGGTGTCTTTATTGGGGCCGCTTCGCAGCCCAGCGC
>NZ_JACCQQ010000042.1:0-21176 GCF_014268345.1 Pseudomonas sp. SWRI18
CAAACCAGACGATCTGGTTTCATCTGGAACACTACGGTGTCCTTATTGGGGCCGCTTCGCAGCCCAGCGCGGGACAAGCCCGCTCACTACAGGGAGATTTTTAGCCTTTGAAAGTTGTGTAGAGACCTATGTCCATCGCAGGCAAGCCAGCTCCCACACAAGAATCTCCCACATCTGTACCAAAAATTGACCGAAGCCTGTCCCCTTTTTTCACCTCGCCTGTCATTCCAGGCAAGTGAACAAAATCGAGAGCTTCCTCCCATGCCCGCAGTCCGACCCTTGCGCTTGCGCCCGTTGCTGAAGTTGAGCCTGCTGCTGAGCCTCAGCGCGAGCCCCTTATTCCCCTCCGTAAGCGTTGCCGAAGACGCCGCCACCCGCCGCAGCTACCAGGTGCCGGCCGGCAGCCTGAGCGCGGCGCTTACCCGGTTTGCCGGGTTGGCGGGCGTCAACCTGTCGGTGGACCCGGCCCTGGTCAGCGGGCGCAGCAGCGGCGGTTTGTCCGGCGAGTACGGCGTGGAGGAGGGCTTTGCCCGTTTGCTGCAAGGCTCCGGTTTGCAACTGCAACCCATGGGTGAACAGGCCTATATGCTGGTGCCGGCGCCGGAAGGCAGCAGCCTGGAACTGGCGCCGACCTCTATTCTGGGCACCACCGGGCTGTACGACGGCGACACCTACGCCGGTGGCCAAGTGGCGCGCCGTGGCTCCCAGGGTTTGCTGGGCACGCGGGACTTCATGGAAACGCCGTTCAGCATGACCACGTACACCGCTGATGCGGCGAAAAACCAGCAAGCCCGCACCCTGGGCGACCTGATCGCCAGCGACCCTTCGGTACGCGCCACCAACCCCGCCGGTGGGCGTTATGAGCAATTCACCATCCGCGGCTTCAGCCTGTTCAACAGCGATGTGTCGTACAACGGCCTGTATGGCGTGCTGCCGACCTACACCATTGACATGGAAATGGCCGACCGCGTCGACATCTTCAAAGGCCCCACCCAGTTGATCAACGGCATTTCACCGCGCGGCAGCGTGGGCGGCGGGATCAACGTGGTGCCCAAGCGCGCCACCGACAAGGACATCAACTCGTTCACCGGCAACTGGGCCTCCGACAGCCAGGCCGGCGGCGCGGTGGACGTGGGCCGACGCTTTGGCGAAGACAACAAGTTCGGCATCCGCTTCAACGGCGTGAAGCAATCCGGCGACACCGAGTGGGACCACCAGAGCGTCGACCGCGAAATGGCCGTGCTGGGCCTGGATTTCCGTGGCGAACGCCTGCGCCTTTCCACCGACATCGGCCACACCGAACGCGACACCGACGCGCCGCAGGAACGCGTGCAGGTGGCGGCCGCGGCGCCGGTGCCCAGTGCCAACGATGTGCGGCGCAACTATGCACAGTCCTGGAGCAAGGCCAGCACCAACGACACCTTTGGTACGGTCAACGGTGAGTACGACCTCAGCGATAACCTGATGCTCTACGGCGGTGTGGGCGCGCGCAAAAGCAACCACGACTTCCTGCGCCATGCCGTGTCCGTGACCAATGCGGCCGGTGCGTTCAGCGTGCAGCCACGGGACTTCACCCGCGACGAAAACGTGCGCACCTACACCGCAGGCGTGCGCAACTGGTTCCATACCGGGCCGGTGAGCCATGAGGTCAACCTGGCCGCCAGTTACTTCTACATGGACTTCACCAACGGCGGCGCGCGTTATGCGCAAGCCACGAGCAACCTCTACAACCCGGTGCAAACGCCGACGCCTTCGCGGCCGACACGGTTTGATCCCCAGGTCTACACCGAAAACAAATTCAGCGGCGTGGCCTTGTCCGACACCCTGGGTTTCTTCGACGATCGCCTGCTGCTCACCCTTGGCGCGCGCTGGCAGCGGGTCAAGGTGGACGACTGGAGCGATGGCGTCAAAGGCGTCACCGCCTACGACGAAGAAAAGGTATCGCCATCGGGCGGCCTCCTGTTCAAGGCCACCGATAAATTGTCGCTGTACGCCAACTACATGGAAGGCCTGAGCCAGGGCAAGATCGCGCCCTCGACTTCGATCAACGAAGACGAGATCTTCCCACCGTTCATCAGCCGTCAGGTCGAAGTGGGCGCCAAATACGATGCTGGCGCGTTCGCCGTGACCGCCGCCGTGTTCCGTATCAAGCAACCGGCCTATGAAACCAACGCCACATCGCGCGTGTTCGGCCCCAACGGCAAACGCCAGAACGACGGGGTGGAACTCAGCGTGTTCGGCGAACCGCTCAAGGGCGTGCGGTTGCTCGGCGGCTTGATGTACATCGACAGCCAGCTCAAGGAAACCACCAACGGCACCTTCGACGGCAACCGCGCGCCGGCAACCCCCAAATACAACGTCAACCTCGGCGCCGAATGGGATGTGCCAGGCCTTGAGGGCCTGACGTTGACCAGCCGTGGCATCTATTCCAGTTCGCAGTACCTGGACCAGTCCAACGTCAAGCAAATCGACGCCTGGAACCGCCTCGACCTCGGCGCGCGGTATGGCTTCAAGGTGGACGACAAACACATCACCCTGCGCGCGAACGTGGAGAACGTGGCTGACAAGCGCTACTGGAGCTCGGCCGGCGCGTCGGATGACAGCGAGCCGGGGTTGACCTTGTCGACGCCGCGTACCTACTTGCTGTCAGCCACGGTCGATTTCTAGACACAAATCAACATGGCTCCCGGACGGCCTCACGGCCGACAGGAATAGATCGGGTGAAACGCGGGCCAAATGTGGGAGCGGGCTTGCTCGCGAATGCGGTGGATCAGTCAAGGATGTATTCGCTGACACACTGCATTCGCGAGCAAGCCCGCTCCCACACATGATTTGCGGCGTTAATGAGAATGTTTTTTGATCACGCCGCCCCAATATGGAATAGTACCCGCCGTTTTCCCCGGCCTGTCCCGCTGGGGTGCTTTAACGCCGAGGTCCTTGTCATGCGAATGCTGCGCTCCATCCCCACTCTCGCCGCCTGCCTCCTGGCGTTGTCTTCAAGCCTGTTGAGCGCCGCGCCCATCGACCTCAACGATGGCCAGCACGCGGTGCATCTGCCGGATGCGCCCAAACGTGTCGTGGTGCTGGAGTTTTCGTTTCTCGACAGCCTGGCCGCCGTTGACGTGACCCCGGTCGGCGCCGCCGACGATGGCGATGCCAACCGCGTACTGCCCCGTGTGCGCCAAGCCATCGGCCAGTGGACGTCCGTCGGCCTGCGCTCGCAGCCGAGCATCGAAGAAATCGCCCGGCTCAAGCCCGACCTGATCGTCGCCGACCTCAACCGCCATCAGGCGTTGTACAACGACCTGGCGAGTATCGCGCCAACCCTGCTGCTGCCGTCGCGTGGTGAGGATTACCAGGGCAGCCTGAAATCCGCCGAGCTGATCGGCAAGGCGCTCGGCAAAAGTGCACAGATGCAGGCGCGTATCCAGCAGAACCGGGAAAACCTCAAGGCCATCGCGCAACAGATTCCCGCAGGCGCCAGCGTGTTGTTCGGCGTCGCCCGTGAAGACAGTTTCTCCGTGCACGGCCCGGACTCCTATGCCGGCAGCGTGTTGCAAGCCATCGGCCTGAACGTCCCGTCGGTCCGCGCCAATGCCGCGCCTACCGAATTCGTCAGCCTGGAGCAATTGCTCGCGCTCGACCCGGGCTGGCTGCTGGTCGGCCATTACCGCCGCCCGAGCATCGTCGACAGCTGGAGCAAGCAGCCGCTGTGGCAAGTGCTCGGCGCCGTGCGTAACCAGCACGTGGCCGAAGTCGATGGCGACAGTTGGGCGCGCAACCGTGGCGTGCTGGCCTCGGAGCAGATCGCCGAAGACGCCTTGGCGATTCTCAAGGGCGGTAAAGCCGTACTGAGCCAATAGGCATGGGGCGAGGTCTCGCGGCGGCAGGCATTGTGATGCTGGGCGCCTTGTTGTTCTGGCTCTCGTTGTCGAGCTGGTCACCGTTCACGATCACGGCGACGGACGCCTGGAATGGGCTGATTCATCAAGGCAGCGTGGGCGGTAACCGGGCGTATATCGTCGCGCAGCTGCGTGTGCCACGTGCCGTGTGTGCCGCGCTGGTCGGCGCTTGCCTGGGCCTGGCCGGCGCGTTGATGCAGGGCATTACGCGCAACCGTCTGGCCTCGCCCTCGCTGTTTGGCGTGACCGCTGGGGCGGCGCTGGGGCTGGCCTTGTTTTCGACCGGCCTGGTCGCGCCGCCGTTTGCCGGTGGCGCATTGCTGATGACGTGCCTGGGCGGCGCGCTGGCCTGGGTCACGGTGTTCAGCCTCGGCGGTGCCTGGTCGCCGACCACGGCCCAGGGACGCCTGGTATTGGCCGGCGTTGCGGTGGCGGCGTTATGCGCGGCCTTGACCCGGCTCACGGTGATCCTGGTCGAGGCCCAGGCGCAAAGCGTGCTGAACTGGCTGGCCGGTTCCCTGGCCAATGCCGGTGCCGCGCAGGTGCAGCTGCTCTGGCCCTGCACCCTGGTCGGCGGGCTGTGGGCACTCCGGTGTGCGCCACGCTTGAACCTGATCAACCTCGGCGAAGACGCCGCGCGCTCCCTGGGCGTGGGCATCGCCAGCCTGCGGTTGCAGGTGTTTATCGCCAGTTTGTTGCTGGTGGGGGCGAGTGTCTGTGCGGTAGGGCCGATTGGGTTTGTCGGCTTGATTGCGCCGAATATCCTTCGTCAGTTCCTGGGCAATGACTACCGCTGGCTGGTGCCGCTGAGCGCGGCATTGGGCGCTGTGATTGTGCTGGGCGCCGACCTGCTCAGCCGCGCCGTGGCCTTCCCGGTGGAGACGCCGGCGGGTGTGGTCACCGCGTTGATCGGCGCACCGTTTTTCCTGTTTCTTGCCAGGCGCACCCTATGATCCGCCCACGGCTGCGCCTCTGGCTGCTGCTGGGCCTGCTGGCGCTGGCGACGTTGATCAGCCTCAGCGCCGGCACGCTCTGGCTCGCGCCCGACACCGTATTCGACCGCCTGCTGGCCCACGACGCGCTGGACTTCGAGGTGTGGAACCACCGCCTGCCACGCAGCCTGATCGCCATCCTCGCCGGTGCGGCCTTCGGCCTGGCCGGGGCGATTGTGCAGGGGGTGATCCGCAACCCGCTGGCGTCGCCGGAGATCCTCGGCGTAACCCAGGGCGCCGGTCTGGCGCTGACCGTGGCGATCATCGGCTGGCCGCACTTGCCGGTTGCCTGGCTGCCGCTGGTGGCCTGCCTGGGCGGGGCCGGCGGCGCGTTGCTGCTGGCGCTGTATAACACCGGCGTGAGTTTTTCCGGGGTGCGCTTTGCGCTGTCCGGGGTGGCGATTGCGGTGACCTTGTCCAGCGTCACCGAGTTTCTGATCCTGTCCCATCCGCTGGATATCAACACCGCCTTGCTTGCATTGACGGGGAGTCTGTGGAGCCGCAACTGGCACCATGTGCTGCTGGTGTTGCCGTTCCTGGTGCTGATCCCCGCGGGCCTGTGCCTGGCCAAGCCGCTGAACCTGATCGCCCTCGGTGACGAAGCGGCCCACAGCCTCGGCACCGCGCTGGGCCGCACACGCTGGCTGGCGATGGCCTGCGCGGTGCTGCTCACCAGCCTGGGCGTTGGGGTGATCGGGCCGATCGGCTTTATTGGCTTGGTCGCGCCACACATGGCGCGCCGCTTGGTGGGCGGGCATCACCAGTACCTGCTGCCGGCCGCGATGCTGATCGGCGCGCTGCTGCTGGTGCTGGCCGACACGCTGGGACGCACGTTGATCGCGCCCAGCGAAATCCCCGCGGGGGTGCTCACGGCGGTGATTGGCGCGCCGTATTTTCTTTGGTTGCTGGCACGGTTCAAGGGCTGATGACATGAGTATTCTCCACGCACGGCAACTCGACATCGGCTACGGCACTACGCGCATCGTGCAGGGCCTGTCGTTCGCGCCGCCGCCGGGCAAGGTCACTGCGTTGATCGGCCCCAATGGCTGCGGCAAATCCACCTTGCTCAAGGCATTTGCGCGCATCCTCAAGCCGACCCAGGGCGAACTGACCCTGGATGGCCAGGCCTATGCCAGCCTGTCCGCGCGCGAACTGGCGCGGCAGATCGCGTTTTTGCCCCAGGTACTGCCGGTGCCGGAGGGTGTCAGCGTGCGCCAGTTGGTCGCCTATGGCCGCAGCCCGCATAACTCACTGTGGGGACGTTTGAGTGGCAGCGATCAATCCCACGTAACCCAGGCCATGCAACGCCTGGAACTGGACAACCTGGCCGAGCGCGCGCTGGCCGACCTGTCCGGCGGCCAGCGCCAGCGCGCCTGGCTGGCGATGGTGCTGGCGCAGAACGCGCCGATCGTGTTGCTCGATGAACCCACCACCTACCTCGACATCAGTCACCAGGTTGAACTGCTCGACCTGATGGGCGAACTGGCCGCTGAAGGCAAGACCGTGATTACCGTGCTCCACGATATCAACCAGGCTTGTCGCTACGCCGACCATCTGGCGGTGATGCACGGCGGCAAGTTGGTGGCCGATGGTGCGCCGGCGCAAGTCATCAATGCCGAGTTGATGCGCCAGGTGTTTGATGTTCAGGTGCAAGTGATGCAGGAGCCGATCGCCGGCACGCCGATGTGCCTGGTGGAAAAAAGCACCCGCGCTCACTGAGGGTTCTTCAATCCTTTATTTGCGGCTCAGGGGCAATTTGGATACGGTGCAAGCTTGCCCACAAGGACGTCCCCATGAAAGAACCCGCCCCCAAGACCCGTCGCGCTCCCAAAGGTGAAAAACGCCGTGAAGAGTTGCTGGATGCGGCCTTGCAGGTGTTTTCCCTGGAAGGCTACAGCAGTGCCTCGATGGCCCAGGTAGCGGCAATTGTCGGTATTTCGGTAGCCGGCCTGTTGCACCACTTTCCCAGCAAGATTTCCTTGTTGATGGGCGTGTTGCAGCGTCGCGACGAGGTTAACCAGCGGATTGCCGATGAGGTGCGGGCCGAGAAATCGCTGTCCGGCCTGCTGGGCAGCCTAAGGGCGATTAACCGTTCGAACGCCACTGCGCCAGGGGTAGTGCGGGCCTTTACCATCCTGAATGCGGAAAGTCTGCTCGATACGCATCCGGCCTGGGATTGGTTCCAGTCACGGTATGCGGCGATTCATCAGCGCATGCAGGCGCAATTTGCCGACCTGGTGGCGGCGGGGGAGGTGCGCGGTGACGTGGACATCGCCGGGCTGGTGCAGGAAATCCTGGCCATGATGGATGGCCTGCAGATCCAGTGGCTGCGCTTTCCCGAGCAAGTGGACCTGGTGGCGCGGTTCGATACCTACATTGCGCGGGTCGATGCAGCCATCAGAATTCGAACGTAAACACGGTCAAATGTGGGAGCGGGCTTGCTCGCGAATGCGCAGTGTCAGTCAGCACATTCATCGACTGACCCACCGCTTTCGCGAGCAAGCCCGCTCCCACAAGGATCAGTTACCGGTAGTACTGCCCTGGCTGCTGTCATCGCTCATGTCGTAGCCATCACCGTCGCTGGTGCCGCTGTCACCTTCATTCTGGTGCAGCACGCCGCCGGTCTTCACCGTCGAGTCACGCAGCGTCGAATTGAGCGCCGAGCGCGGCAACGGGTTGCTGGTGGTGGTCGACAGTTCCTGGCGGAACGGGTTGACCAACTTGGCGTTCAGGCGAATATCCTGGGACGATGCGCCCACGGACAGGTTGAAGCTGTCCGCATCCACCACCCATTGCTTGCTCGCCACGTCGTAGTAGGCCAGCGAGCGATCGTTGAGCTCGATGGTCACGCGCTTGCTCTCGCCAGGTTTGAGGAACACCTTCTTGTAGCCCTTGAGCTCCTTGATCGCGCGCTCGACTTTCGGGCTGGCCTGGCCGACGTACAACTCGGCCACTTCGGCGCCCGCCACCTTGCCGGTGTTGGTCAGGTCGAACGACACCTTGATCGGCGCACCCGCCACTGCCACGCCAGGGCTCACCTTGATGTTGCTGTAGCCGAAGGTGGTGTACGACAAGCCGTACCCGAACGGGTAGAGCGGCTTGATGCCTTTCTTCTCGTAGCCGCGATAGCCCAGGAGCAGGTCGTCCTTGTAGCTCATCTCGGCCAGGGTTTCCTGGTTGTCGAATTTGGGGAAGGTCGCGTAGATCGGGTTGTCTTCGATGTTGCGTTCGATGCTGATCGGCAGCTTGGCCGACGGGTTGACCTTGCCCAGCAGGATTTCCGCCAGGGCCTGGCCGCCGTTCTGCCCAGGGTAGAACGCATGCAACGCGGCCGGCACCTGATCGATCCAGTCGCTCATCTTCAAGCCGGTGCCGCCGTGCAGGGTGACCACGGTGTTCGGGTTGACCTTGGCGATGCTCTGGATCAGCAGGTTCTGGTACTCCGGCAGGTCGAAACTGTGGTCGAAGCCTTCGCCTTCGTATTCATTGCTGTTACCGGCGGCAACCAATACCGCGTCGTACTTGGCCAGGTCCTGTGGCGCAACCAGCGAAGCCCAGCTCATTTGCACGCCGACCAGGCCGCCCATGGTCGAGAGGTAGCCGTTGCGACGCGAGTATTCCAGCTTGATGTCGACGGGCTTGCCGGCTTCCAGATTGACCTTGGCGAACACCGGGATGGTCGGCGGGATGCTGTTGTTCGGCAGCGGTTTGCCGTCGCCGTTGTCGAGGACTTTCTGGCCGTTGACGTAAAGGCGCACCGCACCGTCGGCACGCACCTTGAATACCTGTTCGCCGCTGACGGTCGGGGTGATCTGGCCGCTGTAGCGAATCGAGGTGGCGGCGGTATCACCGTTCACCGGCAGGCTGTCGGTGGACCAGTCCAGGTCGACATGCGCGTCGGTGCGGCTGGCGGCCGGGTCGTCGGACCAGTTGGCGTTGCTGAAGAACTCGGTCTTCAAGCCTTTGACGCTGTTGCCATTGCTGTCGGCATGGCTCCAGCTGGAGGTGGCCGGGTCCAAAGACAGCCCGTCGATGAACTCGACCTTGGCGCCCGGCGCCAGTTGCTGCAGACCGCTCAGTTCACTGATGTAGTTGGCGGCCATCACGTTGGCGCTGCCAAAACCGGTGGGCGGCGCGTACTTGGCCAGGGTGCCGACCACGGCGATGCGCTTGACCTTCTTCGCGTCCAGCGGCAACAGGTTGTTCTGGTTCTTCAGCAGCACGATGCCTTCGCGGGCCGCATTCAACGCCACGCGGTTGCTGGTGGCGCTGTTCATGTTGTGGCTGGTCAACGGCGCCTTGCTGTCGAACTTGTACAGGTAGATCTGCTTGAGAATGCGCCGCACCTTGTCATCGATGGTCGCGCTGCTCAGTTCGCCACTGTCCAGGTACGGCTTGAGCACCGTGCTGTTCATCTGGTAGCCCATCATGTCCAGGTCGGTGCCGGCCTGTGCCGCCGGCAGACCGTTGACCACCGCGTTGTAGTCGCTCTGCACAAAGCCCGGGTAGCCCCATTCGGTCTTCAGGATGTCGCGCATCAGGTGTTTGTTCTGACAGGCGAACTCGCCGTTCACCTTCTGGAACGCGCACATCATCATCGCGACCTTGCTGTTCTTCGAGGCGGACTCGAACGGCGGCAGGGTCATCTCGCGCAGCACGCGCTCGCTGATGATTTCATCAAGGTGGAAGCGGTTGCTTTCCTGGTCATTGGCGGCGAAATGCTTGGCGTTGGCCCACACCCCGCGCGACTGAATCCCGTTGATCACCGCCGGCGCAAGGCTGGCGCCGAGGAACGGGTCTTCACCGGATAGATACTCGAACGCGCGACCGCTGTACGGCATGCGATACAGGTTGACGCCTGGGCCTGTGACGAACTGATAACCACCGCTGGCGGTGTCATAGCCCAAGGCTCGACCCAGGTCGATGGCGCGGCGCGGGTTCCAGCTGGCGGCCAGGTTCGGCCCGGACGGGTACACCACGCCCTGCGCGTTACCTTCGCTGGTGTAGCGCACGCCCACGCCGCCGTCGGCGCCGTGAATCTGTGGCACGCCATACTGGGTCAGTGGCTTGACATCCCAACCACCGGTGCCGCCGATGTAGGCGAGTTTCTCCTCCATGGTCATCTTCGCCAGGGTTTTATCCGCAGCCTTTTCCGCGCGGCTCACGCGGCCCTCATCCAGAGCGGGACTGGTTGCCGCATGCACCTGGGACACGGCCAGCGCCAACAGGGCGAATGCCGACTGGGCACCGATCATTTTACGTTTATTCATGGGTCTCTCCGACAACTGTTCAGTAAACGTGGTGCGCCGAGAAGTGTGGGTTTCTGTGCGCGCTCGTCACTTTTTTCTGGGCAATAGTTGCCCGTGATCGCAATTTTTAACCGATGGCTAATTGCAACTATTTGGCGAATTTCGCAGTTTTAAAAGTGTAGTAATTATATTGATTGTTATTGTGCGTAATGCCTATTTGATATCGCTTGATGGCATTTTTAAATCGTAAAAACCGCATAATTAAGGCAATTCTTGCGGGTATAAGTCAAACGAAAGCTAATTTTTGCGTAAAATAAGAAATAATTTCTTACGTTCTGGAACTATCTCTAAACCTACCAGTCGATTGGTTTAAGAAAATTTGTCGAGTCGTGGCTAAGTAGTGGCATCGCTCGGTGGTTCTAAAGTGCCATGCCTTACACAGGCTGTAATACACAACGCTTTGGTGTAGGGTCTTGAGCGAGTTCAAGGCGCCACCTGAGTGATCTGCTGTTTTTTGATCTGGAGAATGTTGATGAAGATTTCCCTGTTGGGTGCCGGTTTTGTACTGAGCGTTGCGCTAAGCGGCGCAGCAATGGCGGCTGAGTCCACGGACGCTGATGCCACATCCGGGGCCACCGATTCCACGGTGTTGACCCAGACCCACGATGCCAAGGCGGCTAAAAAGCAGAAGGCCGAAACCACCAAGGGTGGCCGGCCGCTGAACGGCAGCCAGGCGACGCCGAAGACCTCTAACTAACGGTCAACGCGGTCCCTTGTGGGAGCGGGCTTGCTCGCGAAAGCGGTGGATCAGCTACTGAATGTGCTGGCTGACACTCCGCCTTCGCGAGCAAACCCGCTCCCACAAGTGTTTCCCACAGACCCTTGGCACATCGCCCCTCAGATTTTGACCCATGCCCAGCCCCTCAACGCCCCTCGACGCCTGCCAACTGCACATCCCGCACACCGAACAGGTGTGCGCGTGGCTGATGCAACACGCCGGCTTGAAAACCGTTGACCTGGAGCGCGCCCGACGCCTGTCCCAGGAAGGCGGTGACACCGAGTTGCTCGGCCTGCTCACCCGGCTGGGGTTGGTCTCCGAAGTGGAACTGGCCCGAGCCTGGGCTGATTTGCTCGGCGCACCGCTGTTGCTGGCCGATGCCGCGCCACCGTTGCTGGACCCCTTGCCCCTGCTGACCGAACGCTTCATGCGCCACTACCAGGTAGTGCCCGCGGGCTGGAGCCAGGGTGGCCTGCGGGTGCTGGCGGCCAACCCGTCGCTGGTGTACCCGTTCCAGGCCATCGCCTATGCCTGCGGCGTGCCGGTGTGGCTGGCCATCGGCCCGCGCAATGAAGTCGAGACCCTGATCGAGCGCTACTACGGCCAGGGCCGCTCGGCCATGGGCACCCTGATCGAAAACCTCGACGAGCAGGGCGGGGCGCTGGAAGACATCGAGCACCTCAAGGACATGGCCTCCGAAGCCCCGGTGATTCGCTTGGTCAATCTGATCCTGCAACGAGCAGTGGAACATCGCGCCTCGGACATTCATATCGAGCCGTTCGAAAACCAGCTCAAGGTGCGCTACCGCATCGACGGTGTGCTGCACGAAGCCGAGGCGCCGCCGTCCAGCTCGTCGGCGGCGGTGATTTCGCGGGTGAAAATCATGGCGCGCCTGGACATCGCCGAGCGGCGTCTGCCCCAGGACGGCCGGATCATGCTGCGCATCCAGGGCAAGGAACTCGACTTGCGCGTGTCCACGGTGCCCACCAGTTTCGGCGAATCGGTGGTCATGCGTTTGCTTGATCGCCAGACCGTGAGCTTCGACTTCCAGAGCCTGGGCTTTGACGGCCAGCGCCTGGAAACCTTTCTTGACGTGTTGGAACGCCCCCATGGCATCCTGCTCGTTACCGGGCCCACCGGCTCGGGCAAGACCACCACCCTGTACACCGCGTTGTCGCGCCTCAATACCGCCGAGCGCAAGATCATCACCGTCGAAGACCCGGTGGAATATCAACTGGAAGGCATCAACCAGATTCAGGTAAAGCCGGCCATCGGCCTGGACTTTGCCGGCGCGCTGCGCTCCATCGTGCGCCAGGACCCGGACGTGATCATGATCGGCGAAATCCGCGACCTGGAAACCTGCCGCATCGCTATCCAATCATCCCTTACCGGCCACCTGGTGCTGTCGACCCTGCACACCAACAGCGCGGCAGCGAGTATCACGCGCTTGCTGGATATGGGTGTCGAAAGCTACCTGATCGCCTCGACGGTCAACGGCATCCTGGCCCAGCGCCTGGTGCGGCGTCTTGACCCGGCCACCCGCGAAGCCTTTGAAGCGCCGCCGCAACTGATCGCCGAACACGGCCTGGACCGGTTTACCGACCAGCGCCCGATCATGCTCTACCGGCCCCGCGCCGATGCACCGGGCGGTGGTTACCATGGCCGTAGCGCAATCACCGAGCTGCTGGTGATGAACGAAGAGCTGCGCAGCCTGTTGATGCGCCAGGCCGACGCCGCGACCCTGGAGCAGGCTGCCCGTCGTGGTGGCCTGCGCACCTTGCATGAAGAGGGCCTGCGCCAAGCCGTGGAGGGCGTCACGTCACTCGAAGAAGTGCTGCGCGTCACCCGTGGGGAGGGCGCGTGAGCCTGTTCAAATACCGCGCGCTCGACAGCCAGGGCCAGGCGCAAAACGGCACCCTGGAAGCCCGGGACCAGGACGCCGCCGTCGCCGCGCTGCACAAGCGCGGTCTGCTGTTATTGCAGATCGATGCAGCGGGCGCCCAAGGGTTGCGCAACGCCTTTGGCCGGGGTCAATTGAACGGCGCGGCGCTGGTCAGTTTTACCCAGCAATTGGCAACGTTGCTGGGCGCCGGCCAACCGCTGGAACGCTCGCTGGGGATTTTGCTCAAGCAGCCCGGCCAGCCTCAAACCCGCGCGTTGATTGAACGTATTCGCGAACACGTAAAGGCCGGTCAGCCCTTGTCCAAGGCGCTGGAAGAGGAAGGCAGCCAGTTTTCGCCGTTATACCTGAGCATGGTGCGTGCCGGCGAAGCGGGTGGCGCGCTGGAAGACACCCTGCGCCAGCTCAGCGACTATCTGGAACGCAGCCAGTTACTCAGGGGCGAAGTGATCAATGCCCTGATCTATCCGGCATTCCTGGTGGTGGGCGTACTCGGTTCGCTGGCCCTGTTGCTGGCTTACGTGGTGCCGCAGTTCGTGCCGATCTTCAAGGACCTGGGCGTGCCCATCCCGCTGATCACCGAAGTGATTCTGGCGCTCGGCCAATTCCTCGGTGCCTATGGCCTGGCCGTGCTGGCGGGCTTGATCGTGACGATCTGGGCACTCGCCGCACGCCTGCGCGACCCCCAGCGCCGGGAAAAACATGACCGCCGCCTCCTCGGTATTCGCCTCATCGGGCCGCTGCTGCAACGGGTCGAAGCCGCCCGTCTGGCGCGCACCCTGGGCACCTTGCTCAGCAACGGCGTGGCGCTGCTGCAAGCCTTGGTCATCGCCCGGCAGGTCTGCACCAACCGCGCGCTGCAGGCGCAGGTTGCCCAGGCCGCCGAATCCGTCAAGGGCGGCGGCACCCTGGCCAGTGCCTTCGGTGCCCAGCCGCTGCTGCCTGACCTGGCCCTGCAAATGATTGAAGTCGGCGAACAGGCCGGCGAACTCGACAGCATGCTGCTCAAGGTCGCCGACGTGTTCGACGTCGAAGCCAAACGCGGCATCGACCGCCTGCTCGCCGCGCTGGTGCCGTCCCTGACCGTGATCATGGCGGTGCTGGTGGCGGTGATCATGCTGGCGATCATGCTGCCGCTGATGAGCCTGACCAGCAATATATGAACCCTAAAGGACCCACACCTATGCGCCATACCCGATTCAAGCCCGCCCGCCGCCAGGGCGGTTTTACCCTGTTGGAAATGCTCGCGGTGATCGTACTGCTGGGCATCGTCGCCACCATCGTGGTGCGTCAGGTCGGCGGCAACGTGGACAAGGGCAAATACGGCGCGGGCAAGGCGCAACTGGCCAGCCTGAGCATGAAAATCGAAAGCTACGGACTGGACGTTGGCTCGCCGCCCAAGACCCTGCAACAACTGGTCGACAAGCCCGGCAACAGCGCCGGCTGGGCCGGGCCATACGCCAAGCCGTCCGACCTCAAAGACCCGTTCGGCCATGCCTTTGGCTATCGCTTCCCCGGTGAACACGGCGCCTTTGACCTGATCTTCTACGGTCAGGACGGCCAGCCCGGCGGCGAAGGCTACAGCGCCGACCTGGGCAACTGGGAATAACCCGCGACCATGATCAGCCCTCAACGCGGCTTTACCTTGCTGGAAATACTGGTGGTGATCGTGCTGATCAGCATCGCGGCCGGGTTGGTGGGATTTGGTCTGCAACAAGGTTTGCGCACCGCGACAGAGCGCCAGGCCGTCGGCCAGATGGTCGAGGCACTGCGCAGCACGCGGGCACGGGCGATCATCAGCGGCCGTACCGAAAAAACCCTGTTTGACCTGCGTGCGCTGAGCTTCCAGGCGCCGGGTCGACCGTTGAAACACTGGCCGGCCGGCCTGCAAGTGACCCTGCACACCGCCGAGCACGCAGGCTCTGCGGTTGAGTTCTACGCCGATGGCAGCTCCACCGGCGGCAACCTGCTGCTGGCCAATGGCAGTCGGCGTTGGCGCATCGATATCGGGTGGCTGACCGGCAGCGTGCAGTCCAAGGCGCTGCCATGAGGCGCCAAAGCGGTTTCACGCTGCTGGAGATGCTCGCCGCGCTGACGCTCATGGCGATTTGCAGCAGCGTGCTGCTGGTTGCTTTCGGCCAAAGCGCGCGCTCGCTGTTGCAGGTGGCCCACAGCGACCGGCTTAGTCATGCCGCCGTCAGCGTGATGGATCAGGAAGCGTCGGGGCCTCTGGCGGCCGGTGTGCGCAGCGGCCAGTTGGACGGCATCGACTGGCAACTGCGCATCGCCCTGCAACCCACGCGCATCGGTCAGCCACACTTGTTTCGCCTCGACCTGACGGTCAGCGAGGGGCCGCGCCACGCCAGTTTCAGCACCTTGAAACTGCGTGCGGCAGGGGCCGGCTTGTGAAGCGCCGTCAGCAGGGCTTCACCCTGCTCGAAATCATGATCGTGCTGAGTCTGCTCGGCGTGTTACTGACCCTGGTCGGCGGCGCGTTGCTGGGCGCCAATCGTGCGGTGCTCAAGGCGCAGCGCTACACGGTGAGCCTGGATGAAATGCGCGCCGCGCAACAGTTTTTGCGCACTTCCATCAGTGAGGCGTTGCCCCTGGATGTCACCGAGGACGACAGTCAGACCGATGGCTTTTTCGCCGGCAGCGCGCAGCGCATGCAGTTTGTCGCGACCTTGCCAGGGGTGCTCGGTGGCGGCATACAGCGCTTCACCCTGCAGTTGACCGGCCCCGAGGCGCAACGCGATTTGCAGGTGGCGTTCGCGCGCTTTGAGCCCGAGGCGCAGGTCAGCGTGCCAGCATCGCGCGGCGAACCGCAGGTGTTGCTCAAAAACGTTGAGGATCTGCAGTTCAGCTATCGCGGCGTGTCGCCCAAGGGCCAGGCCACCGGCTGGATCAACGAGTGGCCGTGGAGCAAGCGCCTGCCCTACGCGGTGCGCATTGACGCACGGGTGAACGGGCCGGTGCCGTGGGTCACCCAAGTGGTTGCGTTGCGCCTGAACCTGTCGGGCGGGGCACCGGAATGATCAGGCATCAGCGTGGTGTCGCGCTGTTGCTGGTGCTGTGGGTGCTGGCCCTGCTCAGCCTGTTGCTGGGCGGCCTGGCCGGCTGGGTGCAACTGGAAACCCGCCAGGCGGCCTGGCACCGCCAGCACACCCAGGCGGTGCTGGCCGCCGAGGCGGGCGTGGCGCTGGCCATGCAGGCACTGGCCGACCCGTTGCAGCGCAAGCAGTGGGTGGCTGACGGGCGAGAAATCCGCTTGGTGTTTGACGATGCCCAGCTGCAGGTGAGCCTGCACAGCGAGCGCGGCAAGTTGTATTTGAATAGCGCCCAGGTGGCGGATTTCGCCCGCCTGGCCCTGGCCTGCGGCGCGACCCAGGCCCAGGCCAATCAACTCGCCAGGGCCCTGGAACAGCGCCGCAACCAGGGCCTGGCACCGTTCCGGGTGGTGGAAGAAGTGCGGCAATTGCCGGGCATGACCCAGGCGCTGTACAGCGCCCTAGTGCCCGAGATCAGCCTGTGGAGTGGGCTGGACCGGCCCGATCCGGCCTTCGCCAGCCCTTTGATGCGCCGCGCGCTGAACCTGACGCATCAGAGCGCAGTGGGCGCCGACGCCGGTGATGTGCTGGTCATCGGCAGCCGCGCACAACGGCCCGGCGGCTACCACGCCCACGTGCAAGCCACGGTCTTATTGAGCCCCGCGCAAGGCAGCGCACAACCTTATCGAGTCTTACGTTGGCAAGAATGAACGAACCGTTATCCGCACGCCTGCAGTTGCTGGCGCAGCCCATCGCGCAACGCTGGCGCGGCAGCCTGCTGCAACTGGGGTGGCGGCTGTGGCTCAAGGAGCTGCGTGGTTGCCTGCCGGTGTGGTTACTGCCAGACGATCTCCCCGAGCAGGTCTATCGCTGGCCGTTGACCGCGCCCGTGGAAAAAACCCCTGGCCCCGCGCGTCAGGTGCTGCTGCTGGCGCCCGGCGCGGTGCTGATGCAAACCCTGCAATTGCCCCCGGCCGCCGCGCGCAACCTGTCCACGGTGGTGGGCTATGAACTGGACCGCTTTACCCCGTTTGATCCCGACCAGCTGTATTTTGTCGCGCGTCAGGAGCGTCGCACGCCCACGCACTTGCAGGTGACACTGGTAGCGATCCTGCGCGAGCGCCTGGACCAGATGCTCACTGAGTGCGCGGCCCTGGGTTTGCATCCCCATGCGGTGGATGTGGACACAGGTGCAGGCACGCCCATGGGCATCGACTTGCTGCCGGTACCGTTGCGACCGCGTCAGCGACCGCAGGGCAAGGGCTTGCAACGCAGTTTGCCGTGGCTGTGCGGGGCCTTGCTGATTGCGGCGATGCTGTTGTGGCTTGACGACCGCCAGCGTGTGCTCGACGCCATGCAGCACAGCGTACGCGAACAAAAAGCCCAGGTCGCCGAGGTCCAGGCGCTGCGCCAGCAACTGCTCAATACCCGTGGCGCCGCGCAATACCTGATCCGCCGCAAGGCCGCCCAGCCGCCGTTGGCGGCGCTGCTCAACGAGCTGACCGCTTGCCTGCCGTCCGATACCTGGCTCGATCAGTTGGAAGTCAACGACGGCGCCGACGTGTCCTTCTCCGGGCAAAGCGCCAAAGCCAGTGCCCTGATCACCCGGATCAAGGCCTGCCACAGCCTGGAAAACGCCCAGTTCGAAGGGGTGATTCAACCCGACGCGCAAACCGGCAAGGATCAGTTTTCCTTGCGCGCCCACTTGCACCAGGAGACAGGCGATGCGCCGACCACTGACACCCCGTGAGCGCCGTGGCGCAGCCCTGATCGGCCTGGCCCTGGTGCTTGGCGCCGGTTATTGGCTGCTGGTCGACAGTTGGTTCGCCGGCCCCTTGCGCGCCATGGATGAGCAGGCCGAGCAGTTGCGTGAACAGCAACAACGTTATGCCGGCGTATTGCGCCAGGGCGATAGCGTGCGCCAACAGTTGGAGCAAGCCCGCCAGGACCCGGCCAGCAGCACCAGCCTGTTGCCCGGTGATGACCCCAGCGCAGTCGCGGCGGACCTGATGCAACGCATCGCCGACCTGATCAACAGCCGCGCCGGTCTCGGTGGCGGCTGCAGCCTCACCCAGCGCATGCCCATCACCCCGGAACAGGACGACAGCGAGCCCTATCGCCAAGTAAAAGTCAGCCTGACCCTCAACTGCGCCATCGAACCCTTGACCGCGATTCTGCATGAGCTGGAATACCAGCGGCCTTTTCTGTTCATCGACGAACTGAGTATCCGCCGCCCGCCGAACGCACCCGCCACCGGCGGTGCCGGCCAGTTGATTGTGCATGTGTTGGTGCGCGGCTACCTGCAGCCGGCCGCCGCGCCGCAGGTGCGCCGATGATCAATGCATTGCGTCCCCTGGAGTGGCTGTTGCTTGGCATCGCCGGGCTGCTCGGCCTGTTGATGGTCGGCATCCTCAGCAGCATCGGCGATGCGCCGCAGTGGTTGCCGGCGCCCGCGCCGGATACCCGCGCCAACGCTTCGGCCACCGTGCTGGTGGCCCCCGAGGCCACCCTGGAAAGCCTTGCGGGTACTTGGCAAACCCCGCTATTCAGCCCTGACCGCAGCCCTGATCGTACGGTCGGCCAGGCGTCCGTCTCCAGCCTGTCGAGCCTGACGCTGACCGGTATCGTCCTCGACGGCGACCTGCGTGTTGCGCTGCTCAAACGCGCGGACGGCCCGCCGCTGAAGGTTCATCAGAACCAGACCCTGCCCAACGGCTGGCGCCTGGAACAGCTCACGCCCCGCGAAGCCCGCTTTGTCCTCGACGGCCGCACGCAGACCCTGAGCCTGCGCGCGCCGCGTCTGCCGGCGCCGTCCACGACCCCCCCGACTACCCTTCCTCACGAGTCCGCCCCTTGATCGATACTTTCCCCGGCGCTTTGCGCACCACCGTGTTTTGTCTGGCTACCGCCGTTTCCCTCGGTGGCTGCGGGACATTCCCCGAGCATCTCGACCCGGACGAGGCGCTGTTGCACGAAGCGATGCAAGGCACCGGTTCCCAGCGCCCGCCGGTAGACCCGGCCAGCGAACGGGCGCCGGTCGACAGCGGCCAACCCCAGGCCAAGACGCCGCCCCAACGCCAATTGATTCGCGGTAACCAGCAGTTCGTGCGCCCGCCCGTAGCGGCGCCGGCGATGAAGGAGGAGGGCAGCGGCGACATCGTGTTCAATTTCGCCGACCAGCCGATCGAGGCGGTGATCAACAGCGTGATGGGCGATCTACTGCACGAGAACTACAGCATCGCCCAGGGCGTGAAGGGCAATGTCAGCTTTTCCACCTCAAAACCTGTGAACAAGCAGCAGGCATTGTCGATTCTGGAAACGCTGTTGTCATGGACTGACAACGCGATGATCAAGCAGGGCAACCGCTATGTGATCCTGCCCGCCAACCAGGCGGTGGCGGGCAAGCTGGTGCCGGAGATGCGCGTGTCGCAGCCGTCCAGCGGGCTCTCGGCGCGGCTGTTTCCACTGCGTTATATCTCGGCCACCGAGATGCAGAAACTGCTCAAGCCGTTCGCCCGCGAGAATGCATTCCTGCTGGTGGACCCGGCGCGCAATGTGCTGAGCCTGGCCGGCACTCCGGAGGAATTGGCCAACTACCAGGACACCATCGACACCTTCGATGTGGACTGGCTCAAGGGCATGTCGGTGGGCGTGTTCGGCCTGCAACGCGCCTCGGTGGCCGAGCTGATGCCCGAGCTGCAAAAAATGTTCGGCCCCGACAGCGGCATGCCCCTGGCGGGCATGGTGCGGTTCCTGCCGATCGAACGGACCAACTCAGTCGTCGCGATCTCGTCACAGCCGCAATACCTCAGCGAAGTGGGCGACTGGATCCACACCATCGACGAAGGCGGCGGCAACGAGCCGCAGATGTACGTCTACGATGTGCGCAATATGAAGGCCACCGACCTGGCCAAATACCTGCGGCAAATCTACGGCACGGGCGCGATCAAGGACGATGCCCCGGCCAAGGTCGCCCCCGGTTTGCGCACCGCGACGTTGTCTTCGCCAGGCACCAACAGCACCTCCGGCAGCGCGCCCGGTGGCCTGAGTAACAACCTGAACAGCAACCAGCCGCCCGCCG
Source organism: Pseudomonas sp. SWRI18 (assembly GCF_014268345.1). Taxonomy (NCBI): domain Bacteria; kingdom Pseudomonadati; phylum Pseudomonadota; class Gammaproteobacteria; order Pseudomonadales; family Pseudomonadaceae; genus Pseudomonas; species Pseudomonas sp. SWRI18. Next base: position 19,950 of record NZ_JACCQQ010000042.1, read on the forward strand.
AGGAGGAGCAGCAGGAGCCCGAAGCCGAGCAAGACAACCCCGAGCAGGGCGCCACCGAAGACGCCCCGGCCAAGAGCCTCGACGCCGGCACCCGCATCACCGCGCAAAAAAGCAGTAACCAACTGCTGGTGCGCACCCGCCCGGTGCAGTGGAAAGAGATCGAATCGGCGATCAAGCGCCTCGACAACCCACCGCTGCAAGTGCAGATCGAGACGCGCATCCTTGAGGTCAAACTCACCGGCGAACTGGACCTGGGCGTGCAATGGTACCTGGGCCGCCTGGCCGGTAATTCCAACAGCACCACCGTGGCCAACACCGCCGGTAGCCAAGGTGCGCTTGGCGCAGGCGGCGCAGGTTTGGGCGCGGCGGATTCGTTGTTCTATTCCTTCGTCAGCTCCAACCTGCAAGTGGCCCTGCACGCCCTGGAAACCAACGGCCGCACCCAGGTGCTGTCGGCGCCGTCGCTGGTGGTGATGAACAACCAGCCGGCGCAGATCCAGGTGGGCGACAACATTCCCATCAGCCAGACCACGGTCAACACCGGCACCTCCGACACGACGTTGAGCAGTGTCGAATATGTGCAGACCGGGGTGATCCTGGACGTGGTGCCGCGCATCAATCCGGGCGGCCTGGTGTACATGGACATCCAGCAACAGGTCAGCGATGCCCAGGACCCACCCAACAGCAACGACCCACAAACCAACCCGCGCATCTCCACGCGCTCGGTATCGACCCAGGTGGCGGTGCAGAGTGGCCAGACGGTGTTATTGGGCGGCTTGATCAAGCAGGACAATGCCGACAGTGTCAGTGCGGTGCCGTACCTTGGCAAGATTCCCGGGTTGCGCTGGTTGTTTGGCAATACCCGCAAATCCAAGGATCGCACCGAATTGATCGTGCTGATTACGCCAAGGGTCATCACCAGCAGCAGCCAGGCGCGGCAGGTGACGGATGATTACCGCCAGCAGATGCAATTGCTGCGGCCTGCTCAGTGAGCTTGACCTCTGTTGATCGTTCCCACGCTCCGCGTGGGAATGCCGCCTGGGGCGCTCCGCGTCCCGCCGACAGTTCAATGTGTACAGGTGACGCAGAGCGTCACGGGATGCATTACCACGCGGAGCGTGGGAACGATCAAGCATTTTCAACGGTGTGTGGCGAGGAGCTTGCTTGGCGGCCTTCGGGCCGACCGTTTTTTGGGTTTGACCGAGTACATATCCGTTGCTGCGGTAA
>NZ_JACCQQ010000043.1:0-19802 GCF_014268345.1 Pseudomonas sp. SWRI18
AGGCTGCGATAGCGGTGGGTCAGGCAATGAAAATGCCAGCAGTACCGCCGCCTTCGCAGCCTCGCCGGGGCTCGACAGCTCCCACAGTTGAGCTCGGTCGTTGCCGGAATTGCGCTCGCAGGCACAACCCAACTTCACCTGACACAGCCGAGCCCTTGTGGGAGCTCCCGAGCTTTAGCAAGGCTGCGATAGCGGTGGGTCAGGCGACGAAAATACCAGCAGTACCGCCGCCTTCGCAGCCTCGCCGGGGCTCGACAGCTCCCACAGTTGATCTGCGTTGTAGCAGAAATTGTGTTCGCAGGCACAACCGAGATCCCCCCGACAACGCAGATCTCTTGTGGGAGCTCCACATGGTTGACTGCGTTACAGCCTGGCTGCAATCGCCAGCCCTACCTCTTGTGTCGAACCCTTCCCGCCCAAATCCGGTGTAATCGGTCCTTCGGCAATCACCGCCTCGATCGCCCGCAAAATCCCATCATGCGCCGCCCGGTAGCGTTCATCGCCATGGCCGAGGAAATCCAGCATCAACGCCCCCGACCAGATCATCGCTATCGGGTTTGCAATGTTCTGCCCGTAAATATCCGGGGCCGAGCCGTGCACCGGTTCAAACAGGGACGGAAACCGCCGCTGCGGGTCCAGGTTCGCCGAGGGCGCAATGCCGATTGTCCCGGCGCACGCCGGGCCCAGGTCCGACAGGATGTCGCCGAACAGATTCGACGCCACCACCACATCAAACCGATCCGGTTGCAGCACAAACCGCGCGCACAAGATATCGATGTGCTGTTTGTCCCAGGCTACCTCGGGATAATTCGCCGCCATCAGCGCCGTGCGCTCGTCCCAGTACGGCATGCTGATGGATATTCCGTTGGACTTGGTGGCCGCCGTCAAGCGCTTGCGCGGGCGGGTCTGGGCCAGGTCGAAGGCAAACTTGAGGATGCGATCGACACCCCGCCGGGTGAATACCGACTCCTGCAGCACGAACTCATGCTCGGTGCCTTCGAACATCTTGCCGCCCACCGATGAGTACTCACCCTCGGTGTTTTCGCGGATAACCACAAAGTCGATGTCCCCCGGCTCCCGCCCGGCCAGCGGGCATGGAACGCCAGGAAACAGGCGCACCGGGCGGATATTCACGTACTGGTCAAAGTCACGGCGGAACTTGAGCAGCGAGCCCCACAGGGAAATATGGTCCGGGACTTTGTCCGGCCAACCCACCGCGCCAAAGTAGATCGCGTCGAAGCCCTTGAGCTGTTCGAACCAGTCCTCGGGCATCATCTGCCCATGCTCCTGGTAGTAGTCACAGTGGGCCCAGTCGAGCACTTCGATGCTCAGGTCCAGCGCCCAGACCTTGGCGGCCCGCTCCAGTACCCGCAGCCCTTCGGGCAACACTTCCTTGCCTATGCCATCGCCGGCAATCGCGGCGATTCTGAATGCCTTGCTCATGGATCACCCCTCATTAACTGTCAGTTCAAACCGCCAATGTGGAAGGCTTTGACTTCAAGGTATTCATCCAGGCCGTACTTGCTGCCTTCGCGGCCCAACCCGGATTGCTTGATGCCGCCAAACGGCGCGATTTCCATGGAGATAATCCCGGTGTTGAGCCCGACCATGCCGAACTCCAGCGCTTCGCCGAAACGCCACGAGCGCTGCAAATCCTGGGTGAAATAATAGGCGCCCAGGCCGTACGGCGTGGCGTTGGCCAGCGCGAGCGCCTGGGCTTCATCGGTAAAGCGCATCAGCGGCGCCACCGGGCCGAAGGTTTCTTCATTGGCCAGCAGCATTCCGGCGTGGGTGTCGCCGAGCACCGTGGGCTGCACGAACTGGCTGTCGCCGCTGGGGATCGCACCGCAGAGCAGCTTGGCGCCCTGGCCCAGGGCATCGTCGATATGCCGCGCGACTTTGTCGACCGCCGCACGGTTGATCAGCGGGCCGATGGTCACGCCGTCTTCCAGGCCGTTGCCGACCTTGAGCTTGCCCACCTCTTGCACCAGGCGTGCGGCAAAACGCTCGTAAATCCCTTCTTGCACCAGGATGCGGTTGGCGCACACACAGGTTTGCCCGGCGTTGCGGAACTTGCTGATCATCACCCCCGCCACCGCCTGCTCCAGGTCGGCGTCGTCGAACACGATAAACGGCGCGTTACCGCCCAGTTCCAGGCTCAGGCGCTTGATGTGCTCGGCGCTCTGACGCATCAACAGGCGGCCGACGGCCGTGGAGCCGGTAAAGGAGATCTTGCGCACCGCCGGGTTACCGGTCAGCTCCGCGCCGATGCCGGCGGGCAGCCCGGTGATGACGTTGAACACGCCCGGCGGAATGCCGACGCGGTCAGCCAGCACGGCCAGGGCCAGGGCCGACAGCGGTGTGAGGTCCGACGGCTTGACGATGATCGGGCACCCGGCGGCCAGCGCAGGCGCGCACTTGCGGGTGATCATCGCGTTGGGGAAGTTCCACGGCGTGATCGCAGCGCACACGCCCACCGGTTGTTTCAACGTCAACAGACGGCGATCGCCACTGGGCGCCTGCATGGTTTCACCGTAGACCCGCCGCGCTTCCTCGGCGAACCATTTGACGAAGCCGGCACCGTAGCGCACCTCGCCCTTCGCTTCGTGCAGCGGCTTGCCCTGTTCGCTGGTCATGATCAGCGCCAGGTCGTCAAGGTTGTCGATCATCGCCTGGAACCAGCGCTCCAGCAGCGCCGCACGCTCGGCCGCAGGACGTGCGCGCCAGGCGGGCCAGGCCTGTTCGGCGGCGTCGATGGCGCGGCGTGTATCGACCGCGTCCATTGCCGGCACCTGCGCGAGCAACCGGCCGTTGGCGGGGTCGCGGATGTCCAGGGTGGCACCGCTGTCGGCGGCGATCCACTGGCCATCCACGTAGGCGAGTTCAGCCAGCAGGCTGGGGTCTTGCAAGCGATTCTTGAGCATGGTCGAGTCCTGATCCGAGACAGGTTTCAGTCTAGGGAACCGCCGCGGATGAGGATGCCGAAAGCGCGGTTGAAGCAGCGTGCCGTGCTGAATTTGCGCGCCGCACGGCAGGCTCTGCTAGGCCGTCAGCGAACCGAGCAAGCCTTGCAGGAAGCGCTCGCCGGCGTCCATCTGGCTGATCTCGATAAACTCGTCGGGCTTGTGCGCCTGCTCGATGGAACCTGGCCCGCACACCACCACCGGCACATCCAGGCGCTGCTTGAACAAACCGCCTTCGGTGCCGAACGAGACCTTGGCAGTGCCGGTACCCGGCGCGGCGAATTGCCTGAGAAAATGTACCGCCTCGACGCTGGGGTGGGTATCGAGGCCGGGGTAGACGTTGATGGTTTCAATCTCGATGGCCGCAACGCTGGAAAGTTTTTGCGCCTCGCGCACGATCACTTCGGCACGCTCGCGCATCTGGTCCAGGAACTGATCCAGGTTGTCGGCCGGCAAGTTGCGCACCTCGAAATCCAGGCTGCACAGGTTAGGCACGATGTTCAGCGCCTTGCCGCCGACAATCTGCCCGACATGCACGGTGCTGTAGGGCACGTCGTAGTCGGTGTCCTGGGCACCGTGGATTTGCAGTTGCCGCTGGCTTTCACGCAGGGCGGCGATGAAGTCACAGGCCACATGGATGGCGTTGACCGAGCGCGGGGCCAACGACGAGTGCGCCTCCTGGCCACGGCAGAGGGTGCGGTAGGACCCCTTGCCCTTGTGGCCCAGCACAAACTGCATATTGGTCGGTTCACCGATCACGCACAGAAACGGCCGCACCGGCGCCAGGTGCAGCACGTCGAGCAAGCGCCGTACGCCGACGCACCCGATCTCCTCGTCATGGGACAGGGCCAGTTGCAGCGGGCGGTTGAGGCTGTGGTCGGCGGCCTCGATCATGGCGTCGATGGCCAGGGCGATAAAGCCCTTCATGTCGCAACTGCCACGCCCGTAGATGCGCCCGTCCTGCACGGTGGCGGCGAAGGCGGGAAAGGTCCACGCCTGCCCCGCCGCCGGCACCACGTCGGTGTGCCCGGACAGCAACACCCCAGGTTGATCCTTGGGCCCGGTGCTGGCGAACAGGTTGGCCTTCCTGGCGCTCTGGTCCTTGACGATCAACGACTCGATGCCCTTGGTCAGCAGCAGCTCGCGCACGTAGTCGATCAGGGCCAGGTTCGATTCGGACGACACCGTGTCAAAGGCCATCAGCCGTTTGAGAATCTCGAGGACGCGGGGTTTCATGAGGCCTGGCTCCGTTGTTCGGCCGGTAAGGCGAACCGGGTGATTGAGAACGGCGCGATCGGGGTGCTGGTGCTGCCGGTGCTGAGCAGTTCGGCCATCACATCCCCCACGCCAGGGCCGAGCTGGAAGCCGTGGCCGCAAAAACCGAAGGCATAGAACAACCCGTCGACGGTGCCACTGGGGCCCATCACCGGCAGCGAGTCCGGCAGGTAGCCTTCGATGCCGCTCCACACACGGATAATGTTCAGATTACCGACGCCCGGCAGCAGGCGACGCATCTGGCTGACCTGATTGAGGATGCTGCGCGGCTCCACATAGGCGCGGCGGTTGAGCATGTCCGGCTTGCTGCGGTAACCGCCGCCGATGACGATATTGCCGCGCGGGATCTGGCGGAAGTAGATCACCTCTTCGGGGATTTGGGTGTACACACCGATTACCGTCGGCAAGGCGTAGGGCACCGGCTCCGTGACCGCCATTTGCGGGCCATGGGTATCCAGCGGCACCGGTTCGCCGAACTGCGCCGAGAGTTTCTGGCCCCAGGCGCCGGCGGTGATCAACAGTTGCGCGCCGTGGAACTGACGGCCGTCGGTTGTGGTGACGTGAAAATCGCCGCCGACCTTCTGCACGTCGGCGACCTCGCTGCGCTCTTCTATCCGTGCGCCCAGACGCGTGGCGGCACGTGCAAACGCAGGCGCCGCCAGGCGCGGGTTGGCATGGCCGTCGTGGGGCGCGTAGGAGCCGCCTTTGACGTCGGGGCCCAGAAAGCCGAAACGCTGGCGCAACTCGGCGCCGCGATAGATCCGCAAGTCCAGTTGCGCCGCTTCCGGTGCGGCGGCATAGGCCTCCAGCTCGGCGATTTCGTCTTCGCGGTAACACACGCGCATGTGCCCACTGGGGATGAATTCAAGGTCATCGTCGATCAGTTCCGGCAGGCGTTTCCACAGCGCCCATGAACGGTTGGCCAGGGCCAGTTGGCCGAGGAAGCGCCCTTGCCGCCGCACGTTGCCGAAGTTGACGCCGCTGGCGTACTGACCGATCTGGTCACGCTCCAGCAGGATCACCGACTGGCCGCGCCGGCGCAGAAAGAACGCCGCCGCCGAGCCCATCAACCCGCCGCCGACAATCACCACATCGGCTTTTTGCACATTCATGGCGCGACCTCCTCGATCAGCATTGATAACGGTTTGACCGGCGCCTGGCCGCGCTGGCGCCCGACTTCCTGCACCTGCACACCGGCGGCGGCGGCAATCACTTCGGCGCCGGCGTGGGCGCAATAACGCCCCTGGCAACGGCCCATGCCCACGCGGCTGAATGCCTTGGCGCGGTTGACTTCACAGGCACCCTTCTCGTTCACGGTGCGGCGCAGTTCACCGGCACTGATCATTTCGCAGCGGCACACGATGGCGCTGTCGGGCAGCGCCTTGGCCTGCTCGCTCGGCCACGGGAACGCCTGGGCCAGGCCAAGGCGAAATTGATCCATCACCGCCAAGGCTTGCTGTTGCCCGTCTCGCAAAGCGCTGTCCACCGGTTGCTGCAGGTCCTCGAGCAACGCCAACGCCACCAGGCGCCCGGCGTGCTCGGCGGCGTCGGCGCCACGGATCTTCGCGCCGTCACCGGCCGCGTACACGCCCTTCACCGAGGTGCGGCCGGCGTCGTCGGTCGCCAGCCACCACTGGCTCGACGCCTGATCAAACGCCATGGCGCAACCGGCCAGGTCGCCCAACTGGGTCTCGGGCCGCAGGTGATAGCCCAGCGCGACGGCATCGGCCTGCACCGTCGCGGTCCGGCCGCTGCCGGTGGTGAAGCGCACGCCCATTACGCCCTGGCTTGCATCGCCAAGCACTTGCAGCGGCTTGATCCCCAGGTGCACCGCCACCTTGGCGCGGTACAGCTGCGCCAGCAGCTTGATCCCGGTGAACAGCACGCCCGGACGCGCCAGCAGCTTGGGCAAGGCCTTCAACCGCAGGCTCAGGGGCGATGTATCGAGCACCGCCGCCACCTCGGCACCGGCTTTGACATATTGGCTGGCAACCAGATACAGCAAGGGCCCGCTGCCCATGAACACCACCCGATGGCCGATGGACACGGCCTGGTTTTTCAAGGCGATCTGCGCGCCGCCCAGGCTGTAGGTGCCCGCCAGGTGCCAGCCCTCGATGGGCATCAAGCGATCGGTGGCGCCGGTGCAGAGGATCAGCGCGTCGTAATCCACCGTGCGATGCCGGCCCTGGCTCACGCAGCACAACTGCCCCGGCGTGAGGTTCCATACCAGGGTATCGGGACGGTAGTCGATGGCCTCGCGCAGGCGGTCGAAACTCTGATGCAGGTCCTGAGCTTTGGCGGCTTCGCTGCCGTACAGCGTGGCGTAGTCGCGGGTGAAACCTTCTGGCTGGCGACGGTAGATCTGCCCGCCGTCGCGGCGATTTTCATCGATCAGGATCGGTTTGATGCCGGCCGCCAGCAAGGTTTCGGCGCAACGCACGCCGGCCGGTCCGGCACCGACGATCACTACCCGTGCAGTGGCCATGTTGCCTCCGGTTGTGTGGTGACAATGTCCAGCCCGTCACGGACTTCATTGGAACAGGCGCGCAGGCGTTCGCCGGCGCGGGTCCACACCCAGCAGTCCTGGCAGGCGCCCATCAGGCAGAAGCCGGCGCGGCGCCCGCTGTCGAATTCGGACTGGCGCAGCGCAGTGCCGTGAGTCAGCAGCGCGACCATCAGCGTGTCGCCCTGCAAGGCCTGGATGGGCGCACCATCCACTGTCAGGCTGACCGCCGGCCGGCCCTGTTCGGCCAGCCTCACAAAACGCCCGTTCATGCATACGCTCCCAAGTTCGTGGTGGTAACGCCCTGCTGCGTGTCGCGCAACCGGGCGCTGTCGTGGTGGCAAAGGATTTCACCGCCGTTGTCCAGGGCGCGACGCTTCGGCGCAGTGCGGTTGCACAGGCCATCGATGCGCACCGGGCAGCGGTCGAGAAAGGTGCACAGTTCCTGCACGTTGGCGCGCTCGCCAACCGGCGGCAGCGCGCCGCTGGTGGCGCCGCAGTGCTCCAGCCAACCCTGGCGCAATTCGGGCACCGAGTGGATCAGCAAGTCGGTATACGGATGGAACGGCGCCTCGGCAAACGACTGGCGGCTGCCGGCCTGCACCTTGTGGCCGCTGTACATCACCACAATGTCATCGCACAGCGCGCGCACGGTGGAGATGTCATGGCTGATGAACAGATACGACACGCCGAGTTGCTGGCGCAGGTCGCGCAGCAGTTCAAGGATCGCGGCGCCGACCACCGTATCCAAGGCCGATGTGACTTCGTCGCACAGGATCAGATCCGGTTTGGCCGCCAATGCGCGGGCCAGGTTGACCCGCTGCTTCTGCCCGCCGGACAGTTCGTTGGGGCGCCGTTCGGCGAGGTCGCGGGGCAGGCGCACCAGGTCGAGCAGTTCGCCGATGCGCGATTGCAGCGCCGCGCCTTTGAGGCCGAAGTACATTTTCAGCGGCCGGCTGATAATGCTCGCCACGCTGTGCATGGGGTTGAGCGCGGTGTCGGCGTTCTGGAACACCATCTGGATCCGCCGGAACTGTTCCGGCGTACGCTCTGCGAGGCTGCCGCCCAAGGCTTGGCCGTCGAAGGTCAAGCCACCCAGGGCCGGCGTCAGCAACCCTGCGACCACGCGGGCCAGGGTGGATTTACCCGAACCCGACTCACCGATCACACCGATGGCCTGGCCGCGTCGCACGGTCAGGTCGATGTCTTCCAGCACCCGAATCGACGGCATGCCGTGCATGTTCTTGTTGCCGTAGCCGGCGGTGAGGCCGCTGATGGTCAGCAACGGTACGTCCTGGGCGATGCCGCATGGCGGGCGAAGGGTGGTGTCCGGGCGTGCGGCGGCGAGCAGGCTGCGCGTGTATTCGTGGGCCGGGGCCTGGAGCAGCGGCGCCGTGGCGCTTTGCTCAAGGATCTGCCCGCCATTGAGCACCACGATCTGGTCGGCCATTTGCGCGACGACCGCCAGGTCGTGGGACACGTACACCGCCGTTGCGCCACGTTCACGCACCACACGCTTGAAGGCGCGCAGCACGTCGATCTGGGTGGTCACGTCGAGGGCGGTGGTAGGCTCGTCGAGCACCACCAGCAACGGATCGCTGATCAGCGCCATTGCCGCCATCACCCGTTGCAGCTGCCCACCGGAAACCTGGTGCGGATAGCGTCGAGCGATGCGTTCGGGGTCGGGCAGGGCCAGGTCGCGAAACAGCCCGATAGCTTTGGCGTGCAGCTCGGCGCGGGTGCCCAGGCCGTGAATCAACGCGCCTTCCACCACCTGGTCGATCAGCCTCTTGGCCGGGTTGAACGCCGCCGCGGCGCTTTGCGCGATATAGGACACGCGGTTGCCGCGCAGGCCTTGCAGCTGTTTTTCGCTGAGGGCGAGCATGTCGTGTTCGCCGACCTGCACCACTCCGCCGGACAAGCGACAGCCACGCCGGGCATAGCCCAACAACGCCAGGGCGATGGTGGTCTTGCCCGATCCGGACTCGCCGATCAGCGCCAGCACTTCACCTTTTTCCAGGGAAAAACTCACGCCCTTGACGATTTCCACGTCGCCGCGTTCGCCACACGCGACCACGCGCAGGTCTTCGACACGAATCAATTCGGTCATTTCAATGGCCTCCCGTGCGGCGACTACGTCGGGACGACAGGTAGTCGATCAACAGATTCACACCGATGGTCAGCGTGCCGATGGCCAGCGCCGGAATGATGATCGCCAGCGCGCCCTGGTTGAGCCCGCCGATGTTTTCGCGCACCAGTGAGCCAAGGTCAGCGTCCGGTGGTTGCACGCCGAGGCCGAGAAAGCTCATGCCGCTGAGCAACAGCACGATGTAGCCAAAGCGCAGGCCCAGGTCGGTCAAGACCGGGTTGAGCATATTCGGCAGAATCTCCATGCACGCCACATACAGGCGTCGTTCACCCCGGGTTCGCGCCACCTGCACGTATTCCAGAGCCTCGATGTTGACGGCCATGCTGCGGGCCACGCGGAACGAACCGGGGATGTAACTGATGACGGCGGTGCAGATCAGCAGCGTGACGGACGAGCCGAAGGCCGAGACCATGATCAGTGCAAGCATTTTGCTCGGGATCGAGATGAAGGCATCCATGATGCGGCTGATGATTTCGTCCAGCCACTTGGGCGAGACCACCGATAACAGCGCACAACCGGTGCCCAGGGCACTGGCCAACAATGCCGCGACCAGCGCCAGGCCGACTGTGAAGCGCGCGCCCACGAGCACGCGGCTGAGCATGTCGCGGCCCAGGTAATCGGTGCCGAACGGATGGGCAAGGCTGAAGCCTTCGAAAATGTTGTCGGACACCACCTCACCCACCGGGTGCGGCGCCAGCCAGGGGCCGAACAGCGCCACCAGCAACCAGGCCACGCACACCACGGCGCCCAGCAGCCCAAGCCACGACGGGCCGCTGGAAACCTTGGCGAGTGCCAGGGCCGACGAGACAGGCTTTGACTTCGCAATGAGCGTGTTCATTGGTTTCTCAGCCTCGGGTTGGACAGGATTGCGCACAGGTCGGCGAGCAGCACCAAGGCCAGGTAGGCCGCGCAGAACAACATGGTGCAGGCTTGCACCAGCGCCATGTCACGGTTGGTCACGGCATCGACCATCAAACTGGCGATGCCCGGATAGTTGAAGATGGTTTCGACGATCACTACGCCCCCCAACAGGTATGACAGGCTCAGGGCAATGGCGTTGGCAATCGGCCCGATCGCATTGGGCAAGGCATGGCGCAACACGATGCGTATCGGGCTGACGCCCTTGAGCCGGGCCATTTCCACGTAGGGGCTGTCGAGCTGGTCGATCACGGCGGCGCGGGTCATGCGCGCCATTTGTGCCACGATCACGCAACACAGGGTCATCACCGGCAAGGCATAGGTGCGCATGAATTGCAGCGGCGAGGTGATGTCGCTGGCGTAAGACAGCGCCGACAGCCAACCGAGGTTGACCGCGAAGATCAGCACCGCCAGGGTGGCCACCAGGAACTCCGGCACTGCGACCATCGCCAGGGTTACGAAGCTCAGGCAGCTGTCGATACGTCCACCCCGGCCCATCGCCGAGCCGATGCCGAGCACCAGCGCCACCGGCACCGACACCAACGCCGTTGCGCCCGCCAGCATCAACGTGTTGGGCACCCGCCCCGCCATCAACTCACCCACCGGCATCGCGTTGGACACTGACACGCCCATGTCGCCGGTGAGCAGGCTCATCAACCAGTGCAGGTAGCGCAACACACCGGGCTGGTCCAACCCCAGTTTCAGGCGCAGTGCCGCCACCTGTTCAGGGGTCGCGAACTGGCCGAGGGATTGTTGCGCCGCGTCCCCCGGCAGCACGGCCGTGATCGCAAACACGACCATGGACACGATCAACAGGGTCACGACCCCGGCGCCGAAGCGCCGGCCGATCAACCACAGGGTATTGCTATTCATCGCACTGCCCTCCTCACGCGTCCAGCCACACCTGCTCGGCGAACATGTAGCCCATGAAGCCGCCCAGCGGGTTGGCGTCATAGCCTTTGATGCGCTGGTCGACACCGTCGATGTTGCTGATGAACACCGGCACGCCGATACCGCAGTGGTCGTGCACCAGGGCCTGCATGTCGCCGTACATCCTGGCGCGCTTGGCATCGTCGGTTTCGCCACGGGCCAGCATCAGCAGTTGGTCGAACTGCTCGTTCTGCCAGCCGGACTCGTTCCACGGCGCCTTGGACTGGAAGAACTGCGAGAACATCACGTCGGCGTTCGGCCGTGGGTTGATGTTGCCGAAGCTCAACGGGTGCTTCATCCAGTGGTTGGACCAGTAGCCGTCACTGGGCAGGCGGTTCACGTTCAGGGTGAGCCCGGCCTGTTTGGCCGATTGCTGCAACAGCACGGCGATGTCTACCGAGCCGGTGGCGGCAGGCGACGCCATGACCGGCATGGTGATTTTTTCCATGCCGGCTTTCTTCAACAGGAACCTGGCTTTTTCCGGATCGTAGACCGTCTGCGGCAGGTCGGTGTTGAAGTAACGCGAACCCGGCGCAATCGGATGGTCGTTGCCGACCACGGCAAAGCCACGGAACACTGCGGACTTGACCTGTTCACGGTCCAGCAGCAGCTTCATGGCCTGGGTGAATTCAGGGCTTTTGCCGGGCAACTGGTCCTGGCGGATGATCAAGTCAGTGTAGTTGCCCGACGGCGCATCGACGACGCGGTGTTTGGCACTGGCGGCAATGCGCGTGGTGGAGCGCGGGTTGACCTCGTTGATCATGTGCACGTCGCCGGACAATAGCGCATTGACCCGCGACGGCTCGTCGCCGATGGCGATGAATTCGATTTCGTCGAGGTACGGCAGGCCCGGTTTCCAGTAATTCTTGTTGCGCACCGCAATCGAGCGCACACCCGGCTTGAATTCGCCGACCGTGAACGGCCCGGTGCCGATGCCTTTGCTGAAGTCGGTGGTGCCTTCGGGCACGATCAACAGGTGCGACACGGCGAGGATCGACGGCAGCTCGGCGTTGGGCGCGCTGAGACGGATCTGCACTTCGTTCGGGCCGCTGGCCTTGATTTCGGCGAACTGCTCCATCAGCGGCATGACTTTGGAGCCGGTGAGCGGGTCCTTGTGACGGCTGAGGGAGAACACCACGTCAGCCGCGGTGAGGCTCTTGCCGTTGTGGAAGGTCACGTCCTTGCGCAGGGTGATGGTCCACAGCGTGGCGTCGGTGTTGTCGATCCGCTCGGCCAGTTGCAGTTGCGGCACCAGGTGCTTATCGAAACGGGTCAAGCCGTTGTAGAACATGAAGTGGCGCACGTAGTCGGTGGACAGCGCGCCCTTGGCCGGGTCGAGGGTATCGGCGGTGGAACTGGACATGCCGGCAACACGGATCCTGCCGCCTGGCTTGCCCTTGCCCGCCTGCGTTGCCTCCTCGGCGAACAGCTTGCCGGCGGCGCCGAACAGGCTGCCTGCGCCAGCCGCGGCGACACCCGCCACGCCGAGCATCTGCAGGGCGTTGCGGCGCGACATGCCACGGTTGAGGCTTTCGAATACCCGCAGGCTGTCCTGGCCGGAGATAAGCTCGGGGGTGTTTTTGTTGTCAGTCATATCAAGGCTACCTGTCGATAATCGGAAGAATCGAGTGCTACGGATGTCCGCAGCGTCCTGGAAACACAAACGACGGTGACGCAACAACGGCGACTCAGTGCAAATAGTCCTGGAAGCGGTAATAAGCCCCCACGAAGGGCAGGAACCACGGCTTGCCGAAATGCCCCGGGATCGCTGGCCAGTCCAGTTCGCCCCACGGGTTGGCCGCCGTGTTGCCGGCCATGACCTCGGCCATCACCTGGCCCATGTGCACCGACATCTGCACGCCATGGCCGCTGTAGCCCATGGAATGGAACACGCCGCCATGCTGGCCGGCGCGGGGCAGGCGGTCGGACGTCATGTCCACCAGCCCGCCCCAGCAGTAGTCGATCTTCACGCCGGCCAATTGCGGGAACATGTTCAGCATCGCGGCCTGCAGCACCTTGCCGCTCTTGGCGTCGGAGACGCTGTCGGACATGGCAAACCGCGCACGCCCGCCAAACAGCAGGCGGTTGTCCGGGGTCAGGCGAAAGTAGTTGCCGATCATGCGGCTGGTCACATAAGCCCGGTGTTGGGGCAGCAGTTGATCGATCAGCGCTTGGGGCAAGACTTCGGTGGCAATGACAAAGCTGCCCACCGGCACGATCCGTCGGCGGTACCAGCCCAGGTCGCCGTGCTGGCAAGCGCCCGTCGCCAGCAGCACTTGCCCGGCATGCAGCGAGCCCTTGGCGGTGTTGACCTGGTAGCCGCCGGCCTGGGGTTTCCAATCCTTGACCGCGGTGTGCTCGTAGATCATCGCGCCGCGTCGCGCCGCCGCTTCGGCCAGGCCGACGCCAAAGCGGCCGACGTGCATCTGCACGCCGTTGCGCTGCAACAAGCCGCCATGGAACTGCGCCGAATTGACTTCGGCACGGGTCTGCTCGGCGCTGAGCAACTCGACATCGGCATCCACCTCTTGGCGGATCAACTCGCAGGTGCGGGCCAGCCCTTCGTAATGCATCGGCTTGGCCGCCAGCTTCAGCTTGCCATTGCGCACCATGTCGCAGGCGATCCCTTCCTGCTCGACCAGCGAAACCACGGTGTGCACCGCACTTTCATAGGCCTGGTAATAGGCGCGTGCCTTGGCCGCACCGAGGCTGGCATGCAGCCCGGCATAATCTTGGGCCACCCCGGTGTTGCACTGCCCACCGTTGCGCCCCGAGGCCTCACCGATCACCCGCCCGGCGTCCAGCACTACCACGCTGGCGCCCTTGAGCGCCAATGCCCGCGCCGCCGCCAGGCCGGTGAACCCAGCGCCGACGACCGCCACGTCGACCTGCCCGGGCAAGCCACCCGGTTGGGTACCGGTAAACGCCGGTGCGGTGTCGAGCCAATAGGATTCACTGCCCATGTCGTGCCCTCGAGGTGCGCGTTTACAGACCGACCAACGCCGGCAAGCCACCGATATCGGTGATCTGCTGGTAACCGTAGAACGCATTGCCCGGCACTTCGTGGCCACGGGCAACGAACGCCTTGTTCTTGATTTTCATGTCGTGGGCCGGCATCAGGTCGTAACGGAAGCTGGAAGACACATGCAAGATGTCTTCCGGCCCGCAGCCGAGGTTGTCGAGCATGAACTCGAACGCTGCCAGGCGCGGCTTGTAGGCCTGTGCCTGTTCAGCGGTGAACACCTTGTGGAACGGCGCGCCAAGCTTGTCGACGTTGGACATGATCTGGCTGTCGCTGGCGTTGGAGAAAATCACCAGCGGGATCTTGTCGGCAATCTTCGACAGGCCGGCCGGCACATCCGCATGCGGGCCCCAAGTCGGCACGGCGTCGTAATACAACTGGCCTTCTTCGCGGTAGTCGATACCCCAGCGCTTGCAGGTACGCGCCAGGGCGGTCTTGAGAATGTCGTCGTAGGGGCGCCAGTCGCCCATGACCTGGTCGAGGCGATAGGCCGAGAAGTCCTTGACGAACTGGTCCATCTGCTCGGGTGTGATGCGGTCGGCGAACAGCTCGCGGGTCATGGTGCCCATGTGGAAGTTGGTCAGCGTACCGTAGCAGTCGAACGTAATGAATTTGGGACGAAGAAAGCTCATGGAGTGCGGTCCTGAAGTCAGTTGAGTGTGGCAAGCGTTCGCTGCCCTGGCGGCGCGTCGGCCTCGTTGCAGCACAGCTTCATTACACCACTGTGAAATCAGCATATGCCGTCTAAAACGACCTGCGCTCAATACAAACCACCGTTTTGGTGGCTGGCCTCAGCAGACTTTGCGGTGCGCGCCAGGCTTGGGCAGGGCCTTTGTTTGTGCGCTTTTAGGGGGCTTTCCGGTGGCGGAGGCTTAAGAATGGGGGGTGCGGGCGGCAGAAAGTGTGGCGAGTTGCTTAGCCTGCCCTGTAGTGAGCGGGCTTGCCCCGCGCTGGGGGGGCGAAGCCGCCCTAATGCAGTCACCGCCGATTTACAGATAAAACCGAGTCGCCCGGTTTGGGGCGGCTTCGCCCCCCAGCGCGGGGCGAGCCCGCTCACTACAAAGCATTTGCTGCTGCGCACCCGCACCAATTAAGTAGCAACTGTGGCCGCGCCTCGCACAGCCCGAGGAATCTACCGAATGTACCCGCCCCTCTTGCCAGCCTTCAGACCAGATGGGATACAAGCAGCCAGCGACACACAAACCACGCAAAACGGAGGCTCGCCATGTCCGCCCTGCCACACCCCACTTATATCTACCGCCCGATGACAGTGGCCGACCTGCCCTCCGCCCATGCCTTGTCGGTGCAGCTCAAATGGCCGCACCGCCTGGAAGACTGGGCGATGTTGCAACGGGTCAGCGACGGCTTCGTGGTGATGGACGGCGATCGCCTGATCGGCAGCGCCTTCACCTGCCCACAGGGCGATTACGCGAGCATCGGCCTGGTGATCGTCAGCAATGACTACCAAGGCCAAGGCATCGGTCGCCGTTTGATGGAAAAGGCCCTCGCCGCCTGCGATTCACGCACGCCCCTGCTCAACGCCACGCTCGCCGGCGCGCCGCTGTATGCCAGCCAGGGCTTTGTCGAGTATGGCCGGGTCCAGCAGCATCAAGGCCAGGCGCTGGTGCCCGACCTTGCGGCCTTGGCACCCGGCGAAAGCTGCCGTGCGCTGGGCGCCGATGATCACGCCACGCTGCTGGCCCTGGCCAAGGCCGCCAGCGGCCTGGATCGCCGTGAAGTATTGCGCGACCTGCAGGTCGAACACGCGGTCGGCATCGAACGCGATGGCCAGTTACGCGGCCTCGCCCTGCTACGCCCGTTTGGCCGTGGCCGTTGCATCGGCCCGGTGGTGGCCGAGAACCTCAACCAGGCCAAACACCTGATCGCGGCGTTACTGGCGCAGGTCCCCGACACCTTCGTGCGCATCGACATCCCCGTGGCGTGTGGCCTCAGCGACTGGCTCGAGCAAGCCGGCTTGAAGAACATCGACACCGTCGCACAGATGGCCCTCGGTACACCGCCCCAGGCCAGCCAGGGCGTGCAGCCTTTTGCCCTGATCACCCAGGCGATCGGCTGACTTCCCTCACGGAGCAATACCCATGTCATTACCCCAGATCCTGCTGTTGGCACGCGCCGATGGCAGCCGCATTGCCACGTCCTTCAACCACGCAGCGCTGAGCGCGCTTGATCCGTTCGGCGACAGCCGCCAACTCGCCTGGCTGGGCGATGACGGTGTGTCCGCGGGCAGGGTGCGGTTCAGCGGTAACACCGTGATTGAAGACTTCCCCCACAGCGAGACATTAGTGGTGCACGCCGGCCATGTGGTGCTCAGCAGCGCGGGACAAACGTTGCAGCTGGGCGTCGGCGCAAGCGCCGTGATCGGCCGGGGTACCCAGCTTACCGTGCAGGCGAACGACCACAGTGAATGGGCGTTCTGCGCCCTCAACCTGGCCGACGCCCCGGCCCGCCCCGGCCTGACCTTTCTCGACCCCTGCACCCTGCTCGACCCCTCGGCCGCCCCGGAACCGGCGATCCTGATCGGCCCAACGCCGCAGTGCCGCGCGCTCAACCTGTTCGACGACGCGACCACCGAGTTGCGCATCGGCCTCTGGGACTCAACGCCCTACACCCGCCACGGCCGCCCGCACAAATTGCACGAACTGATGCACCTGCTCGAAGGCAGCGTCACGTTGCGTGATGACCAGGGTAGCGACCTGACCGTCAACCCCGGCGACACGGTTTTCGTGGCCAAAGGCGCACCGTGCGCCTGGGAGAGCACGGTTTATGTACGCAAGGTGTATGCGGTGAAGTGAGCGGATCAGCGCGATCCGATCACACCTTCGACGCCTCTCACATACCGAGCCGGATTCAGCAGAATATTCCTTGCAGGCTTGAACTACGGCATCTTTCGCCTGGGTGGTTTTGTTAGCGTATCCAGACGCCCGGCCCCGCTGTTCGCAGCGCTTATCACCGCTCCAAGGAGCCCGTTGGATGACCACACACTCTTCGAATAGCGACAGCGTTGATCTGCCAACGTCCCAGCAGTTTTACATCAACGGCCGTTGGACGAACCCTGCCGTCCCGGCCAGTTTGCCGGTGGTCAACCCGGCCACCGAAGAGGTGGTGGCGCAGGTGGCGCGCGGCTCGGCCGAGGATGTGGACCGCGCGGCCGCGGCGGCGCGTGCAGCGTTCCCTGAGTGGTCTGCTCGCTCCGTCGAGTCGCGCGCGCATGTCATCGGAAAAATCCATGAGCTGATCCTTGAGCGCAAAGAGGCACTGGCGCAGGCCATTTCGCTCGAGATGGGTGCCGCCATCGGTTTTGCGCGAGCCATGCAGGTGCCGCTGGCGGCCGAACACGTTCGCGTTGCACGGGAACTGCTGTCCAGCTATCGCTTTCGCACGGTCGAGAACGGTACTGCGATTGAACGCGAGCCCATCGGGGTGTGCGGCCTGATCACACCTTGGAACTGGCCGCTGTACCAAATCACCGCAAAAGTCGCGCCGGCCATCGCCGCCGGGTGCACCGTCGTCTTGAAACCCAGTGAACTGTCACCCCTGAGCGCCCTGCTTTTTGCACAACTGCTGCACGACGCAGGCGTGCCGCCCGGCGTGTTCAACCTGGTCAACGGCAGCGGCCCGGAAGTGGGCGCCGCCATTGCGGCCCACCCGGACATCGATATGATTTCCATCACCGGCTCGAACCGCGCCGGTGCGCTGGTTGCACAGGCCGCCGCCACGACCGTGAAGCGGGTCACACAGGAATTGGGCGGCAAGTCGCCGAATGTGCTGTTGCCCGACGCAGACTTCGCCAAGGCCGTGCCGCTGGGCGTGCTGTCGGCGTTTCGCAACGTCGGGCAGTCGTGCAGCGCGCCGACCCGGATGATCGTGCCCAGGAACCGCCTGGCAGAGGTCGAAGCCCTGGCGGCGCAGACTGCCAATGCTCTGATCGTCGGTGAGCCGCAATTGGATGCGACCCAATTGGGCCCGATAGCCAACGAAGCGCAATTCAATCGCGTTCAAGCGATGATCCAGGCAGGTCTCGATGAAGGGGCAAAACTGGTGTGCGGTGGGCCCGGGCGTGCGCCGGGTTTTGCAAAGGGATTTTATGTCCGACCGACTGTGTTCTCTGAAGTGGCCACGGCGATGCGCATCGCTCAAGAGGAAATATTCGGCCCGGTGCTCTGCCTCATTGCGTATGACACGGTCGATGAAGCGGTCGCGATCGCCAACGACACGGTCTACGGGCTGGGCGCCCATGTTCAGGGGCAGGACCTTGACCTTGCACGTGCCGTCGCGTCGCGCATCCGGGCCGGGCAAGTGCACCTGAACTACCCGGCCTGGAACCCCATGGCGCCCTTCGGTGGCTACAAGCGCTCGGGGAACGGCCGGGAGTACGGTGTCTTTGGTTTTGAGGAATACCTGGAAACCAAGGCCATCATCGGCTTTGACTGATTGCGCTTAACGCCGCGCGCTGACCGCCGAAGCGTCGTTGGACACGATGACTTCCACACGGCGATTCAACTGGCGTGACGGCGCGCTCAGGTTGTCGGCGACCGGGAATTGCTTGCCATAGCCGACCACCGCCATGCGCTCGAATCCCACACCGAGGCGTTGCAGGCCACGGGCGACCGCATGGGCACGCAGCTCGGACAAGCGCTGGTTGTAGGCATCGCCACCGGTGCTGTCGGTGAAGCCCTCTACGCGTACCTGACGTTCCGGGTTCTGCACCAGGAAGTTCGCCAGCCCCTGCAAGTCCCGTTGGCTGCCCGGCTTCAGGTCGGCCCTGCCGGTATCGAACAGCACGTCGCCAAAGGTGACGACCTGGCCACGCTCGGTCGGCTGGGCCTTGATCGCTTGCAGCGCCTTGAGCTGCGCGGTGCGCACGTCGAGCTGCACCTGGGTACGGTCGACCGCGATGTTATCGAGTTGGGCGTCGGTCTTGCGGCTGACGATGGTCTGCTCGGCCAGGGCGATTTTCTGCGTTGCCAAGTAGGCGAGCTGGTCGATCTGCGGGTCGGTACGGCTGTGCAGTGACACCTGGTTGGCGCGGTCCAGCGCGTTGGACGCGATGCGCGTTTCGACCGCCGCCAGGGTGTTGGACTCGGGTTTCTCCTGCAGGCTGGAGAACTGGCTGCGCGCTTGCAGCAGTTGTGGATTTTCCGGAGGGGTGGCGCAACCGGCCAGCGCCAGGCCCAGGGCCGAAAGAACGGGAATGACTAAAGTGGCACGCATGGGGGATCCTCAGTGGGTAGTCGCGGGGGCGTTGAGCATTTCCTGCTTGAGCACCTGGATGCCCTCTCGCGCCTGCTTCAAGACCTGTTGTTTACGCACGGCAGTGGCCTTGGCTTCGGCCAGACTGGCGTCGGCTTCGATCTGGTCGGCCAAGGCGTCGACTTCGACGTAATTCATTTCGCCGATGGCCTGCTCCATGCGCGCCAGTTTGTCCTGGGCGGTCTTCATCTCCAGCGGGGCGAACTGGGTCGCTTGTGCCGCCAGGGCACGTCCTACCGAATCACGGGCCAGGGAGATTTTTGCCGCAGGCGGCGGCGTCGCGGCACAGCCTGCCAAGGCACCGGCGACGATCACGGCCCAGGCCGAGCGGCGCAGGCGTTTGCTCACACTGGTCATCTTCATGTTTTGACTCCTAAGCATTCACTGAGGGCTTTGGGCTGATGGGAACAGCCTTGCCGCCTCGCTTGCGTTCAAGCGACCGCACCATCCTAGGAAGAAAAAAACGGGCAGGAAGAATGAAAAATCCCACTTAGTTGTGGGATTTCTCTCAGAGAAACAGGCTGTGTTCGAGCCGAGCGACAACCCGAAAACCTTGTCGGAAAATTCCGAGACGCGCAAACGCAGAAAGTCAGCCTGGATCATGGTTTTCTGTGGGAGCTGGCTTGCCTGCGATGCAGACACCTCGGTCCCTCAGGCACACTCAGTTGATGCCATCGCAGCATGGGTATCTACACAACTTTCAGTTGACCAATCTCCCTGTGGGAGCTGTCGAGCTTTAGCGAGGCTGCGAAAGCGGTGGGTCAGGCGACC
>NZ_JACCQQ010000044.1:0-16722 GCF_014268345.1 Pseudomonas sp. SWRI18
TCTCGCATAACTCTTTGTTTACCAAGGAGTTTTCCGTTTCGACTGCGCCGGAAGTGGGGCGAATTATAGACTTCCAGAATCTGCCGTCAACAGCTTTTTTCACAATTCTGTCATATCGGTCAAAAAAGCCCTGAAAACGCGGAAGCCGGCCCCAAGGGGCCGGCATCCTGGCAAACGTTAAAGACTGGGAAAAGCAAATTGCGACGCTTCATGGCTGGCCCGTTGCGGCCAGCGCTGGGTAATCGCCTTGCGACGGGTATAGAAACGCACCCCATCCGGCCCATAGGCATGCAGGTCGCCAAACAGCGAGCGCTTCCAGCCACCAAAGCTGTGATAGGCCACCGGTACCGGCAGTGGAACGTTCACGCCCACCATACCCACTTCGATCTCATCACAGAACAGACGCGCCGCTTCACCGTCACGGGTGAAGATGCAGGTGCCGTTACCGTATTCATGATCATTGATCAGTTGCATCGCCGCTTCCAGGCTATCGACCCTGACCACGCACAATACCGGCCCGAAGATCTCTTCCTTATAGATACGCATCTGCGGCGTCACACGATCAAACAGGCTGCCACCGAGGAAGAAACCCTGTTCATGCCCGGCGACACTCAAGCCGCGCCCATCGACGACCAACTCCGCGCCCGCCGCCACACCGTCTTCTATATAGCCACTGACCTTGTCACGCGCCTGGCCAGTCACCAATGGCCCCATATCCAGGCCGCAAGACGTGCCAGCACCGATCTTCAGCGCCTTGACCTGCGGCACCAGCTTGGCAATCAACGCATCCGCCACCTGGTCGCCCACGCACACCGCAACCGAAATCGCCATGCAACGCTCACCACAGGAACCGTACGCCGCGCCCATCAATGCGCTCACGGCGTTATCCAGATCCGCATCCGGCATCAGCACCGCATGGTTCTTCGCCCCTCCCAGCGCCTGCACGCGTTTGCCGCGCTTGGTCGCTTCGGAATAAATGTATTCGGCAATCGGCGTCGAGCCCACGAAACTCAGCGCTTTTACTTCCGGCGCTTCGATCAATGCATCCACCGCGCCCTTGTCACCATGGACCACGCTCAACACACCTTTGGGCAAACCCGCTTCCTGCAGCAACTGTGCAATCAGCAGCGTCGAACTTGGATCGCGCTCCGAGGGTTTAAGGATGAAACAGTTACCGCAGACAATCGCCAACGGGTACATCCACAGGGGCACCATCGCCGGGAAGTTGAACGGCGTGATACCCGCCACTACACCCAGCGGCTGGAAATCCGACCAGGCATCAATGTTCGGTCCTACGTTACGGCTGTACTCGCCCTTCAGAATCTCCGGCGCCGAGCACGCGTACTCCACGTTTTCGATGCCGCGCTTCAACTCACCGGCGGCATCTTCCAGGGTCTTGCCGTGCTCTTCGCTGATCAACTGCGAGATACGTGCTTCGTTCTGCTCCAGCAACTGCTTGAAACGGAACATCACTTGGGCGCGCTTGGCCGCCGGCGTATTGCGCCAGGCAGGGAAAGCGGCCTTGGCCGAATCGATCGCTTGTTGAATGGTTTCACGACTGGCCAATGGCACCTGGTGAATCACCTGGCCGGTGGACGGGTTGTACACGTCGGCGCTGCGACCGCTGTCGTTGACCAACTCACCGTTGATCAAATGCTGGATAAGGCTCATGCAGGGCTCCTGAAAAGTTGTTCTATATAGAAGGAGAAATCAGTCGATCTTGTTCAGCACTTCGCCGACCGCATCGAACAGGCGATCCAGGTCCTGCGGCTTGCTGTTGAAGGTTGGCCCGAACTGCAGGGTGTCACCGCCAAAGCGCACGTAGAAACCGGCTTTCCACAAGGCCATGCCGGCCTCGAATGGACGCACGATCGCATCACCGTCACGCGGTGCGATCTGGATCGCACCAGCCAGCCCGTAGTTGCGAATGTCGATCACGTTTTTGCTGCCTTTCAAGCCGTGCAGCGCATTCTCAAAGTGCGGCGCGACTTCGGCCACGCTCTGCACCAGGTTTTCCTTCTGCAACAGGTCCAGCGCCGCCAGCCCAGCGGCACAAGCTACCGGGTGCGCCGAGTAGGTGTAGCCGTGGGGGAATTCCACCGCGTACTCAGGCGTCGCCTGGTTCATGAAGGTTTGATAGATCTCGCTGCTGGCGATCACCGCGCCCATCGGAATCGCGCCGTTGGTGACTTGCTTGGCAATGCACATCAGGTCCGGAGTCACGCCGAAGCTGTCGGCACCGAACATCGAGCCGGTGCGGCCGAAGCCGGTGATCACTTCGTCGAACACCAGCAGGATGTTGTGCTGATCACAGATTTCACGTAGACGCTTGAGATAACCCTGCGGCGGCACCAGCACGCCAGCGGAGCCGGCCATCGGCTCGACAAACACCGCGGCAATGTTCGATGCATCGTGCAGCTCGATCAGCTTGAGCAGTTCATCGGCCAGCGCGATACCGCCCTGCTCCGGCATCCCGCGGGAGAAGGCATTGCTCGCCAGCAGCGTGTGCGGCAGATGGTCGACGTCCATCATCGCCTGACCAAACATCTTACGGTTGCCGTTGACGCCGCCCAGGCTGGTACCGGCGATATTCACACCATGGTAGCCACGGGCGCGACCGATCATCTTGGTCTTGGTGGCCTGGCCTTTCAGGCGCCAGTACGCACGCACCATTTTCACCGCGGTATCGGCGCACTCGGAGCCGGAGTCGGTGAAGAACACATGGTTCAGGCTGCCAGGGGTCAGGTCGGTGATCTTTTCCGCCAACTGGAAGGACAGCGGATGACCGTATTGGAACCCAGGCGAGTAGTCCAACGTTCCCAGTTGCTTGGCGACCGCCTCCTGGATTTCCTTGCGCGTATGCCCGGCGCCGCATGTCCACAGGCCTGATAACGAGTCATAGACCTTGCGCCCCTTATCGTCCGTCAACCAGCTACCTTCTGCGGCCACGATAAGACGCGGGTCACGCTGGAAGTTACGGTTGGCGGTGTACGGCATCCAGTGCGCGTCCAGCTTCAATTGGCTGGCCAGGGACGATGGGGCGTTTTCGGGCATGTTCATCAGCAAAACCTCGCAGGGCAACAGGCAGCGTCGGGATTGAAAGCGTTGTTGCAGCTAAATTGCCACGGCGATAAAGTCGGTGAAATTCAACTCTTCTAACCTTCAGTCAGGCCTTCACTAAACTATGAGCAGCCGGCGACCCGATCCCCTGGCCCAAGTCAGCGACTTCGACATCCGCTTGCTGCGCATCTTTCGCAGTGTGGTGGAATGCGGTGGCTTTTCAGCGGCAGAAACCGTCCTGGGCATAGGCCGTTCGGCCATCAGCCAGCAAATGAGTGATCTCGAACAACGCCTCGGACTAAGGCTGTGCCAACGCGGCCGCGCCGGTTTTTCCCTGACCGAAGAGGGCCGGGAGGTCTACCAGTCGGCCCTGCAACTCTTGAGTGCCCTGGAAAGTTTCCGCACCGAGGTCAACGGCCTGCACCAGCATTTGCGTGGCGAATTGATCATCGGCCTCACCGACAACCTCGTCACCCTGCCCCACATGCGCATCACCCATGCGCTCGCGCAGTTGAAGGAGCGCGGCCCGGACGTGCAGATCCAGATCCGCATGATCGCCCCCAACGAAGTCGAGCAAGGCGTACTCGACGGCCGCCTGCATGTTGGCGTGGTGCCCCAGGCCAGTGCCCTGTCGGGGTTGGAGTACCAGCCGCTGTACAGCGAGCGTTCGCTGCTCTACTGCGCCGTCGGCCACCCGCTGTTCTACGCCGACGACAAGCAACTGGATGACGCGCGCATCGATGCTCAGGACGCCATCGCCCCGACGTTCCGGTTGCCCGCCGAGATCCAGGCCCATTACCAGGCACTCAATTGCACGGCCAGCGCTTCGGACCGCGAAGGCATGGCATTCCTGATCCTCACCGGCCGCTACATCGGCTACCTGCCCGACCACTACGCCAGCCTCTGGGTACAACAAGGCCGACTGCGCGCGCTGAAACCGGCTACACGTTTTTACGATTTAAGCCTCGCATCGGTCACGCGCAAGGGCCGGCGCCCCCATTTGGTGCTCGAAAGCTTCCTTGAAAGCCTGGCAGGCACGCGCTAACTCTGCCCTGGCGCGAAAAGCTGAGCAACTGGACAGCTTTTTGCAAGCGCACAGGGACCTAGAACCGTCCGACCCGAGTTTGCCCGCCATGCCACCAGAATCCTCCAGCACCAGCGACCTGATCTACGGCCTCAATGACCGCCCAAAACCTGCCCCGGCTTTCCTGGCCGCACTGCAACATGTACTGGCGGCCTTTGTCGGGATTATCACCCCGCCCTTGATCATCGGTTCGACGCTGGGCCTCACGGCGTATTTGCCCTACCTGATCAGCATGGCGCTGATGGTTTCCGGGGTGGGCACCTTCATCCAGGCGCGTAGGCCATTTGGAATCGGCGCCGGGATGATCTGCCTGCAGGGCACCAGCTTCGCGTTTCTTGGCGCGGTGTTGTCGGCGGGCTTCCTGGTGAAACAACGCGGAGGCAGCCCGGAAGACATCATGGCGATGATCTTTGGCGTGTGCTTTTTCGGCGCCGTGGTGCAGATCGTGTTGAGCCGTTTTATCGGCCAACTGCGTCGTGTCATCACGCCGTTGGTGACCGGGATCGTCATTACCCTGATCGGTATCAGCCTGATCAAAGTGGGCATCACCGACCTTGGCGGCGGTTTCAATGCCCCCGACTTCGGCGTCCCCACCAACCTGGCACTGGGTCTGTTCGTGGTGTTGACGATCATTCTGCTCAACCGTTCCAACACACCTTGGGTGCGCCTCTCGGCAATCATCATCGGCCTGGCGCTCGGCAGCCTGGCCGCCTGGTTCAGCGGCAAACTCGTGCCTCAAGCCCTGCCGGACCTGCCTCTGATCAGTCTGCCGATTCCGTTTCGCTTCGGTTTCAGCTTCGACTGGAGCGCCTTCCTGCCGATCGCGCTGATTTATCTGATCAGCAGCATCGAAACCGTCGGCGACCTCACCGCCAATTGCATGATTGCCCGCCAACCCATCAGCGGCCCTTCTTATATAAGCCGGCTCAAAGGCGGCGTACTCGGCGATGGCGTCAGTTGCATGATAGCCGCCACGTTCAGCGCCTTCCCCAACACCACCTTCGCCCAGAACAACGGCGTGATCCAACTCACCGGCGTGGCCAGCCGCTACGTCGGCCTGTACATCGGCGTGGTGCTGTTTTGCCTCGGCTTGTTTCCGTTGATTGGTGCCGTGTTGCAACAAATTCCCAAGCCGGTGCTGGGCGGCGCGACCCTGGTGATGTTCGGCAGTGTGGCCGCCGCCGGCGTGCGCATTCTTGCCCAGGCACCGCTGGACCGGCGCAGCATGCTGATCATCGCCACCTCGTTTGGCGTCGGCCTGGGCATCGCCGCCCAGCCGAACCTGCTGCACCTGATGCCGACACTGGTGCAGAACCTGTTTGACTCGGCCATTACCAGCGGCGGGCTGACTGCCATCGTGTTGTGCCTGCTGCTGCCCGAGAGCAAGGCCCCCACCGCTGCCGCAAACAAAGCGCCGGAAAGCGACAGCCTGGAACCGCTTTGAAGGTTTTATTGCATCAGGACTTGTCTGAGGCTTGAGGGTGGGTTATCTGTGCACACGTCGTCTCTATCGATCAGCACGGAAACCTCCATGAGCCTCGAAGTTCCTGCCCATAGCAACCACGCCAGTAAGCCGGCCAGCCGCATTCGGCAAAAGAACGAACAAGCGATTCTGCAGGCTGCTGAAGACGAATTCGCGCGCCATGGCTACAAAGGCACCAGCATGAATACCATTGCTGCCAGCGCCGGGCTGCCGAAGGCCAACTTGCATTATTACTTCACCAACAAGCTGGGCCTGTATGTCGCGGTGCTCAGCAATATCCTCGAACTGTGGGACAGCACCTTCAACGCGCTGACCGCCGAGGATGACCCGGCCTTGGCCCTGACTCGGTATATCCGCACCAAGATGGAGTTCTCGCGGCGCCAGCCCCAGGCCTCGCGGATCTTCGCCATGGAGATCATCAGCGGCGGCGAATGCCTCACCGAATATTTCGGCCAGGACTACCGCGCCTGGTTCAGTGGCCGGGCTGCGGTGTTCCAGGCCTGGATCGACGCCGGCAAGATGGACCCCGTCGACCCGGTGCACCTGATCTTCCTGCTGTGGGGCAGTACCCAGCACTACGCCGACTTCGCCACCCAGATCTGCCGCGTCACCGGTCGCACCAAACTGACCAAGCAGGACATGGAAGACGCCGGTACCAACCTGATCCACATCATCCTCAAGGGCTGCGGCATCAAGCCAGCCCAATAAACGAAGCGACTTATGCCTTTCACCCTGACCGGCCTTTGCGAGTTTCGCGAAGAAATACGTAAAAGCCGCTTTATCACCCTCGCCGCACCGATCACTAGCCCCCAGGAAGCACAGGCGTTTTTCGAGCAGCACAGCGACCTGAACGCCACGCACAATTGCTGGGCCTGGAAGCTGGCCGACCAGTACCGCAGCAATGACGACGGCGAACCCGGCGGCACTGCCGGGCGACCCATCCTGGCAGCCATCGAAGCGCAGGGTTTCGATCAAGTCGCGGTGCTGGTGATTCGCTGGTACGGCGGTATCCAATTGGGTACCGGCGGACTCGCCCGTGCCTACGGCGGCGGCGCGAATAAGTGCCTGCAAAATGCCGAGCGCATTGAACTGATCAGCCGCGTCGCCTTGCGTTGCGCCTGCGGGTTCGCCGAGCTGAACCTGGTGAAACTGCGCGTTGTCGAACTCGGTGGGCTGGTGCTGGAAGAAACCTTCACGGCCAACGGCGTCGAGTTGCAACTCGCCTTGGCCGAAGCGCATATCCACACCCTGCAAACTCAACTCGCCGACCTCAGCCGTGGGCGTATCCTGCTGCAGCGCTGAAATGCTATACCGTTGAACTCCCTGAACCGCGACGCTTAAAGGAAGCTTTCATGTCTACGCCAAAAACCGCATTGATCATCGGCGCCTCACGCGGGCTGGGCCTTGGACTGGTCAAGCAACTGATCCAGGATGGCTGGGACGTGACCGCCACCGTACGCGACCCAGGCAAGGCCGAAGCCCTCAAAGCCGTCGGCCCGGTCCAGATCGAGAAACTCGACATGGATGATCAACAAGCCGTGATCGCCCTGAACCAGCGCCTCAAGGACCGCACCTTCGACCTGCTGTTCGTCAACGCCGGCGTCAAGGGCCCCGCCAATCAGGAACCCGGCCACGCCACCCTCGCGGAAGTCGGCCAACTGTTTTTCACCAACGCCGTGGCGCCGATCAACCTGGCCCAGCGCTTTGTCGGGCAGATCCGCAAGGACAGTGGCGTCCTGGCCTTCATGAGTTCGGTCCTGGGCAGCGTGGCCATCCCGGACGGTTCCGATATGGCGCTGTACAAGGCCAGCAAGGCGGCGCTCAACTCCATGACCAACAGCTTCGTCACCCAACTGGGCGACCATAAGCTCACCGTGCTGTCGCTGCATCCGGGCTGGGTGAAGACCGACATGGGCGGCGAAAACGCGCACATCGATGTCGACACCAGCGTGCGCGGCCTGGTGGATCAGGTGAATGCCTACACGGGCAAAGGCGGCCATCACTTCATTGATTACAAAGGCGACACCATCGCCTGGTAAAAAATCTCCGTTCAATCACTGTGGGAAGGAGCTTGCCCCTTCCACATTTAGCTCATCCACTTTCCTACATGTGGACCAGAGCTTGAACTACACGTAATCTACTCTCCTCGCCTTCACCGGCGACCCTGGATCAGCAGACAGGGCAACACTGAGCTGGCAAACCTGAACCCATCATTCAGAGGAGCCGGCCAATGCCTGCGACCCGTATCTGGTTAAAAAACCCCCTCGCGATTTTCACTGCCAACGGCCTCGACGCCCGTGGCGGCCTGGTGCTGCAAGACGGTGTGATCACCGAAGTGCTGGGCTGGGGGCGCGAACCTGCCGTGCCTTGCGGCCAGGTATTCGATGCTCGCGAACATGTGGTACTCCCGGGCCTGATCAACACTCACCATCATTTTTATCAAACCCTGACCCGCGCCTGGGCACCGGTGGTCAACCAGCCGTTATTCCCCTGGTTGAAAACCCTGTACCCGGTCTGGGCGCGGCTGACGCCGGAAAAACTCGCCCTGGCATCGAAGGTGGCACTCGCTGAATTGCTGCTGTCCGGCTGCACCACGGCGGCGGACCATCATTATCTGTTCCCCGACGGCCTGGAAAACGCCATCGATATTCAGGTCGAGAGCGTGCGCGAGTTGGGCATGCGCGCCATGCTCACCCGCGGCTCCATGAGCCTGGGCGAAGCCGACGGCGGCTTGCCTCCGCAGCAGACCGTGCAACAGGGTCAAGTCATCCTCGAGGACAGCCAGCGCCTGATCCGTGAATACCACCAGCGCGGCGACGGCGCGCAGATCCAGATCGCCCTGGCGCCCTGCTCGCCGTTCTCGGTCACCCCGCAAATCATGCAAGCCAGTGCCGAACTGGCCAACCACCTGGATGTGCGCCTGCACACTCACCTGGCGGAAACCCTCGACGAGGAAGACTTCTGCCTGCAACGCTTCGGCCTGCGCACCGTGGATTACCTGGACAGCGTCGGCTGGCTCGGCCCACGCACCTGGCTGGCCCATGGCATTCACTTCAACCCGGACGAAATCGCGCGCCTGGGCGCGGCCGGCACCGGCATCTGCCATTGCCCAAGCTCGAACATGCGCCTGGCGTCCGGCATCTGCCCCACCCTGGACCTGCTCGCGGCGGGCGCGCCTATCGGCCTGGGCGTGGACGGCTCCGCCTCCAACGATGCGTCGAACATGATCCTTGAAGCACGCCAGGCCCTGTGCATCCAGCGCCTGCGTTACGGTGCGCAAAAAATCACCCCCGAAGGCGTGCTGGGCTGGGCGACCAAAGGCTCGGCGCAGTTGCTGGGGCGTACGGATATTGGGGAATTGGCTGTCGGCAAACAGGCCGACCTGGCGCTGTTCAAACTCGACGAGCTGCGTTTCTCCGGCAGCCACGATCCGATCTCGGCGCTTCTGTTGTGCGGCGCGGACCGGGCGGACCGGGTGATGATCGCCGGCAAGTGGCGCGTGATCGACGGCCAAGTGGAAGGCCTGGACCTCAAAGGCTTGATCGCTGATCACGGCCAGGCGGCACGGGACCTGATCAGCCGGGCTTAACTGAAAGAACACCGTCGAAATGTGGGAGCGGGCTTGCTCGCGAATGTTGAGCGTCAGTCAGAACATCTGTCACTGACCCACCACTTTCGCGAGCAAGCGCTCCCACATTGAGTTCTTCGGTGCCTATACCCCCAGCAACGACAACATGATAAAGGTCGCAAACAACACAAAATGAGTCATCCCTTCGATGGCGTTGGTTTCACCATCGTTGAGGTTGATCGCGCTGACAATCAGCGTAATAAACACCATCACGGTCTGCACCGGCGTCATCGCCATCTGGAACGGTTGGCCGGTGTAGAGCGCCATGGCCTCCATCACCGGCACCGTCAGGATCACCGTCGACAACGAAGCACCCAGCGCGATATTCACCACCGACTGCATGCGGTTCGCCAAGGCCGCGCGCAATGCCGTCAAGATCTCCGGCGCCGCCGAAATGGCCGCCACCACAATCGCCGTGACCACCGGTGGAGCACCCGTGCCTTCCAGGCCAAGGTCCAAGGTCTTGGACATCACTTCGGCCAACGCGCCGATCACGATTACGCCAAACACCAGGGTGCCGATTGAAAACGCCAGGCTGACCGCCGGCGCGTGCTCTTCTTCCGGCACTTTCTTACGACGTTTTTCCGGGTAGCTGTAGCTGAAGAAGTAACTGTGCGGCCCCACCTGCATGCGTAGGAACAGGGTGTACAGCACCACCATCGCGCCAATGGTGAAGGCTGAGTAAATTTTCCAGTCGGCTTCGGGGATAAACTCCGGCACCACCATCGACACGCCCATGGCAGTGAGGATCATCACACTGTAGGTGCGTGCCGAATCATCGTTGTAGGACTGTTCGCCATGCTTGATACCGCCCATCAGCGCGGCCAGACCCAGAATGCCGTTGATGTCGAGCATCACCGCCGAGTAAATAGTGTCACGCACTAGCGTCGGCGACGGTTCATTACTCATCATGATCGCCAGGATCACCACTTCCACCAGCACCGCTGCCAAGGTGAGGATCATGGTGCCGTAGGGATCGCCGACTTTTTCGGCAAGCTGCTCGGCGTGATGGGCCACGCGCATCGATGCCATCACGATGAAACCAATCAACGCGAGCCCGGCAACCAGCGCCACCACTTGCCCGCTGTGCAGCATCCAGTGCTCCAGCGGGTAAGCGGCAATGGCGGCGATCAGCGCCAGCAGCATGAATTTTTCTTGCTTGAGGGATGTGAGCATGGGGGGCCTTACCAAACGGCAAATCAGTCATTGATGGGGTACAGACTCCGCCAAGCCGCTAACGTTTCGTTACATCTTAGGTCGAGCCGCTATTGCGTAGAAAAAAACCAAAACTCTCATGCTGGTCAGGTTTTACCGATTATTTCAGCCATGACCTGTAGAATGCCGCCATTGCACCTGATGAGAATTTAGAAATGTACGATTGGCTCAATGCCCTGCCCAAGGCTGAATTGCACCTGCACCTGGAAGGCTCCCTGGAGCCGGAGCTGCTGTTCGCCCTGGCCGAGCGCAACAAGATTGCGCTGCCGTGGAACGACGTCGAAACCCTGCGCAAGGCCTACGCCTTCAACAACCTGCAGGAATTTCTCGACCTGTATTACAAGGGCGCGGATGTGCTGCGCACCTCCCAGGATTTCTACGACCTGACCTGGGCCTACCTGCTGCGCTGCAAAGCACAGAACGTGATCCACACCGAACCTTTCTTCGACCCACAAACCCACACCGACCGTGGCGTGCCGTTCGAAGTGGTGCTCAACGGCATCGCCGCTGCACTTAAAGATGGCGAGCAGCAACTGGGCATCACCAGCGGTTTGATCCTCAGCTTCCTGCGCCACCTGAGCGAAGCCGAAGCCGAGAAAACCCTGGACCAGGCCTTGCCGTTCCGTGACGCGTTCGTGGCCGTCGGCCTGGACAGCTCCGAGATGGGCCACCCGCCGAGCAAGTTCCAGCGTGTGTTTGACCGCGCCCGCCACGAAGGCTTCCTTACCGTCGCCCACGCCGGCGAAGAAGGCCCGCCCGAGTACATCTGGGAAGCCATCGACCTGCTGAAAATCCAGCGTATCGACCATGGTGTGCGTGCCATCGAAGACGAACGCCTGATGCAACGGATCATCGACGAACAGATCCCGCTGACGGTCTGCCCACTGTCCAACACCAAGCTGTGCGTGTTCGACGACATGGCCCAGCACAACATCCTCGACATGCTCGAGCGTGGCGTGAAGGTCACGGTGAACTCGGATGACCCCGCCTACTTCGGCGGTTATGTCACCGAGAACTTCCACGCGCTGTATACCTCGCTGGGCATGACCCAGGACCAGGCCAAACGCCTGGCGCAGAACAGCCTGGATGCCAGGTTGGTCAAGCCGTAACGGATAAACGCGCTCCACCTGTGGGAGCTGACTTGCCAGCTCCCACATTGGTTTTTTGCGAACTGCTCAGCCTGGCAAGGCCAAACGGGCAATTTCCAGCCGCCCGGCATCATGAACCTGCAACGCCTGCGACTCGTTGATCACACTGATCCAGTTCGACTGTAAAAACAGTTGCAACAACCCTGCCCCCAACGCACCGCCCAGATGCGGTTGCGCCTGGCTCCAGTCGAAACAGTTACACACCAGCGGCGACGTCAATGCCTGGGTAAAAATCCCCAGCCCTGCCAAGTGCTGCGCGCCCTTGACCGTCACATCGGTGCGCTGCTCGTAGCGCTCGATCCATCCGGCCTCCAGCAGATGTTGATATAACTGCCCGCCCAGCTCCCCGCCGAGATGGCCATTGCACAGCCGGGCATGACGCAACAACGGCGGGGCAGCCAGG
Organism: Pseudomonas sp. SWRI18; assembly: GCF_014268345.1. Taxonomy (NCBI): domain Bacteria; kingdom Pseudomonadati; phylum Pseudomonadota; class Gammaproteobacteria; order Pseudomonadales; family Pseudomonadaceae; genus Pseudomonas; species Pseudomonas sp. SWRI18. The sequence goes on from NZ_JACCQQ010000044.1 coordinate 12,022, forward strand.
GTCGGCGGCGAAGTGTCCGGCGCGCTGCGTGCGGCACAGGCCATGGTGGTCCTGGCCAAGGCGTCGATGGCGGCGCTGACATCCGGCGCGGCGACGCGAAACACGCGCTTGCCACGCCGGGTCTCCGCCCGCAGCAGACCACCTGCGGTCAGTCGCGCCAGATGTGCGTTGGCGGATGTCGATGACAAGCCGGCAAGTGCCGCCAATTCTGCCGGTGACCTGGTCGAACCATCCATCAAGGCCCACAACATGGCGGTGCGTTTGGGCTCGGCGAGCAAGCTGGCGATCTGACTGATGCAAGGTACGGCGTCCATCCTTCACTCCCTGTCGATTTATTTTTTTGCTGAGGTTGGCGCCAAAGTATAGGGGCGTAAACCGCCGGTTCCATGGCGTCTGACAGCTCGGATAAGGACAGGGCTTGAGTGAAATTTCCGGCTTTGATGGAAGGTGTTACGTCGGGCTGGATCGTTCCGGCAGTTGCGCAGTCAACGTCGCACAGCGGGACACAAGCATTTCACGCAACAGGTTGATAGGTTTGCTCAGTTGCGCACGGTGGGCACACAGCAGGTTGAGCGGCGTGCGCTCGCCCCGCAGCTCAGGCAGGATCAGGCGCAAGCGCCCGGCCAGCACGTCGGTACTCACATCCAGCCAGGATTTGTAGGCAATGCCGACACCCGCCACCGCCCAGCGGCGGACCACGTCGGCATCATCACTGAAACGATCGCCGGTGACTGTCAGGCTGACTTCGCGTTTACCGTCGTGAAAGCGCCAATGGTCGTGGACCCGGCTGCCGAGCATGTACAGCAGGCAATTGTGCTGGGCCAGCTGCTCCAGGTGCCGCGGCTCGCCGTGGCGCGCCAGATAACTGGGCGACGCGCACAGCACGCGGACATTGCCCGGCGCCACGGGCAGAGCGACAAGGCTGGAATCCTCAGGCTCTCCGTAGCGCAGCGCGATGTCCACCGGCTGGCGGAACAGATCGGCAATCCGATCGCCCAGTAGCAGGCGCACGCTCAGTTGCGGGTACTCACGCTGGAATTCGTCCAGCCACGGCAGCAGTTGGTTGCGCCCGAAATCCGAAGGGGCCGACAGTTGCAGCACGCCACTGACATGATCCTGACCGCTGGCCAGCAACCGTCGCCCTTCGTCCAGCGAGCTCAACGCAGCGCGCGCATAGGCCAGGAAACCCTCGCCTTCGGCGGTCAGGCGCAGGCTGCGGGTGGAACGCGCCAGCAAGCGCGCGCCCAGGTGCTGTTCGATACGCTTGAGCGCTGCACTGGCCACTGCTGGCGACAGGTCCATCACCCGTGCCGCCGCCGACAGACTACCCAGGTCAGCCGCACGCACAAACAACTGCAAATCATCAAAGCGCAGCATGCATTTCCACTCATTATCAAAATTTTATTGAAACAGCCCTCTGTTTTAGCCGCTTTTATCCCGTCGATAAATAGCTAATCATCCGTTCATGCCGTTCATCACGTATCTGGAGCTGAATATGTCCACAGCCTTTAACGTCATCGCCACGCTGATCGCCAAGCCGGGACAGCAGGCCACCCTGGAAACACTGCTGCGCGGCCTGCTGGAACCCACCCGCCTCGAGGCCGGTTGCGAGCAGTACGACCTGCACCAGGACCTGCAACACCCCGAAACCTTCTACATGCTCGAACGCTGGAGCGACGACGCGGCACTGGCCGACCACGACCAGAGCGCGCATATCCAGAGCTTTCGCGCCCAAGCCGCCGATGTGATCGAACATTTCGAACTCAAGCGCCTGCAGTTTCTCGCCTGATCACAGCCCTTTTCCCGGAGCCCTCATGAAAGCCATTGCCTACTACGCCTCACTGCCAATCACCGATCCAGATGCCCTGCAAGACATCGAACTGCCGGAGCCCGTCGCCGGCCCGCGCGACCTGCTGGTGGAAGTCAAAGCCATCTCGGTCAACCCGGTGGACACCAAGGTGCGCCAGAACGTCGCCCCGGAAAACGGCGCGGCCAAGGTGCTGGGTTGGGATGTGGCCGGCGTGGTCAAGGCGGTCGGCAGCGAAGTGACCCTGTTCAAGGCCGGTGACAAGGTGTTCTACGCCGGCTCACTGGTGCGTCCGGGTGGCAACAGCGAACTGCACACCGTGGACGAGCGCATCGTCGGGCATATGCCAAAAAGCCTGGGTTTTGCCGAAGCAGCCGCCCTGCCGCTGACCGCCATCACCGCCTGGGAGTTGCTGTTCGAACGCCTGCAAGTGCGCGAAGGCAAAGAAGATGAAGGGCAGAGCCTGCTGATCGTCGGCGCCGCCGGCGGGGTCGGGTCGATCCTGACCCAGCTCGCGCGCCAGCTTACTGCCCTGAAGGTGATCGGCAGCGCGTCGCGCCCCGAGACCCAAGCCTGGGCCAAGGCCCTCGGCGCCGACCTGGTAATCGACCATAGCCAACCGCTGAGCGAGGCGCTGAAAGCCGCCGGCCACCCGCAGGTGACCCACGTCGCCAGCCTGACCCAGACCGACCTTCACCTGGACCAACTGGTGGAAGCCCTGCAACCCCAGGGCAAGCTGGCGCTGATCGACGATCCCAAGGCGCTGGACGTCAGCAAGCTCAAGCGCAAGAGCCTGTCGCTGCACTGGGAGTTCATGTACACACGCTCGATGTTCGAGACGCCGGACATGATCGAACAGCACAACCTGCTCAATCGCGTGGCCGAGCTGATCGACGCCGGCACGCTTAAAACCACGCTTGGCGAGCATTTCGGTGTGATCAACGCGGCCAATCTGCGGCGTGCCCATGCCCTGCTGGAAAGCGGCAAGGCCAAGGGCAAGATCGTGCTGGAAGGGTTCTGAAAAAACGGCTGTCAGCCGCGTCCGTTACCCCTGTGGGTAACGGACGACACCGCTAGTCAGAGAGTTGATCCTTGTCATACTTGTGAGCGTATTCGGGTTTATATTGGCCGCCTTTGCCACGATTCTTTTACGTGAGGAAGTCAGCAATGAAAATCCTGATAAAAGCGTTAGCAAAATCCGCAGGCAATAAATGGCAGGTGCGTCTGGACAAGGACGCGTTCACCTTCCGCACCGAGGCTGAGGCCCGTGCCTTTGCCGACACCCTGCAAGCCCGCATCCAGGCGCCCCATCGTTTCCCGAACAGCCAGCAACGCTCCGCGGCTGGCTGAGCCGTTCCTCAGGCCTGCGCCTGCAAGGCTCTCGCCCGTTGCAGGCGCTGGGTCGCCATCGCAATCGTCACCGCCAGCACACCGCACAAGGTGATGACCATCGCCATCGGCATGGCGGTGCCATCGTGCAGCGCCCCCACCAACGACGCGGCCCCGGCCGCCACGCCAAATTGAATGCAGCCAAGCAACGCCGACGCACTGCCGGCCCTGGCGCCCTGCCCGCTCATGGCACACGCCGAGGTATTGGGCAGAATGCAGCCCAGGCTGGCGATGCAGATAAACAGCGGCACCAGCAACGGCCACAACGCATCGGTGCGCAAGGCCGCGATAGCGAGTAACGCCAACGCCGCCAACAGGTAGACCCACACACTGCGCGACAGCAGAAACGCCGGGCCACGCTTGGCCAGCAGCCGCGCATTCACTTGCGCCACCAGGATAAAGCCGGCGGCGTTGGAGCCGAACAGCCAACCGTAATGCTCGGCGGGCACGCCGTAGAGTTGGATAAAGACAAAAGGCGAACCGGCGATGTAGGCGAACATCCCGGCGATCGAGATACCGCCGGTGAGGGCATACCCCAGGTAAACCCGGTCGGACAGCAGCGCAGCGTAGCGCCGCAGCGAGCCGGACAAAGGCTGGCGCGGCTGATGCGCCGGGAAGGTTTCCGGCAGCCCGACCGCCACGGCGATGGCGGCCATCACGCTGAAAATCGACAGCGCCAGGAAAATCGATTGCCAACCCCACAGCCCCACCATCAACCCGCCGGCCAGCGGCGCGAGGATCGGCGCCAGGCCGGTGACCAGCATGAGTTGGGAAAACACTTTGGCCGAGCCCACCGCATCGCACTTGTCGCTGACCACCGCGCGGGAAATCACCATGCCCGCGCAGCCACCGAGGGCCTGCACGAAGCGCGCGCCGATCAGCCATTCCAGGGATGGCGCAAAGGCGCAGGCGAAGGACGCCAGGGTGAACAGGATGACGCCACTGAGCAGCGGGCCGCGTCGACCAAAGCGGTCGGCCAGCGGGCCATAGATCAATTGGCCGATGGCCAGGCCGGCGAAATACACCGCCAGGGTCAGCTGGATGTGCTTTTCATCGGTCGCAAAGGCTTTGGCCATGGCCGGGAAGCCTGGCAGGTAAAAATCGATCGCCAACGGCGCAAAAGCGCTCAAGGCTCCCAGAATCAGGATTATGCGAAGGTTCATCGGGCACCCAAGTGAGACGGCAGCCCGATAGTCTAGCCGCGCTTGGGCGCCTTGAACACGATAGCTCGCTAACTATTTTTCAACGTTTCAGGCGAGCTTGGCGCTGTAGCCCTCTTGCGTGATCAGCTCGATCACTTGCTCGGCAGACAGCCGGCTCTCGACCCCAACCTCCTTTGCCGCCAAGTCGACCTTCACACTGGCCGCCGGGTCTTGGCCCTGCACCGCCTGGGTCACCGCTCGAACGCAATGGCCGCAGGTCATTCCTTCTACGCTGAATATTTGCATAACGCGACTCCTTGATGAGCTAGATCATTGTAGTGAGCGGGCTTGCCCCGCGCTGGG
>NZ_JACCQQ010000045.1:0-15376 GCF_014268345.1 Pseudomonas sp. SWRI18
GGCTTGCTCGCGAAGGCGTAGTGTCAGTCGACACATGTTTGGCTGATGCGCCGCCTTCGCGAGCAAGCCCGCTCCCACATTTGTTCAGCGTACACTCCAAGCCTGTCTTCGCCTCGCCCTGCGCCCCATCCCCCGTTATACTTGCCGGCTTTCCTGAATAAATGCCAACTAGGGTCCCGCCGCGCATGGATAAGACCTACCAGCCGCACGCTATCGAAACTTCCTGGTACAACACCTGGGAATCCGAGAATTATTTCGCCCCGCAAGGCGCGGGCGATCCCTACACCATCATGATCCCACCGCCGAACGTCACCGGCAGCCTGCACATGGGCCATGGCTTCAACAATGCGATCATGGATGCGTTGATCCGTTTCCGCCGCATGCAGGGTCGAGACACCCTGTGGCAGCCTGGCACCGACCACGCCGGTATCGCCACGCAGATGCTGGTGGAGCGCCAACTCGAAGCCACCGGCCAGAACCGTCATGACCTGGGCCGCGAGAAATTCCTGGAAAAAATCTGGGAATGGAAAGACCAGTCCGGCGGCAATATCAGCCGTCAGATTCGGCGCCTGGGCTCGTCCGTCGATTGGAGCCGCGAGCGCTTCACCATGGACGACGGCCTGTCGGAAGCCGTGAAAGAAGCCTTCGTGCGCCTGCATGAAGACGGCCTGATCTACCGCGGCAAGCGCCTGGTCAACTGGGACACGAAGTTGCACACGGCGATTTCCGACCTCGAGGTGGAAAACCACGACGAGAAAGGCTTTCTGTGGAACCTGAAGTACCCGCTGGCCGACGGCGTCAAAACTGCTGAAGGCAATGACTACCTGATCGTCGCCACCACCCGTCCGGAAACCATGCTCGGCGACGCCGCCGTCGCGGTTAACCCGAACGACGAGCGCTACCAGGCGCTGATCGGCAAGTTCGTCGAGCTGCCGCTGGTTGGCCGCCGCATCCCGATCATCGCGGACGACTACTGCGACCCTGCGTTCGGCACCGGCTGCGTGAAAATCACCCCGGCCCACGACTTCAACGACTACGAAGTCGGCAAGCGTCATAACCTGCCCTTGCTGAACATCTTCGACAAAAACGCCGCCGTATTGCCGGCCTGCCAGGTGTTCAATCTGGACGGTACGCTGAACGACAGCGTCGACGGCAAGATCCCGTCTGAATACGCAGGCCTTGACCGTTTTGAAGCGCGCAAGCAAATCGTTGCCGCCTTCGACGCCGCCGGCTTGCTGGTCAGCGTTGATGACCACGGCCTGAAAGTGCCGAAGGGCGACCGTTCCGGCACCGTAATCGAACCGTGGTTGACCGACCAGTGGTACGTGTCCACCAAGCCTTTGGCTGAACCGGCGATTGCCGCCGTCGAAGATGGCCGCATCGCGTTCGTGCCCAAGCAGTACGAAAACATGTACTTCTCGTGGATGCGCGACATCCAGGATTGGTGCATCAGCCGTCAGCTGTGGTGGGGCCACCGCATCCCGGCCTGGTATGACGAGTCGGGCAAGGTGTATGTCGGCCGCGACGAAGCCGAAGTGCGCGCCAAGCACAATCTGGGCGCGGACGTTGCACTGCAACAGGACAACGACGTGCTGGACACCTGGTTCAGCTCGGGCCTGTGGACCTTCTCGACCCTGGGCTGGCCGCAGCAGACCGAATTCCTGAAGAAGTTTCACTCCACCGACGTGCTGGTCACCGGTTTCGACATCATTTTCTTCTGGGTTGCCCGGATGATCATGCTCACCATGCATTTGGTGAAGAACGAAGACGGCACGCCACAGGTACCGTTCAAGACCGTGTACGTGCACGGCCTGGTGCGTGATGGCCAGGGCCAGAAGATGTCCAAGTCCAAGGGCAACGTCCTGGACCCGCTGGACATCATCGACGGCATCGACCTGGAAACCTTGGTACAGAAGCGTACCTCGGGCCTGATGCAGCCGAAACTGGCGAAAAAGATCGAGAAGCAGACCCGCGACGAGTTCGCCGACGGTATCGCCAGCTACGGCACCGACGCCCTGCGCTTCACCTTCTGCTCGCTGGCGTCCACCGGTCGCGACATCAAGTTCGACATGGGCCGCGTCGAAGGCTATCGCAACTTCTGCAACAAGATCTGGAACGCCGCGCGCTACGTGCTGGACAAGGGCGAGGACTGCGGCCAGAACGGCGAAGCCTTCGAACTGAGCCTGGCCGACCGCTGGATCATCTCGCAGTTGCAGCGCACCGAAGCCGAAGTGACCCGCCAGCTCGACCAGTTCCGTTTCGACCTGGCCGCACAGGCTTTGTACGAGTTCATCTGGAACCAGTATTGCGACTGGTACCTGGAACTGTCCAAGCCGGTGCTGTGGGACGAAAACGCGCCGGTCGAACGCCAGCGCGGCACCCGTCGCACCCTGGTGCGCGTGCTCGAAGTGGCGCTGCGCCTGGCGCACCCGTTCATGCCGTTCATCACCGAAGAAATCTGGCAGCGCCTGGCGCCGCTGGCCGGTATCGAAGGCAAGACCATCATGCTGCAACCTTGGCCGGTGGCCAATGAAGCACGCATCGATGAGGCCGCCGAAAGCGATATCGAATGGCTCAAGACCCTGATGCTCGGCACGCGCAACATCCGCGCCGAGATGAACATCGGGCCGGGCAAGCCGTTGGCGGTATTCGTGAAGAACGCCAGTGCTGAAGACCAGCGCCGTCTCACTGAAAACGATGCGCTGCTCAAGAAGCTGGCGAAGCTGGAGTCGATCACCGTATTGGCTGCTGGCGCCGAAGCTCCGTTGTCCGCCACCGCACTGGTCGGCGACATGGAAGTGCTGGTGCCGATGGCCGGCCTGATCGACAAGGGCGCGGAACTGGCCCGTCTCGACAAGGAAATTGCGCGCCTGCAAGGCGAAGTGCAGCGGGTGGGCGGCAAACTGTCCAACGCGGCATTCGTCGACAAGGCTCCGGCTGAAGTCATCGACAAGGAACGCGCCAAACTGGCCGAGGCTGAACAGGCCCTGGGCAAGCTGGCGGAGCAACATGCGCGGATTTCCAGCCTGTAAGGTGTAAGCCGTGTAGAAAAAGAGACCTTCGGGTCTCTTTTTTTTCGCTGGATATTCCCGATTTCCTGCTGGCAACACGGTCAGTGTGGGAGCGGGCTTGCTCGCGAAAGCGGTGTATCAGATACAGAGTCAGTGACTGACCCAACGCTTTCGCGAGCAAGCCAGCTCCCACAGTTGAGTGAGTTGGGCTCAGAATGTGTGACAATGCCCCCCACTTTGAGCCCACACCAGAATCAACATGACCGCCCCCACTACGCCAAAACCTCCGCGCAAGAAGCCTAAGACCGCAGCCACGGCCAAACCCGTCGCACCGCGCAAAGAGGCCACCCTGCACCCGCGCAACCGCCACACAGGCCGTTACGACTTCCCGGCGCTGATCAAGACCACGCCGGAACTGGCGCAATTCGTGATCATCAACCCCTACGGCAAGGAAAGCATCGACTTCGCCAGCCCCGATGCGGTGCGGGTGTTCAACCGGGCGTTGCTCAAGTCGTTCTATGGCATCGAGCATTGGGACATCCCGGCCGATTACCTGTGCCCGCCGGTGCCAGGCCGTGCCGACTACGTGCACTTCCTCGCCGACCTGCTGGCCAGCACCAACGAAGGCAAGATCCCGCGTGGGTCGATCGTCAAGGTGCTGGACATCGGCATGGGCGCCAACTGCGTCTACCCGCTGATTGGCTACATGGAGTACCGCTGGAACTTCCTCGGCTCGGAGGTCGACCCCACCGCCGTGGCCGCCGCCAAGGCCATCGTGCAGTCCAACGACCTGAGCAAGGTCATCCAATTGCGCCTGCAAGCCAATCCCAAGCACATCCTGTTGGGCCTGATGGAGCCGGGTGAACGCTTTGACCTGACCATGTGCAACCCGCCGTTCCATGCGTCCATGGAAGAAGCCACCAAGGGCAGCGAGCGCAAATGGCGCGCCCTGGGCAAGGCTGACCCGAAACGCAAATTGCCAGTACTGAACTTCGGTGGCCAGTCGGCCGAGCTCTGGTGCCCAGGCGGTGAAGCGCGCTTTGTGACGCAGTTGATCGCCGAGAGCGCGCACTTTGCCCACAAGGTGCTGTGGTTCAGCACCCTGGTGTCAAAGGCATCGAACTTGCCGGTGATCGAGACCGCCCTGAAAAAAGCCGGTGTGCTGGAAAGCCATGTGGTGGAGATGTCCCAAGGCCAGAAGCAAAGCCGCTTTGTCGCCTGGACCTTCCAGACCAAGAACGAACAGCAGATCTGGCGTCAGCGCTGGGTTCGCGACTAACCCTTTATCACAGAACCGCAGGCAACAAAAAACCGTGCCCGGATCGCTCCGGAGCACGGTTTTTTTTGCTGCGTCTTACTTGTTAACAGCGTCGGTCAGGCCTTTGGCCACAACCAGCTTGATAACTTTCTTGGCAGCGATTTCGATGGCAGCGCCAGTCGAAGGGTTACGGCCAGTACGGGCAGGACGCTCGGTCACTTTCAGTTTGCCAACGCCTGGCAAAGTGATTTCGCCGCCGTTTTCCAGCTGATCAGCAACAACTTGGCTCAGTTGGTCCAGCAGAGCGCGCACGGTGGTTTTCGGTGCGTCTACTGCTTCAGCCAGGTCAGCGATCAGTTGGTCTTTAGTAATAGCCATTGTGGTGTTCCTTCCCTATCAAATTCATATGGATTGCAGAGTGCAGTGTCAGCCATCGAGCCCGACCGTCAAGGCCTGGCACCCCCGGCTATAACCACGGAGATCGGGGTAATAGATGCTTGAAACGGGGATTGGTTCGACCTGACAGATGCTGAATGCACGCTTATCGCCGAGACTTGGCGTAAGACGGGGCAAAACTAGCACAGAGACGGGGAAATATCCGCTTCTACCTACCCATTTGGTCAGCTTTATCGCTCTAAACCGTGAAAAAAAGGCATATCGCCCGTCGGACGGCGGCCAAAACCGCCTTCCAGGCGTGTCTTGGCCAATGGGTGCGGTACACTGGGCGACTTTTTGGGGAGGCCCACCACTCCCCTTCAACCAGCCGAGAAGCCTATGCCGATCCGTCATTGCATCGTCCACCTGATCGACAAAAAACCCGACGGCACACCTGCAGTTCTCCACGCCCGCGACTCCGAGCTTGCCGAGTCGGCCGCCATCGAGAACATGCTTGCCGACCTCAACGAGAGCTATAACGCCAAACAAGGCAAGGCCTGGGGTTTCTTCCATGCCGAGTCCGGCGCGCACCCGTTCAGCGGCTGGTTGAAGGAATACTTCGACGGCGGGCAGGATTTCACCACCTTCAGCCGCACGGCAGTGGAACACCTGCAGAAACTGATGGAAGAATCCAACCTCTCCGTCGGCGGCCACGTGCTATTTGCCCACTATCAGCAAGGCATGACCGATTACCTGGCCATTGCCCTGCTGCACCACAGCGAAGGCGTGGCGGTGACCGACGAGCTGGACGTGACCTCGTCGCGCCACCTGGACCTGGGCCAGTTGCACCTGGCGGCACGCATCAACGTCTCCGAGTGGCAGAACAACAAGCAGTCCAAGCAGTACATCTCATTCATCAAAGGCAAGAACGGCAAGAAAGTCTCGGAATACTTCCGCGACTTCATCGGCTGCCAGGAAGGCGTCGACGGCCCGGGCGAGACCCGCACCCTGCTCAAGGCCTTCAGTGACTTCGTCGAGAGCGAAGACCTGCCGGATGAATCCGCCCGCGAGAAAACCAAGACCCTGGTGGACTACGCCAGCAGCCAGGCCAAGCTCGGCGAGCCCATGGGCCTGGAAGAACTGTCGGGCTTGATCGATGAAGATCGGCCGAAGGCGTTCTACGACCATATCCGCAACAAGGATTACGGCCTGTCGCCGGAAATCCCGGCGGATAAACGCACGCTCAACCAGTTCCGCCGCTTCACCGGCCGCGCCGAGGGCTTGTCCATCAGCTTTGAAGCGCACCTGCTGGGAGACAAGATCGAGTACGACGAAGCGGCCGGCACCTTGATCATCAAAGGCCTGCCGACCCAACTGACCGACCAGCTCAAGCGCCGTAACTGATGCTTGGCGGGGTTTTCAAGAAAGTCCTGCTGGTGTTGCTGGTCGTGGTGGTGATCCAGAACTGGGGCAAGATCGAGCGGGTGTTCAACCCGTCGCAGGTGGTTTCGCAGCAGATCCGCGCTTCAGCGCGGGTGACGCTGTATGCCACCGAGTGGTGCGGCTACTGCAAGCATATCCGCCGCTTCCTGGACCAGAAGGGCCTCCCCTACCAAGTGTTCGATATCGAGAAGGATGCCCAGGCGCGCAAGGCGTATGAGGCGTTGGGCGGTGGCGGGATTCCATTCGTGTCGGTCAACGGCACTTTGATCCGCGACTACAGCCCCGAGAAGATCATGGCCGCGCTGGAGTAATCAGCGCAGCACAATCATCCGGCCCAGTAAGCTGTGCTGCTCGAACCCCAGCACAGCCTGCAAGGCATTGAGCACCGCCTGCGGGTCTTTGCTCGGGAAGCTGCCGCTGACGCGCCGAGCGCCCAACTCGCCGTTGAGCAACAGGATGCGACCCGGGTAGTAACGCTCGAGGTCCTTGAGCACGTCGGCCAGAGGCGCCTTGTAATAGTTGAGCCAACCGTCGCGCCAGGCCAAGCGGGCTTCGCTGTCCACCGCGTGCAGCGGGTCGGCGACACCGTCGGCATAGGCCACTTGCTGGCCAGCCGTAAGAATTTGCTGTTGACCCTGCCTGGATGGCGCCACGCCAACCCGCCCGGAGAGCACCGTTACCTGCGCGCCCGCCGGTTGCAGGCGCACTTCGAATTGCGTCCCCAGCACCCGCGCTTCACCGCTGCCGGCCTCCACGACGAAAGGCTCACCGGTGTGGGCCACGCTGAAGAATCCGGCGCCGCGGCGCAGCTGGATATGCCGCTCACCCTGGCTGAAGTTGACGGCAATGGCGCTGTCGGCATCGAGGGTGACCCGGGAGTTGTCGGCCAGTGTGACGGTCTTGACCTCCCCCGGCGCCGTCACGTAATCGGCGCCAAAGTCATCGACCCAACGTGACGGCTGCCAGCCGGCGCCGGTGGCGATCATCAGCATCAGGCAGGCCGCCATCGCCAGCGCGCCGGACCAACGCAGCGTCCGTGAGCGCTTCGATGTGTTCATCGCCTTGAGGTAGCCCTGCAGCGCCAGCGCCTCCTCGTCCGCCAGTGTTCGCGCTGGCACTTCGCTCAGCTCCCACAGCACCTGCGCCCGCGAATAAGCCTCGACATGCGCAGGGTCCGCCCGCAGCCAGTGGCTGAAGGTGGCTTGGTCGGCGCTGCTGGGTTGGTCGTGCAGCCGGCTCAGCCAGGCCAGCGCGGCGTGTTCCTGGTCAGGCGTGGGGGTGACGTTCACGGTGCATTCCCTGGCGTGCGTGGGGTCGATGGTTCGCGAAGGCTGGCTTTGCAGGCTTCGAGCGCGCGCATCATATGTTTTTCCACCGCGCTTTGGGACAGGCCCATGGCCTTGGCGATCTCTGCGTACTTGCGGCCATGGATACGGTTGAGCAGGAAGATCTGCCGCGTACGTTCCGGCAAGCTGCGCAACGCGGCCTCGACGTGGCGCAGATCATTGCCGGCTTCCAGCGCCGCCTGGGGTTCGCAGCCCTGATTGCCGTGCTGTTCGGGCAGCCAGCCTTCGCTGCTACGTACACGTGCGCCTTCGCTGCGCAGGTGGTCGATGGCGATATTGCCAGCGCAACGCAACAGGTAGGTGCTGAGTTCTTCGACCTGCACCAACGGTCGGCGCCAGAAGCGCAGGAACAAGTCCTGCACCAGGTCGGCCGCCGTGGCGCGGCAGCCCACGCGGCGATTCACCAGGGCTTCCATCTGCGAACGCTGGGACAGGAACACCTGCAGGAAATGCGCACGCCCACCTGCCGGCTCAGCGTGCTGGCTGTCCTGGGATTCGGGTGGGGTGCTGATCATCATCGGTGGCTCAGAGGGTAGCGAAGGCCGCAACGGGACTGGCCAGCAGGCCGACGCCCGCCAGGATCAATGCGAGCCTTGGCCGATACGGCAGCAGCAGCACCAGCAGCAATGCGCTGAGCATCAATACGGCGCACCACTGCACCAAGCCCTGGCCCCAACCGGCGACAGTGACTGCCGGCCAGATCGCCACGGTCAGCAGCAACCCTCCCAGCACACGCAAGCCCAGGCGCCGACGCGGCGACGGTTTGCTGTGCAGCAGTTCGCCATGGTGACGGTCGGTAGACAGGCACAGTGCCACGAAGCCGGCGTAACACATCAGCAATGCGAGGAGCATTCAGTTCACCCCCTGCTTGAGCGCCAACGGCCGCGCGCGCTCAGCCTTGGCGTGCGGCGCGGTGCGATGCTGCATCTTCCAGGCGGCCCAGGCGAGGAACACGCCGCTGGCCAGGCAGGTCAGGTCGAAGCCGGCCATGGCCCAGTCGCCGGTCGCCAGTGAAACGCCCAAGTGATGCGAGGTGGTCAGCGCATTGAGCAGCGGGATGGCGATAAACAGCAGCGCGCCGATGCTCAGTTGCTCGACCCACCCCTGGCGGCCGCGACGCAACATGGCGTGCAACAAGCTCAGGCCCCAGGCCATAAAAAAGCTTTGCACTTCCCAGCCAGAACGCTCGGCGAAGCTCACCGGCAATAAACGGTTGGCCCAGAAAAACGCCGCAATGGCGATCATCAGCCCGGACATGCTGGCGATATTCAGTACTTCCACCAGCCGCAACTCAAATGCCATCGACGCGGCTTTGACGTGCTTGAGCTGGCGTTTGCCGAGCCAGATCACCAGCCCGGTGCCGATCATCGCCGTGCCCGCCAGGCCGCAGATAAAGTACAACCAGCGCAACACCGGACCGGCGAAATGGCCCATATGCAACCCGTAGAAACTGCCGCCGATCACCGCAGGCAGCGACGGCTCGCCACTGACCCGCAGCAGCTCGCCCGTGTTGCCGTTGAAGGACACCGTAGTGCCGAAGTCGTGCACGACGCTGTCGGAACCGGCGCGGAACACATTGACCGAGGCGTTCACATCACTTGGGTTGTTCACCGCCAGCCGCCCAACGTGTCCGCCCGCCCAGTGCTCGCGCGCCTGTTCATACATTGGCACCAGCGGCTTCAACTGCCCAGGCTGTCCGAGCGCCGGCGCATTGTCGGTGGCCGGGAACACCTCGCTGAAGAAGGCGCGGGTGTCGTTGCCATACGAGGCCAGGATCGGCGCTGGCATCACCATGCTCATGAAAATCACCAGGCTGCTGTAGGTGATCATCAAGTGAAACGGCAACACCAGCACGCCCACCGCGTTATGCCCGTCGAGCCATGAACGCTGGCCTTTGCGGGGGCGGAAGGTGAAGAAGTCCTTGAAGATTTTCTTATGGGTGATGATCCCGCTGATCAACGCGACAAACATCACCATCGCGGCGATGGTCGACAGCCAGCGGCCCCAGGGATGCGGCATTTGCAACTGGAAGTGGAAACGGTAGAAAAATTCGCCGCCCATGCTTTCACGGGCCTCCACAGCCTGGCCGGTAACCGGGTCGAGGGTTTTGCGGACGAAATTGCCGCGTTTGCCGGGGTCGACCTTGTCTTGCCACATCACCGACAGGCCGGGGTTGCGGCTGTCCGGCAGAGTGATAAACCAGCGCGCGGCCGTGGGCGCCACCTGCTGCAAATAGGTTTGGGCGACGGTCAGGCTGCGCGCATCGTCCAGGGGATGGGCCTGCACTTCCGGCTGCATCCAGTGGCTGATTTCATCCTTGAAATACGCCAGGGTGCCCGTCAGGAAAATCGCGAACAGCAGCCAGCCGAAGATCAACCCGGCCCAGGTATGCAACCAGGCCATGGCCTGGCGAAAGCCCTCTTTCATGTGCGCGCCATCCAAAAACCCAGCCCCGCCAGCGTGGCAAATGCCGCGCTCGGCAGCATCACACCGAACCAGGCGCGCACGGCGCTGCGGCAGGCGAAACACCAGAGCACGGCCAACAGATAGAACACGAATGAACTCATCATGCCGGTGATCACGGCGTCGGCGCGGGAAGTGGGCATCCACAGCGCCAGGCAGATGCTGGCCAGCGAAGCCATCAGATAACCACCGATGACGGCAGCCAGCACGCGCGAGGTAACGGCGAGGCGATAGGAGACAGGCAAGGTTTTGCTTTTCATGCAGGAGGCGCCAGGTTCATCAGCCCACAATATTAATGATAAATATTCTCATAAGCAAAACAGAACGGATGAATCACCTGCAGTAGGTTATGCAATGCACAATTGCCATAGGTACCTACACACTTTCAAAGGCTAGTGAATTCTCCTGTGGCGAGCGGGCTTGTCCCGCGTTGGGCTGCGAAGCGGCCCCAGTAAAAGCAGAATGCGGTGTTTCAGACACTCCGTGGAGGCTGGTTTTGGGGCCGCTTCGCAGCCCAACGCGGGGCAAGCCCGCTCGCCACAAGGAGATTCGTAAACCCGCAGAGCGTGCGTAGATATACCCATGACAGGATTGCCGAAGCTCTTCACGCACCCTACAATGCGAACAATTCTTGTTCTCTAAAGCATGCCGATGCCAGCGGAGCGTTCCAGTTGAGCCCGTCCAACACCGTCGAAGTTTTGTACAACGACCACCACCACTGGCTCACCGGCTGGTTGCGACGCAAGCTCGGCTGCCCGGAGAGTGCCGCCGACCTGGCGCAGGACACCTTCATCCGCGTGCTCACCGCTCGGGAAACGCCGACGTTGATCGAGCCCCGCGCGTTCCTCACCACCGTCGCCAAGCGCGTGCTGTTCAACTTTTATCGCCGCCAGGACCTGGAGCGCGCCTACCTCGATGCATTGGCGCAAATGCCCGAACACGTGGCGCCGTCGGAAGAAGAACGCGCAATCATCCTGCAAACCCTGCTCGAGCTGGATCAACTGCTCGACGGCTTGCCGGTCCAGGTCAAGCGTGCCTTCCTGCTGGCTCAACTCGATGGCCTGACCTACGCGCAGATTGGCGCTGAATTGGGCATTTCCATCGCCACCGTCAAACGCCATCTGAACAAAGCGGCCATGCGCTGCTATTTCGCCCTATGAATTTTTCTACTCAAGTCGCCGAACAAGCCGTGCACTGGCTGATGGAAATGCAGCAAGGCGCCCTCAACCCGCGCCAGCAGGCGGCCTGGCAGCATTGGTTGAACGCCCACAGCGACCACCAGCGCGCCTGGGACCACATGCAGCGCGTCAACCAGCGCCTGCGCGGCATGCCCTCCCCGCTGGCGCACGCGGCACTGAACGCGCCGACGTCCACCAGCCGGCGCAAGGCCCTGAAACTGCTGTTGATCCTGGGTGCCGGCTCGGCCGCCGCCTGGAGCCTGCGCCAGCAACATCTACTGCCACCACTGAGCGCCGATTACCGCAGCCCGGTCGGCCAGCGACGCAAGGTGCAGCTGGCCGACGGCAGCCAGTTGCAGCTCAACACCGGCAGTGCGGTGGACGTGCATTTCGACGGCCAGCAGCGCCTGGTCCGCCTGCTTGAAGGTGAGATTCTGTTGACCGGCGCCGCCGGCAACGCACCGCTGCAGGTGCTGACCGGCCAGGGCCTGCTCACCAGCCAGGCGGCGCGCTTGAACGTGCGGCAGTTCAGCGATCACACGCAATTGGCGGTGTTAGGCGGGCGCGTCGACGTGATGCCCAACACCTACAGCGGCCTGCCGCTGACAGTCCTGGCCTCGCACCAGGTCAACGTCACGCGCAAAGGCTGGGACACCCCGCGTCCCACAGACACCAACAGCGGCGCCTGGGCCGACGGCATGCTGGTTGCCGCCCACATGCGCCTGGAAGATTTCCTCGGCGAACTCGGCCGCTACCGCCGCGGCCAGCTCAATTGTGATCCACAAGTGGCCGACCTGCTGATATCCGGCAGCTACCCGCTGGACGACAGCGAGCGCATTCTCGAGCTGCTGGAAGTGAGCTTGCCGGTCAAGGTGCGACGTTTTACCCGCTACTGGGTGACGGTCCAGGCACGCGCCTGAATTATTTTCAAAATTTGTGAGCCGTTTTCCACACCTCGCGTGACAGAGAAGGCAAGCCACCTTGACCTTTCCTTCTCAGGACCGCTCTTCATGCCCCAGCAACCGACGCTTCTCGCCCGCACCGTGCGCCAACTCCTGCTCGGCGCCAGCCTCAGTCTTACCGTGCTGCCCTCAGTGATGGCGGCCGACGCCAAACCGTATCACATCGCCCCGAGCTCACTTGAAGCCGCGCTGAATCAATTCGGGCGTGAAGCCGGCGTGTTGATTTCCTTCGGTTCCGAGATCACGGCGGGCATGCAGAGCCGTGGGTTGTCCGGCAATTACAGCGCGGCGGATGGCCTGCAGAAACTGCTGGAAGGCACCGGCCTGCAGGCCCGCGCCGAGGGTGACAATGCCTACAGCCTGCAACCGGCCACGGCACCGGCCAGTATCGAGTTGGGCACCTCCAGCGTGGTCGGCGATTGGCTCGGCGACGCGGCGCAAACCAATGTGTTCGAACATCCCGGTGCGCGCGATGTGATCCGCCGCGAAGAATTCGAGCGCCAGGGCGCCACCCAGGCCAAGGATGTGCTCAACCGCATCCCCGGCGTCAACGCCCCGGATAACAACGGCACCGGCAGCCATGACATGGCGCTGAACTTCGGCATTCGCGGCCTCAACCCGCGCCTGGCGTCGCGTTCCACGGTGCTGATGGACGGCATCCCGGTGCCTTTCGCACCGTATGGCCAGCCGCAGCTTTCATTCGCCCCCATCAGCATGGGCAACATGGACGCCGTCGACGTCGTACGTGGCGGCGGCGCCGTGCGCTACGGCCCGCAGAACGTCGGCGGCGTGGTCAACTTCGTGACCCGCGCCATTCCGGACGCGCCCACCGTCAAAGGCGGCCTGCAAACCGAGACCAGCCCTTCCTCCAGCCATGATGGCTTCAAGACCACCGGCAACCTGCTCGCGGGTGGCACCGCCGACAATGGCTTGGGCGGTGCGCTGTTGTACTCCGGCACCCGTGGCGGCGACTGGCGCGAAAACAGCGGCACGCGTATCGACGACCTGATCCTCAAGGGCAAATACCAACTCGACGACGCCAACAGCTTCAACGCCATGGCGCAGTATTACGAAGGCCAGGCCGATATGCCCGGCGGCTTGAATGTTGCGGACTACAAGGCCGACCCGTACCAGTCCACCCGCGCCTACGACAAATTCTGGGGCCGCCGCACGATGTTCAACGTCGGCTATCGCTATGAGCAGGACCGTCGCGAATTCACCGTCAACAGCTTCTTCACCAAGACGTTGCGCAGCGGGTATCTGGACCAGGGCACGTTCCTGTCGCTGTCCCCGCGTGAATATTGGGTGCGTGGCATCGAGACCCGCTTCGCCCAGGGCTTTGACCTGGGCCCGACCAGCCACGAAGTGGGCGTCGGCTACCGCTACATCAACGAGGCGGGCCACGAGCTGCGCTACCGCACGCCGATTGCCGCCAACCAGCAGATCCCCAGCACCGACAGCCGCAACGACCGCGACACCCGTGGCGGCACCGAAGCCAATGCATTCTTCATCGACGACCGGATAGATATCGGCAAGTGGACCATCACGCCGGGCATTCGCTACGAGATGATCGAGTCGCAACAGACCAACAACCTGACCAACGTCAAATACAAGGGCGACTACAACACCGCGTTGCCTGCGCTGAACGTGCTCTACCACCTCACCGACAGCTGGAACCTCTACGCCAACACCGAAGGCTCGTTCGGCAGCGTGCAGTACAGCCAGATGCCGAACCGCGTGACCAGCGGCGAAGTGAAACCGGAAAAGGCCCGCACCTGGGAACTGGGTACCCGCTACGACGACGGCACCCTGCGCGCGGAAATCGGCGCATTCCTGATCAACTTCGACAACCAGTACGAAAGCAACCAGACCAACGATTCGGTGATTGCCCGCGGCGAAACGCGCCACCAGGGGATCGAGACCAGCGTCAACTACGCACTCGATGGCTTAAGCCCCGCACTGGCCGGCTTTGATGTGTACGCCACTTACGCCTATGTCGACGCCACCATCCGCGAAGACGGCCCGAACAAAGGCAACCGCGTGCCCTTCTCGTCCAAGCACAAAGGTACTTTGGGCGTGGGGTATACCGAAGGCCGCTGGAAGCTCAACCTGGACAGCAGTTACCAGAGCAGCCAGTTCGCCGACAACGCCAACACCCAGAGGGAAACTGCCGACGGTGCCAACGGACGCATCCCTGGCTACATGCTGTTCAGCAGCCGCGCGGCGTATGACTTCGGCCCGCAGTTGTCGGATTTGAACGTGGCGGTCGGGGTGAAAAACATCTTCAACACCCAGTACTTCACCCGTTCGTTCGACGATAACAACAAGGGCAAATACGTGGGCGAGCCGCGCACGGTCTATGTGCAGACTTCCATCGCGTTCTAAAAACACCTGAAACGAAAACGGGCCTGCAAATGCAGGCCCGTTTTTTAGTCAAGCGTGAGAAAACGGTCAGCCGTTGAACACGGCACGTTCTTTTTCCAGAAACTCCTGCTCAAGCTCATCTTCGTTGACTTTGGTGGTTGGCTGGCTTTTCCCGGCAGCGCGGGGCTTGCCTTGCAGTTTGCCAAATAGATGCTCCAACGCGTGCTCCAGCTTGGTGGCCGCACCGTCGATCGCCTGTTCCAGGGTATCGGCCTTGTGCAGGACCGACAGTGCTTGATGGCCTTTTGGGCGCGCTTCCAGGCGGCAACTTAAATCGTGGGGACCGGGCTTGTCGCCGTTCTCATCCCGCAGGTAGACCTCAACTCGGGTCAGGTCTTCTTCGTAACGTTCGAGCGTGCTCTCAATGGTAGTACGTACCCACTCCTCCAGTCGGATGCTGCTTTCAATATGGTTATCGCTATTGACTTGGATTTGCATAGTTCTTCCCTTATTTCAGCTAGCTCGCGAGAGGTCACAACTGCTACACCGGGGTGGTGAAACCATGACCTCTTAACTACACAATTGAGCACCTGCTGAAACAATTCAACCCCTTTGCGAAGATAAATCCTACATTACAAATTAAGCCTGACGACAAGCGTAAACGCTGTTAGGGTGGGGAGTTAGTTACATCTTCTTATGTCCAAAATCCTCGTAATTCCCCCCTCTTATTGATGGCTGCCATTCGGTTTGCGCTGTCTGCGATCGTTTTCTGCGTACCGCCCTGAAATGGAACACCGACCTGAAGACAACATAGAACAAATGTGGGAGCGGGCTTGCTCGCGAATACGGTGTGTCAGCCAAGTATTTATTGACCGGCACACAGCATTCGCGAGCAAGCCCGCTTGTGTCTTGGGCAAGGATTAGACTGTGGGTGAGAGCGGTGAGTGGCAAGCTGAATGCCCGGAGTGCTTAAAGC
>NZ_JACCQQ010000046.1:0-14593 GCF_014268345.1 Pseudomonas sp. SWRI18
CGTGGGTAACCCGGCAGGACGCCGGGTTAGCCGCACTGGGCCATGGATGGCCCATTGCGGCGGCCCACGCTCCAAAGCCGGAGTGAGGGCACACCGAGCCTAGGCGAGGTGCCGAGTGTTGGGGCGAGGACCTTTTGGTTACTTTTGGGTCCTTCCAAAAGTGACCCGCTGTAAGAGCGGAACCCTAAGCGGCCGTTACCGCAGGAATGGATATGTACTCGGCCCAATCACCAAAATTAAAGCCCACGCTCAGCCTTGGTCTGCGCCACCTTATCGCGCAGATACACCGGCGCTGCCTGGTCCGCGGGAATCGCCTCCCCCCGCTCAAACGCAAACCGCGCCAGGGCCAGCAGATCTTCAGCATGGGGCAACATCGCAGCATCCCGCCCAACCAGCGGCACCGCCATGCGCTCACCGTAGCCCCAACCCGTGCCAGCACCGAACCAGTCGCCAATGGCGTCGACAGGCAATACCGACGCCTCCGGCGACTGCACCGCTTCTACGCCGACAAGACGCATCTCCCCAGCCGTTTCGCGATAGCAGCCCCAATAAACCTCATCCATGCGCGCATCGATCGCCGCCGCCACCTGGGAAGCACCGTGCTCCCGCAACGCGCGCTGGGCCAGTACGGCGAGGTTGGACACCGGCAATACCGGGCGCTCCAGCGCAAACGCCAGGCCTTGCACCACGCCGATGGCGATGCGCACGCCGGTAAATGCACCCGGCCCACGGCCGAAGGCGATGGCATCGACCGCAGCCAGCGTAATGCCTGCGTCCTCAAGCAGTTGCTTGATCATCGGCAACAGCTTCTGCGCGTGCAGGCGCGGGATCACCTCGTAGTGGCTCGTGACCTTGCCATCGTGCAGCAGGGCTACGGAGCAAGCTTCAGTCGCGGTGTCCAGGGCCAGCAGGGTGCTCATCGGTGTCGGTGTCCAAGTCAAAAAAGTGCGCCAGTATAAACAACAACGGCCCGCAAGCGGGCCGTTATCCGTGAAGCCGGTCGTGCGGTCAGCTCAGTGCTTGCAGCACTTTGGCAGTGATCGCTTCAACCGAGCCGACGCCAGGAATATGGCTGTACTTCGGCTTGCCATGGGCGGCGGACAGCTTCTGGTAGAAATCCACCAGCGGCTTGGTCTGGGAGTGGTAGACCGACAGGCGATGACGCACGGTTTCTTCGGTGTCGTCTTTACGCTGCACCAGGTCTTCACCGGTGACATCGTCCTTGCCTTCAACCTTCGGCGGGTTGTAGACGACGTGGTACACGCGGCCCGAACCTTCGTGAACGCGACGACCGGCAATGCGCTGCACGATTTCTTCATCTTCAACCGCGATTTCAACCACGGCGTCCAGCTCGACGCCTGCCTTCACCAAGGCTTCAGCCTGGGGAATGGTGCGTGGGAAGCCGTCGAACAGGAAACCGTTCTTGCAGTCTTCCTGGCTGATGCGCTCCTTGACCAGGTTGATGATCAAGTCATCGGAAACCAGGCCGCCGCTGTCCATCACGCTCTTGGCGATCAGGCCCAGCTCGGTGCCGGCCTTGACGGCCGCACGCAGCATGTCGCCGGTGGAGATTTGTGGAATGCCGAATTTTTCAGTGATGAACTTTGCCTGAGTACCTTTACCGGCCCCGGGAGCTCCCAGCAGAATGACGCGCATTGATGTGCTCCTCAATTTTTTATAGAGATGACGCTCGGATTCGCCGCATGGGGCCAATCTCGTAAAATATGGCGTGTAAAAATTTGGGTCCAGGCCGCCCAAACGGCCAAAGGCTGATCAAGATACACAGCAGGCCCTATCCATACAAGCCGCCAAAAGTCGCAGGAACCTGCGCCGCGCATGCGCCATAGGTAGGGTGTGCCTGGGTGCAACCCGGCCCGTTAAACAACCGCCGCCCTTTTCAGGGCGGCCGTCGCGGTTTAACCGCAAGCTGTTGAGAACACGCAAAAAACCTCAGCCGGTGTTACGCAACCCGGCGGCAATACCGGCCACCGACACCAGCAGCGCCTGTTCCAGAGGGCTGTCCTGCGCCGCTTGCTGCTGGCGCGAGCGCGCCAGCAACTCGGCCTGCAGCAAGTGCAAGGGGTCGAGGTAGGTGTTGCGCAGGCGGATGAACTCCAGGGTGTCCGGGCTATGCGCCAGCAGTTGCGACTGACCCGTCAGGCCAAGCACCACGCCGCATGCCTGCGACAATAGGTCGCGCAAATGCGCACCCAACGGCAGCAGGTCCGGCTGCACCAGGCGCTCGTCATACAGGCGGGCGATATCGGCATCGGCCTTGGCCAGCACCATCTCCAGCATGTCGATGCGGGTGCGAAAGAATGGCCATTGCTCGCGCATCTGCCCCAGCAGCTCGCCTTCGCCGCGCTCCAGGGCCTTGCTCAGCGCCGCTTCCCAACCCAGCCAGGCCGGCAGCATCAGGCGAGTCTGGGTCCAGCCGAAGATCCAAGGGATCGCGCGCAGGCTTTCAATCCCACCCGCACGGCGCTTGGCCGGACGGCTGCCCAACGGCAAGCGCCCCAGCTCCTGTTCCGGGGTGGACTGGCGGAAATACTCGACGAATTGCGGATTTTCCCGCACCACCGCGCGATACGCGCTGACACCGTCCGCCGCCAATTCATCCATCAAATAGCGCCAGGCCGGCTCTGGAGGCGGCGGCGGCAACAGCGTCGCTTCCAGTACCGCCGCCAGGTAGAGGTTGAGGTTCTGCTCGGCGATATCCGGCAGGCCGAACTTGAAGCGGATCATTTCACCTTGTTCGGTCGTGCGGAACCGTCCCGCCACCGAACCCGGCGGCTGCGACAGAATCGCCGCGTGGGCCGGGCCGCCGCCACGCCCAACCGTGCCACCGCGACCGTGGAACAACAGCAGTTCCACTTGTTGTTCGCGGCAGATATCCACCAACCGCTCCTGCGCGCGGTATTGCGCCCAGGCCGCAGCGGTGGTGCCGGCGTCCTTGGCCGAGTCCGAGTAGCCGATCATCACTTCCTGCGGGCCTTGCAAACGCGTGCGATAACCCGGCAGCAGCAACAATTGCTCGATCACCGGGCCGGCGTTATCCAAGTCGGCCAGGGTTTCGAACAGTGGCACCACGCGCATCGGCCGCTGTACGCCCGATTCTTTAAGCAATAGTTGCACCGCCAGCACGTCCGACGCAGCGCCGGCCATGGAGATGACATACGAGCCCAAGGACGCGGCGGGTGCGGCGGCAATTTCCTTACAGGTGTTCAGCACCTCGGCGGTGTCGGCAGACGGTTTGAAATACCCCGGCAACAGGGGGCGGCGGTTGGCCAGTTCCTTCATCAGGAAGCTGATGCGCGCCTCTTCATCCCAGTCTTCATAGCGACCCAGCCCGAGATAGTCGGTGATCTCGGTCATGGCAGCCGAGTGGCGGCTTGAGTCCTGGCGCACATCCAGCCGCACCAGGAACAACCCAAAGGTCACGGCTCGGCGCAGACAGTCGAGCAACGGGCCATCGGCAATCACGCCCATGCCGCACTCATGCAGCGACTGGTAGCACAACTGCAGCGGCTCCAGCAGTTCGCGGTTGTCCTGCAGCACCTCGGCCGGCGCCGGTGTGCTGCTGCTCAACGCGCTGTGGGCCCACTGGCGCGTGGCGCGCAGGCGCTCGCGCAATTGCTTGAGCACGGCGCGGTAGGGCTCGACGCTGTCGCCGACCTTGGCCTGCAAGGTCGGGCTGGCTTGCTGCATCGACAGTTCGGCGGCCAGCCGATCGACGTCGCGCAGGTACAGGTCGGCGGCCATCCAGCGGGCCAGCAGCAACACTTCGCGGGTGACCGGCGCGGTGACATTCGGATTGCCGTCACGGTCGCCACCCATCCAAGACGCGAAGCGAATCGGTGCGGCTTCCAAGGGCAAACGCAGGCCGGTGGCGCTGTGCAACGCCTGGTCAGCCTTGCGCAGGTAATTGGGGATGGCGTGCCACAGCGAATGCTCGATCACCGCAAAGCCCCACTTGGCCTCGTCCACCGGGGTGGGCCGGGTGCGGCGGATTTCTTCGGTGTGCCAGGCTTCGGCGATCAAGCGTTGCAGACGCTGGCGGATCTGCTCGCGCTCGGCGGTCGTGAGGTCACGGTGATCCTGCAGCGCCAGTTGCGCGGCGATGGCATCGTACTTCTGGATCAGGGTGCGGCGCGCCACTTCGGTGGGGTGGGCGGTAAGGACCAGCTCGATCTCCAGGCGCCCCAACTGTCGGGCCAGGGATTCGTTGCTGTGGCCTTCGCTTTGCAGGCGGGCCAGCAACTCCGGCAATACGCGGGACTCGAACGGCGCGGGTTGCGACTCATCGCGCCGGTGGATCAGTTGGTACTGCTCGGCGATATTGGCCAGGTTGAGGAACTGGTTGAATGCGCGGGCAACCGGCAGCAGTTCATGTTCCTGCAACTGGTTGAGGCGAGTACTCAGTTCATCGCCAGCTGTTTTCTCGGAAATGGCGCCGCGGCGATCCGCCTTGGCGCCTTTGCGGATCTGCTCGATCTTGTCGAGAAAATCATCGCCGTACTGCTCTCGAATGGTGTTGCCCAACAGCTCACCCAGCAGGTGAACGTCCTCACGCAAGCGTGCATCGATATCACTCATCAGCCAATCTCCAGCCAGAAATCCGGGACGCGCAGGTCTGCCAGAGTGCCGCCAGCGCCCCTTTATGACAAGACTTTAAACCTTGTCGGTTGCAGCGAGTCTCATGACTGAGTCGCCCGTGTTCATCCATGGGAGCGGCTGGTCACTCATCACCGCCTGCCATCGCGGGCTTTATTGAGGTTGCCATGAAAATCCGAGAACTGGCCCAGCATTGGGAAGAGAACGCCAAGGGTCGCTTGACCAAAACCGAGTACGCGATCCACTTGGACGTGGAGTCCGCCGCGAGGCTGTCGGCCATTGCCGAGATGTACCCCAAGCGCCACCCTGAAGAACTGCTCGGCGAGCTGATCGGCGCCGCCCTTGAAGAGCTGGAAGCCAGCTTTCCCTACATCAAGGGCCAACAAGTGATTGCCACCGATGAAGAGGGCGATCCGCTGTATGAAGACGTCGGCCCTACGCCACGCTTCCTCAGCTTGTCGCGCCGCTATCTGAATGACTTGTCGGCCAGTTCCGACGAACAGAAACACTGACGCGCTCCTGCAACACCCCTGTATTCCGGGCCTCAAGTGGGCCCGGCATACCCCTGCGCAAGGCAGAAGTTCCAATTTTTTACCCTGACCAATCGGTCAGAATATTTTTTCAGGCAAATCGCCACCTCCGCTGAACTTTTGAAAAAAGCCTCCGGTCACAGCCAGTAAGCCATCACTTGGAACGGCCGTTTTAAAAGGCACTTGTAGCTTTACCGCCAGGGCCGAAGCCGCATTCCAGTGACATGGATTTAATGTTTTTCAGGAGTTATCCAATGGAGTTGAAGACGATGAAGACCAGCACTGCCAAATCCTCGTTTAATCACCTGCGCGGGCTTAAATTGGCCGCGCTGGCAATCGGCACCAGCTTCGTTCTGGCAGGTTGCGCCGGCAACCCTCCGACCGAGCAGTACGCGGTCACCCAGTCTGCGGTGAACAGCGCCGTCAGCGCCGGCGGCACCGAGTACGCCGCTGTAGAAATGAAGTCGGCCCAGGACAAGCTCAAGCAAGCCGAGATTGCCATGCACGACAAGAACTACGACGAAGCCCGCCGCCTGGCTGAACAAGCCGAGTGGGACGCTCGCGTCGCAGAGCGCAAGTCCCAGGCCGCCAAGGCTGAACAGGCCGTGAAGGATTCTCAGAAGGCTGTTGACGAGCTGCGTAAGGAAGGCATGCGCCCGGCTGCTATCCAGCAGAAGTAAGACGCTTGCTGTGACCGAACCGCACCTGATATCGAATTGAAAGGACGACACGACTATGCGTAAACAATTGATGATCCCTGCCCTGCTGGCGATGAGCGTTGCACTGGCGGCTTGCTCCACCCCGCCGAACGCGAACCTGGAAAACGCACGGACCAACTTCTCGGCCCTGCAGACCAACCCACAGGCCACCAAACTGGCGGCACTGGAAACCAAAGACGCCAGCGAATGGCTGGACAAGGCTGACAAGGCCTACCGCGATAAAGAAGACGAGAAGAAAGTCGACCAGTTGGCCTACCTGACCAACCAGCGCGTTGAAGTGGCCAAAGACACCATCGTGCTGCGTGAATCCGAAGCCAAGCTGAAAAACGCCGGCGACGAACGCGCCCGTGCACTGCTGGACGCTCGCGATGCGCAAATCAAGCAACTGCAAGACAGCTTGAACGCCAAGCAAACCGATCGCGGTACCTTGGTGACCTTCGGTGACGTGCTGTTCGCCACCAATAAGTCCGACCTGAAATCCAGCGGCCTGGTCAACATCACCAAGCTGGCCCAGTTCCTGCGCGACAACCCGGATCGTAAAGTGATCGTCGAAGGCTATACCGACAGCACCGGCTCCGATTCGTACAACCAGAGCCTGTCGGAGCGTCGTGCGGCCTCCGTACAACGCGCACTGGCTCAACAAGGTGTGGATATTTCGCGCATCGTGACCCAGGGTTATGGCAAGGAATACCCGGTTGCCGACAACACCAGCGTGTCGGGGCGTGCCATGAACCGTCGCGTCGAAGTGACCATTTCCAACGACAACCAGCCGGTCAAGCCACGTTCGTCGATGGCGAACTGATTGATTGAAACGCGATAAGAAAACCCACCTTACGGTGGGTTTTTTTTCGGCTCGTCGAACTGGACGGTGCGATGTGTGTCCTCGGCTGGCATTTCAATCTTCCCGCCCCGCTGTTCATCCGTGTGTTCATCGCGCTCGGACCTCAGGGCCGCCTCCTCTTCCTCCAGCGCCAAATGCGAGCACGCCATGGAGAGCATGCGGTCTAATGCGGGAATAAATGAAATCATCCTCGACCCAATGTGTGTAGGTTGCAGCAGTTATGTGGCGTTTGGACTGAAACAGTTCCAGATACCTTTTGCGAACGGCAGTTGCATGACCCGCTGTGCACCCATTTACATCGCAACGCGCGCTGCGTTAGTTGGACCCGCCATGAAAAACCGCCTCGAAAGGCGGTTTTCGAAGAAGCGCTGATTAGCCACCAACCTTGCCTGAACCTTGTGCTTCCGGGATCGGGATCTGGCCCTGGCCCTGGCCGCCACCTTGATCATTCTGGGCACCTTGATCGCCCTGTGCACCTTGAGATTTTTGCGCAAGCAGCTTCTTCAGTAACTCCATCAGATCCTCAAGCTGGCTGCCTTCTCCTCCTTGCGAGCCCTGAGCCTGCAGTTTCTTGATTTGACTTTGCAGGTCCTTAATCTGTTGATCCAGACCTTGATTCTGCTGAGACCCCCCAGCGGCATTTACACCATTGCCCATGTTCCCTACACCCGGTACCGCGTTTATACCTGCCATATAGACTCACTCCAGACTAATGAAAAAAATGGACTGACCAGCAATGCCAATCAGTCCATGATCTGTGGTGAACACGTCAGGGTGGTTCCGGGCTGCCGAGCGACCGACATGGGCCAAATCATTAATCGGCACACAAAACGGCGCTTTCCCACAGCGGCGCAAGCAGCGTTCATTGTTGCAATTGCGGGGTTTCCTGGCCCATGCAACGCACGGCCTGCTTCTTATTGTTCACCAACACGCCGCTAAGGCCTTTCTGCTCGGTATCAAACATTACCAATACGCCGTCGACGCACTGCGCCACTTGCGCGGCCGGCGTCACGGAAATTTTGTAGTCCTCGCCGGGCACCGTCTTGAGCATGGTGAAATCACTGAGCAGCAGCGCATCTTCCGGTTTGGCAAAGTGAAGGTAACCGTAGAACCACAGGCAACCGACGGTACCGATGATGGTGCCAATGCCGGTAAGGATCAGCGGGATCATGTTGCGTTCTTCGCTCATTGCGGGCTCTCTGATGAATCAGGTTTGGGAGTGGGGTAGTTCGGAATTTCGCCCAGCCGGCGCAGGCCGTTGAAGTGCTGCGGGTCATCCAGGTAGCGCAGCATCACGGTTTGCCAGGTCTTGTCGGCAAAGGTCTGCACATGGCCACCTCGGGTCAGTTGCAATACCCGGGGCGGCGGTGCGGCCTGGTACAGGCGGATGCCGTTGTTCACAGGCACGATGGGGTCATCCAGGCTATGAAACAACAGTTTCGGCACGCCCGTCAGCCGTGGCATGGCAGCGATCGCGCTGTCGCCGTCCGGCACCAGCCAGGACAGCGGCACCTGCAAGGGCCATGTTAACCATGAGGTGCTCAGGGCGAATTGTCCTACGTCACGATAACTGGCGGGCACGCCGTCGAGCACCAGGGCCTTGAGCCGGGATTGGCGCTCCGGGTGGGCTGCCAGGTAGTGCACCGCCAGCGCGCCGCCCAGGCTTTGGCCCAGCACGATCAGCGGCTGGCCCTGGGTTTCGGGCGCTTTGTCGATCCAGTTGAATGCGGCGTCCACGTCCTGGTACACCGCGGGTAACGAGGGCTTGCCTTGGGACAATCCATAACCGCGATAGTCGAGCAGCAGCACCTGGTAACCCTGCTCGGGCAACCACCAGCTTCCGCCCAGGTGCCAAGCCAGATTGCCGCCGTTACCGTGCAGGTGCAGCACCGTGCCCTTGAGCGCAACACCGGGTTTAGCCGGCAGCCACCACGCGTGAAGCTTGACGCCGTCGGCGGTGATCAGGGTGACGTCACGGTACTCAAGGCGTGCCTTTTCTGGCGTGAACGGCAGGCCCGGTTCGGGGTAGAACAGCAGTGAGCTGCAGCCGTTCAAGGTGAGTAGCAGGCATAGAATGCCGAGGATTCTCATCCGTTGAAGCCTCGTGAAGGGGTTGGAAATCAATCCTACAAACCAGTGAAGCGCCCACAGTTTTGATCGGGTTTCGTCAGGGAAAGTCTCTATAGGATATTGGAGTAATCCGCCTCGATCCGATCCAGGCTCAAGTGGTTGAGGAAGTTGGAGAAACACATCCAGGCCGCCAGCGCGTTCATATCGCGGAACTGTTCCGGCAGGTATTTGGGCGGCACCACCAGGCCTTCGTCGACCAGCTGGCGCAGGGTACGCATATCCTCCAGGGTGGTCTTGCCGCAGAACAGCAGCGGCACTTGTTCCAGCTTGCCTTTGCGCACGGCGAGCTGGATGTAGTTGTAGACCATGATGAAGCCCTTGAGGTAGGACAAGTCCTTGGTAAACGGCAGGCCGTTGGGCACCGAACCACGGAATACGCGGCTGGCGTTGCCATAGCTTTCGGCCATTTCAAAGCCTTGCTCGCGGAAGAACTCAAACACCTGGAGGAAGTCGGCGCCCTCTTCCACCATGTGGATGGCGCGGGTGCGGTTGGTCAGTTTGCGCAGGCGGCTTGGGTAGGAGGCGAAGGTGATGATCTCCATCAGGATCGCCAGGCCTTCCTGGGTCACGGTGGACGACGGCGGCCCCTTGGACAGGAAGGTGCAGATCGGCTGGTTCTGGCCATTGAGCGTAGTGCCCACATGCACCAGGCCTTCATGCACTTCCAGGGCGCGTACATCGCGGTCGTTGAACATCGCGTCGGCGCGGATCTTGATGTAGTCGGCGCCCGCCGCGGCGTCGGCGACGATACCGTCGGACTCGAACACGCGGATCGTCTCTTCGGCCTCGCCAAACACTTTGTTCAGGCGGGTTTGCAGCAGAGCCACGGCGTCCTTGGCGGTGAGGGTCTTGGCTTCGTCCTTGAGGTCGCCACGGCCGTCGATATTGTTCAGGTAGTCGGACAGCATCAGGCCCAGGTCAGCCAGGGTCGGATCGCCGGCGTGGAAGGCATCGGAAGCGGCGCCGTACAGCTCCTGGGAGATCAGGCCGAAATCCTCGGTGCCGCGCGCTTCAAGCATGCGCACCACCATGCGGTATTCCTTGCACATGCGGCGCATGATCTGCCCCACCGGGCTGAACTGGCCAAGGCGGCGGGTGATATCGCGCTCGATGTTCTGGAACTCCAGCTTCACCGCGCTGGAGTCGAACGACAGCGGCCGGTTCAGATAGTAATCACGGTCCACCGCGGGCATTTCCTTGCCCTTGGCCTTGAGGAATCCCTGGCGAATGTGGTCGTCCCACTTCACGGCATCGAGGACGCGTATCGGTGTTTGCGCCAGCACAATGCGATCGGACAAGGTGCGTATCGTCTGCTGGTAATCGTCCACCCGGTGCTTCCTCTTGAACGTTATTGGCCCGCGCGCCGGTAGCGCACGGCTTCCACGAATACATCGGCGTTGGCCGGGTCATCCAGGTAGGCAAACACCTGGTCCATGTCGCTGTCGACCAGCACCCCATCGCCTTCGGCGGTTTCCACGGTGCTGCCATGCAGCGCCTGTTGGCCGATGGCCTGGTGGATCTGGTCGAGGTCGAGGTTGTAGACCACCAATTCGTGCTTTTCGTTGATCTCAAAGCCGGCCAGGATGAAATGCCCACCCAGTTTGGCCGGCAACGGCGCCGACAGGTACCAGCGATTGCCATGGCGCGAAACCGTAAACAGGTACTCGTCGCGCTGGCCCGGCTTGGCTGTAGGGTAGCTCACGGCTTTATAACGGTGTTCGCCGGCGCGGGTGATGTGCAGATTGAGCGGCTCGCCCCAGGCGTTCTTGCTGGCCCATTGGCCCAGCAGCTCATGCGGCGCCGCTTCGCGCGCGGGCAGCGGGTTCTTGAAGGTGACCAGGCAACCGCTGAGCAGCAGGAACGACAAGGCGATTACCGCAAGGCGCCAGGTTTTCATGTAATACCCCGTCAGATGTGGGCGCTGGCTTGCCTGCGATACAGGCACCTCGATACTTCAGGTACACCGAGGTGATGCTATCGCAGGCAAGCCAGCTCCCACATAAAGCAGATCGCCCACAGGCCTGGCTAGACCGAGGCCAACACCAAATGCATGTAACGCTTGAGAATCTCAAGCATCTCTTCGCCGGTCAGGGGCTCTGCGCCGCCCAACAGGCCCTGATATTCCATCCGACTGATTATCGCCGTCAACACTTTGGCATCCTGTTGCGGTTCGCGCGAGCCCAATACCTGGAAAAACTGCCCGGTGCCCTGCAACAGGATTTGCTGATGGGAACGCACCAGTTCCGCCAGGCGCGGGTTGAGCAACGCCTCCTGGCGAAAGGCCTGCTCGGCCATCAGGTGTTCTCGACGGTTGGTCAGTTGGCGCAAGACATAGTCGGCGGTCAGCCGCGCGATGTCATCGGCCAGTTGCGAGCGGGATGCCGGGCTGCCGTCGCCGTACGCGACCATTTCGCGCAGCAGGCCTTCGTTACGCACCCAGAGCTTGCCCATGAAAGCGGCGCTGCGTTCGACGTATTGGGCAAAGGTATCGGTGAGCAAGTCATCGATATCCTTGAAATAGTAGGTGGTGGCCGACAGCGGCACCCCCGCCTCCGCCGCCACCGCCCGATGGCGCACGGCCCGTACGCCGTCGCGCACCACGATACGCATGGCCGCGTCGAGAATGTCCTGCCGGCGCTGTTCGCTGCCGCGACGGCTGGCCTTGCGGCCCTGGTACTGGACGCTTTCAGCCACGGCAGCGGCAATGCCGGCGGCGCCTTCTTGTGCGGTTACGCGGTTCACGACTTACATCCTTGAATAGATCAAAACCTGGCGCTGTTTGCTTGACGCTTATAAACGCCACATAAAAAAGCCGCCTTATAAAAGGCGGCTCTGAATTTCGCTACGGTTACGCTTGGGGCCGCATGTGCGGGAACAGGATCACGTCGCGGATCGACGGCGAATCGGTCAACAACATCACCAGGCGGTCGATGCCGATGCCTTCACCGGCGGTTGGCGGCATGCCGTATTCAAGGGCGCGGACGAAGTCGGCGTCGTAGTGCATGGCCTCATCGTCGCCGGCGTCCTTGTCGGCCACCTGGGCCATGAAGCGCTCGGCCTGATCTTCCGCGTCGTTAAGCTCGGAGTAGGCGTTGGCGATTTCGCGGCCGCCGATGAACAGCTCGAAACGGTCGGTGACGTTCGGGTTGTCATCGTTGCGACGGGCCAGCGGCGACACTTCGAACGGGTACTGGGTAATGAAGTGCGGCTGTTCCAGCTTGTGCTCCACCAGCTCTTCGAAAATCATCACCTGCAATTTGCCCAGGCCTTCGAAACCGAGCACCTTGGCCCCGGCTTTCTTGGCGATGGCACGGGCCTTGTCGATGTCGTTCAGGTCGTCGGCCGTCAGCTCGGGGTTGTACTTGAGGATCGAATCAAACACCGACAGGCGCACGAACGGCTCGCCGAAGTGGAACACCTTGTCGCCATACGGCACGTCGGTGCTGCCCAGTACCAACTGCGCCAGCTCGCGGAACAGTTCTTCGGTCAGGTCCATGTTGTCTTCGTAGTCGGCGTAGGCCTGGTAGAACTCCAACATGGTGAATTCCGGGTTGTGGCGGGTCGAGACACCTTCGTTACGGAAGTTGCGGTTGATCTCGAACACCTTTTCGAAGCCGCCGACCACGAGGCGCTTGAGGTACAGCTCCGGCGCGATACGCAGGAACATTGGCAGGTCCAGCGCGTTGTGGTGAGTTTCGAAAGGCTTGGCCGCGGCGCCACCAGGAATGGTTTGCAGCATCGGGGTTTCCACTTCCAGGAAGTCACGCTGCATCAGGAAGCTGCGGATGTGGGCGATGACCTGCGAACGCACGCGGAAGGTCTTGCGCACGTCTTCATTGACGATCAGGTCAACGTAGCGCTGGCGATAGCGTTGCTCGGTGTCGGTCAGGCCGTGATGCTTGTCCGGCAGCGGACGCAGCGACTTGGTCAGCAGGCGCACGTGGGTCATTTCAACGTAAAGGTCGCCCTTTCCGGAGCGGGCCAGGGTACCTTCGGCGGCAATGATGTCGCCCATGTCCCAGGTTTTCACCGCGGCCAGGGTTTCTTCGGAAAGGGTCTTGCGGTTGACGTAAACCTGGATACGCCCGGTCATGTCCTGGATCACCATGAACGAGCCACGGTTGAGCATGATGCGACCTGCCACCTTGACCGGGATCGCAGCCTCTGCCAGTTCTTCCTTGGTCTTGTCCGCGTATTGAGTCTGCAAGGCCTCGCAGTAGTTTTCGCGGCGGAAGTCATTGGGGAAGGCATTGCCCTTGGCGCGCTCGGCAGCAAGCTTTTCCTTGCGCAGGGCGATCAGGGAGTTTTCTTCCTGTTGCAGGGCTTGCGGATCGAGTTGTTGGTCGCTCATGTCTTTTGATTTTCCATCAGGTTCGTTGTCCCAGGCCTTAGGCCGGGGATCGCCTACAGTCTTTACAGCCCCGATTTCAGGCTGGCTTCCAGGTATTCGTCGATATCGCCGTCGAGTACCTTGTCGCAGTCACTGCGTTCGATGTTGGTGCGCAGATCCTTGATCCGCGACGCATCGAGCACATAGGAGCGGATCTGGTGGCCCCAGCCGATATCCGACTTGGTGTCTTCCAGCGCCTGGGAAGCGGCGTTGCGCTTCTGCATTTCCTGCTCGTACAACTTGGCCCGCAGCATTTTCATGGCGGTGTCTTTGTTGGCGTGCTGGGAACGTTCGTTCTGGCAACTGACCACGGTGTTGGTCGGTACGTGGGTAATACGTACGGCCGAGTCGGTGGTGTTGACGTGCTGGCCACCGGCACCGGAGGAGCGGTAGGTGTCGATGCGCAGGTCGGCCGGGTTGATCTCGATTTCCACCTTGTCGTCGATCTCTGGCGAGACGAAAACCGCGCAGAACGAGGTGTGGCGACGGTTGCCGGAGTCGAACGGGCTCTTGCGCACCAGGCGGTGCACGCCGATCTCGGTGCGCAGCCAGCCAAAGGCGTATTCGCCCTTGATATGCACGGTCGCGCCCTTGATACCGGCGACTTCACCGGCGGACAGCTCCATGATGGTCGCTTCGAAACCGCGCTTGTCCGCCCAGCGCAGGTACATGCGCAGCAGGATGTTGGCCCAGTCCTGGGCCTCGGTGCCGCCGGAACCGGCCTGGATGTCCAGGTAGGCGTTGTTCGGGTCCATTTCGTGGCTGAACATGCGGCGGAATTCGAGCTTGGCGAGGTTCTCCTCGAGACGGGCCAGCTCGGCGACGACATCGCCCACTGCGCCTTCGTCGTCTTCTTCGACGGCCATGTCCAGCAGGTCACGGCAATCGGCCAGACCGGTGTTCAGTTCATCGAGGGTGTCGACGATCTGCGCCAGCGCAGCGCGCTCGCGGCCCAGTTCCTGGGCGTATTCAGGTTTGTTCCAGACAGCGGGATCTTCAAGCTCGCGATTGACTTCGGTCAGACGCTCATGCTTTTGATCGTAGTCAAAGATACCCCCGAATAGTTTCGGAGCGCTCGGACAGGTCCTTGATGGTGTTAAGGATCGGGTTGATTTCCATGGCGGGCAGCACTCGTTGGCGAACTTTTGAAAGCCGGCGAGTATAACGGCAAATGGGGTCAAACGGCAGCCCGCTTGGCGAAAAGGCGAGTTTGATGACCGATGAATATCCAATGTGGGAGCGGGCTTGCTCGAAGACGGTGTGTAGTGAGCGGGCTTACCCTAATGCCAGTCAGTTAAGCGCAATCCCCTGTGGGAGCGGGCTTGCTCGCGAAAGCGGTGGGTCAGTCAACATCAATGTTTGCTGTGCC